>NZ_JBXAOE010000047.1:0-47564 GCF_058802485.1 Cupriavidus sp. GW822-FHT02D05 | reverse complement strand
TGCCGGTCAAAGAAAAGTGACCGGCAGCCCCCGCAGGGGGATGTCGTATGGCCCTTGGGTCCAAAAACCAACGCCGCACAAAGAAAACCCAACCAAGGCAACAAGCGCCAACGGTTCTGCCCTTCCCCACCCCCCCCTTTATCCCGGTAACACCTGCTCCCCCGCCCCCCAAACCCCCGACACCACCTTCTCCAGCCAAAACGCCCCAATAATCGTCTTCACATCGGTAATCCGCCCCGAGCGCACCCAATCGATCACCTGCCCCGCCGGCACGATGAACGTCTCGAGGAATTCGCCTTCATCGAGCTGCGCCGGCCCGGCGGTCAGATCCCGCGCCAGGAAGATATCGATAAACTCGGTGGAATAAGAAATGACGGGATGGATGCGCGTGAGGTAATCCCAACGCCGCGCGCTGTAGCCGGTTTCCTCCCGCAGCTCGCGCTCGCCGCAGCGCTGCGCGCCTTCCTGGGGATCCAGCTTGCCGGCAGGAAACTCCAGCATCACTTCGCCAACCGGATAGCGGTACTGCCGCTCCAGCAGCACGGTGCCATCGTCGAACAGCGGGATCATCATCACCGCGCCCGGATGCAGCACGTATTCCCGCCCGGCATGCTTGCCGTCGGGCAGCTTGACGATATCTTGCTTGAGAGTGAGGAATTTGCCTGTGTGCAGCGTGGCGGACGCCACGCACACTTCCTTCAGGCCTTGATCGCCGCCAGCGGCGATCTCGCTAGCGTCCAGCGTGTCAATATTGTCGCTCATGAAAGCTCCGGGTCCGGACGCGGCCGGCCCGGGCGCCTTCGCTACCCGGCTGTCAAGCCGCGCGATGTTTGACGAGGTACTGCCAGGTGAAGCCCGGGAAGGCGAACACCAGCATCATGCAGGCGGTAATGGCGTAGAACTGCCAGCCCTGCGGGAAGGCGTTGCCCAGCCCCGCCTCCACGGCGAAGCCCGCCAGGCCTGCCACCACATACCAGGTGATCAACTCAGCCAGCCTCATCCACAGCGGCTTCCTGGCGAAGCGCAGCGGAATCAGCGCGAACAGCCGCTGGTTGATGAACGGCAGGTTGGCACAGACCAATGCCAACAAGATGACAAACCAGCCCGCCGCAGATGAACTCATATCGCTACGCCGCCGTGGTGCATCAGGACGCCAGCGTGGCGCGGATCGCCTGGTAGCACAGGTTCATCAGCGCCGCGGGGAACAGGCCCAGGGCAATGATGACCGCGCCGTTCAGCGTCAGCATCGAACGCAGCCCGAAGCTGGATTCCAGCTTGCGCTCGTCAGCCGGCGCATCGAAGTACATCAGCTTGACGATGCGCAGGTAGTAGAACGCGCCGATCAGCGAGAACAGCACGGCCACCACGGCCAGCCAGGTCATGCCGCTCTTGACCACGGCTTCGAGCACCGCCAGCTTGGCGTAGAAGCCCATGGTCGGCGGGATGCCGGCCAGCGAGAACATCATCACCAGCATCAGCAGCGCGTACCAGGGGTTCTTGCGCGACAGGCCCTTGAGGTCGTCCAGGGTCTCGGCTTCGAAATCCTTGCCGGCGCGCAGCAGCACGATGCCGAAGGTGCCCAGCGTGGTCAGCACGTAGGTCACGGCATAGAACATCGACGAACCGTAGGCGCTGGCGGCGCCGTCGGCCTTGCCGTCGGCCACGCCGGACAGCAGGCCCAGCAGCAGGAAGCCCATGTGCGAGATGGTGGAGTAAGCCAGCATCCGCTTCAGGTTGGTCTGCACGATGGCGGTCAGATTGCCGATGGCGAGAGACGCCACGGCCAGCACCATCAGCATGACTTGCCAGTCCACCGCCAGCGGCAGCAGGCCTTCCACCAGCAGGCGCAGCGCCATGGCGAACGCAGCCAGCTTGGGCGCGCCAGCGATCAGCAGCGTCACCGCGGTCGGCGAGCCCTGGTAGATGTCCGGGATCCACATGTGGAACGGTGCGGCGCCCATCTTGAACGCAATGCCGGCCACGATGAAGACCACGCCGAAGGCCAGCATGGTGGTGTTGACGCGGCCCGATTCCACCACGCGGAACACTTCCGCGAGGTTCAGCGAGCCGGTGGCGCCGTACAGCATGGACATGCCATACAGCAGGAAGCCCGAAGCCAGTGCGCCCAGCACGAAGTACTTGATGGCGGATTCGGAGGTCACGCGGTTGTCGCGGCGCAAGGCCACCAGCGCATAGGATGCCAGCGACAGCAGTTCCAGGCCCAGGTACAGGGTCAGGAAGTTGTTGCCGGTGATCATCACGATCTGGCCGCCAAGCGTGAACAGCGCGAGCATGTAGAACTCGCCGCTGAACATGTCGCGGTCGGCCAGGTAGCTACGGGTGTAGACCAGCGTGACGAACAGCGCCGCGGAAGCGAAAGCCGACAGCAGGTTAGCCATCGGGTCCACGACCACCAGGTTGGCGAATGCGTAGTGGGTCTCGCCGGCGACGCCGTTGATGCCGAACCACACGGTCAGCACCAGCGTGGTCAGCAGCGACAGCGGATAGGCCACGCTGGTGCGGTTCTTGCCACGGGCAAGGTCGATCCAGTTGACCGCGGCGATCGCGATCGCCAGGAAAATGATTGGCGCCACAGGTGCCAATGTCGAGGACGGTTGCATGTTTGTTTCTCTCCCCGATTACAGCTTCGACTGCGCCACGTGCGACAGCAGGTTCACCACGGAAGCGTGCATCACATCGGTGAAGGGTTTCGGATACAGGCCCATATACAGGGTCATGATCGCCAGCAGGCCGAGCATCAGGAACTCGCGCTTGTTCAGGTCGACCAGCTCGGCTACGTGCTTGTGCACCACGTCGCCAAAGATCACGCGCTTGACCATCCACAGCGAATAGGCGGCGCCCAGGATCAGTGCCGTGGCTGCCAGCAGGCCGATCCAGAAGTTGAACTTGACCGCGCCCAGGATGACCATGAATTCACCGACGAAACCCGAGGTAGCCGGCAGGCCGCAGTTAGCCATGGCGAAGAACACCGACAGCGCCGCGAACTTCGGCATGGTGTTCACCACACCGCCGTAATCGGCGATCTGGCGCGAGTGCACCCGGTCATACAGCACGCCGATGCAAAGGAACATGGCGCCCGAGATAAAGCCGTGGGAGATCATCTGGATGATGCCGCCCTCGATGCCGATCTCGTTGAAGATGAAGAAGCCCAGCGTGACGAAGCCCATGTGGGCGATCGACGAGTACGCCACCAGCTTCTTCATGTCGGCCTGCACCAGCGCGACCAGGCCAATGTAGATTACCGCGATCAGCGAGATGGTGATGATGAAAGCGGCCATGCTATGGCTGGCGTCTGGCGCGATCGGCAACGAGAAACGCAGGAAACCGTAGGCGCCCAGCTTCAGCATGATGGCAGCCAGCACCACCGAGCCGCCGGTCGGCGCCTCGACGTGGGCGTCAGGCAGCCAGGTATGGACGGGCCACATCGGCACCTTGACCGCGAAGGCCAGGAAGAAGGCGACAAACAGCGCGATCTGCTCGTTCATCGACAGCTTGGCCTGGTGCCATTCGAGGATCTCGAAAGTACCGGTCTTGCTGTACAGGTACAGCAGCGCAACCAGCGTCAGCAGCGAGCCGAGCAGCGTGTACAGGAAGAACTTGAAAGCCGCGTACACACGGTTCGGGCCGCCCCAGACACCGATGATGATGTACATCGGGATCAGCGTGGCTTCGAAGAACACGTAGAACAGCATGCCGTTGAGCGCGCAAAACACGCCGACCATCAGGCCCGACAAAATCAGGAACGAGGCCATGTACTCGGCCACGCGCTCGGTGATCACTTCCCAGGCGGAGATCACCACGATCACAGTGATGAAGGCGGTCAGCACCACGAACCACATCGAGATGCCGTCGACACCCAGGTGGTAGTTGATGTTGAAGCGCTCGATCCAGTTCGACTTCTCGACGAACTGCATGGCCGCCGTGGAGCGGTCGAAGTGAAACACCAGCGGCAGCGTGACGATGAAGCTGACGATGGAGCCGAACAGCGACATCCAGCGCACGTAGCAGCGACTGCGGTCGGAACCCGAGGCTAGTATCAGCAGGCCAAAAAAGATCGGCAGCCAGATAGCGAAAGACAGAACCATTTTCTTGTTTTCCTTACTTGGTGCCCACTGTGGCGAACGAGGTGCCGAACACCGTCATCGTCAGCAGTACCAGCATGCCCAGGATCATGGCGAATGCGTAATGGTAGATATAGCCGGACTGCAGGTAGCGGCTCACCGAAGCGAACCAGCCGACCACACGCGCGGCACCGTTGACCACCAGGCCGTCGATCAGCCCCTGGTCACCGCCCTTCCACAGGCCGGTGCCAAGCAGACGGGCCCCGCGGGCAAACACGGCCTGGTTGATCGCGTCCATGTAGTACTTGTTGTCGAGCAGCGTGTACAGGCCCGAAAAACGTTGCTTGATGGCAGCCGGGATGTCCGGGCGCTTCATGTAGAAGAACCAGGACAGCACCACGCCCGAGATGGCCAGCCACAGCACCGGCGTGCTCAGCGAATGCAGGCCCATCGCCACCCAGCCGTGGAAGGCTTCGGTCAGCTCCGCCATCGCGTGGTGGTTCTCGCCTACGTAGATCACGTTCTTGAAGGCCACGCCATTCTTGAAGAAGTCGCCGAACAGCATCGGGCCGATCGCGATCGCGCCGATCACCACCGACGGGATGGCCAGCAGCACCAGCGGCAGCGTGACGACCCACGGCGACTCGTGCGGCTTCTCGCCCGGGGCCAGGCCGTGATGATGGTCGGCCGTTGCCTCCTCATCGTCATGGTTGCCCGCGTGATGCGCGTGGTGGTCTTCCTTGCCGAAACGCTCTTCGCCGTGGAACACCAGGAAGTACATGCGGAACGAGTAGAACGCCGTGACGAACACGCCGGCCAGCACCGCGAAGTAAGCGAAGCCCGAGCCCGGGATATGCGACTCGGCCACGGCCTCGATAATCGAGTCCTTGGAGTAGAAACCAGCAAAGAACGGCGTGCCGATCAGGGCCAGCGAGCCCACCAGCGAGGTGATCCACGTAATCGGCATGTACTTGCGCAGGCCGCCCATGTTGCGGATGTCCTGATCGTGGTGCATGCCGATGATGACCGAGCCCGCGGCAAGGAACAGCAGCGCCTTGAAGAATGCGTGGGTCATCAGGTGGAACACGGCCACCGAGTATGCCGAGGCGCCCAGGGCGACGGTCATGTAGCCCAGCTGCGACAGCGTGGAGTAAGCCACCACGCGCTTGATGTCATTCTGGATGATGCCCAGGAAGCCCATGAACAGCGCGGTAATGGCGCCGATCACCAGCACGAACGACAGCGCGGTGTCCGACAGCTCGAACAGCGGCGACATGCGCGCGACCATGAAGATGCCGGCCGTCACCATGGTGGCGGCGTGAATCAGCGCGGAGATCGGGGTCGGGCCTTCCATCGAGTCAGGCAGCCACACGTGCAGCGGGAACTGCGCCGACTTGCCCATGGCGCCGATGAACAGGCAGATGCAGGCGACCGTGATCATCAGCCAGTCGGTGCCCGGGAAGATCACCGTGGCGAGCTGGTCGCGCGCGGCGAAGACTTCGGTGTAGTTCATGCTGCCGCTGTAGGCCAGCAGCAGGCCGATGCCGAGGATGAAGCCGAAGTCACCCACGCGGTTGACCAGGAACGCCTTCAGGTTGGCGAAGATGGCCGTCGGGCGGGTGTACCAGAAGCCGATCAGCAGGTACGACACCAGGCCCACAGCTTCCCAGCCGAAGAACAGCTGCAGGAAGTTGTTGCTCATCACCAGCATCAGCATCGAGAAGGTGAACAGCGAGATGTAGGCGAAAAAGCGGTTGTAGCCGGGGTCTTCGCTCATGTAGCCGACGGTGTAGATGTGCACCATCAGCGAGACGAAGGTCACCACCACCATCATCATCGCGGTCAGCGAGTCGACCAGGAAGCCCACTTCCATCTTCAGGTCGCCGATCTTCATCCACTCGTACACGGT
Organism: Cupriavidus sp. GW822-FHT02D05; assembly: GCF_058802485.1. Taxonomy (NCBI): domain Bacteria; kingdom Pseudomonadati; phylum Pseudomonadota; class Betaproteobacteria; order Burkholderiales; family Burkholderiaceae; genus Cupriavidus; species Cupriavidus sp. GW822-FHT02D05. The sequence continues at coordinate 41,573 of NZ_JBXAOE010000047.1, read as the reverse complement.
GGCATTGAAGCTCGCGCCGTTCATGACGTCCATCAGCACGATGATCGACAGCAGGCAGGAAATCGCCACACCGAGAATCGTCACGGTGTGGGCCAGCGTGCGGCCGGCGCGTGTCTCCGAGGAGAACGTGCTGAAGAACTTGGTGCCGAACAGGCCGGCGATGGCTGCACCGGCGAGCGGTGCGAGCGGAATCGCCAGTAGCAGGTTGGGGTCGAGCGTGGTTGCCATAGGACGCTTAGTGGTGTGCGGTCGGAGAACGGTCTTGATTCATAACGTAGCGGCGCGGATCAACCCTTGAGGGTGTCCATGTCGTCCACGTTGATCGTGTCCAGGTTGCGGAACAGCACGACCAGGATTGCAAGGCCGATTGCCGATTCGGCCGCAGCCACCGTGAGGATAAAGAAAACGAAAACCTGTCCTGCCAGGTCGCCCAGATAGTGCGAGAAGGCGACGAAGTTCATATTGACCGCAAGCAGCATCAACTCGATCGCCATCAGCAGCACGATCACGTTCTTGCGGTTCAGGAAAATACCAACGATGCTGATGGCGAACAGGATCGCACCGAGCACGAGGAAATGGGCGAGAGAGAGCACAGCGTTTCTCCGGGCTTTAGTTCTTGTTAGCGGCAGCCGCGGCATCCGGGCTGGCTTGGGTGCCGGCACGGGCTTCGCTGGGCATCGAGACCAGGCGCACGCGGTCCTGGCGGCGGGTACGCAACTGCTCGCCCACGTCTTGCGACTTGTTGTCCTTGCGGCGGCGCAGCGTCAGCGCGACAGCGGCGATGATCGCCACCAGCAGGATGATGCCCGCCACTTCAAAGGCGTAGATGTAGTCGGTGTAGATCAGCTTGCCGAGCGCTGCCGTGTTGGAGTAGTCCGGGCCCTGCGTCACGTTGTTCAGCGGCACCGTGGTGCCGATGAAGTTACGCACCAGCACGGTGGCCATCTCGCCGATGATCAGCGCACCGATCACCGAGGCCAGCGGCACGTAGGTCCAGAAGTCCCGTCGCAGGTGCTCGATGTCGATATCGATCATCATCACCACGAACAGGAACAGCACCATCACGGCGCCCACGTACACCAGCACCAGCAGGATGGCGAGGAATTCGGCCTTCAGCAGCATCCAGATCGCGGCTGCCGTAAAAAACGACAGCACGAGGAACAGTGCGGAGTGCACCGGGTTCTTCGCGGTGATGACTTTCAGTGCGGAGAGCACCAGCACCAGCGCAAAGACATAGAAGATGGTGGTCGTGAGTTCCATGGTCCTCGTCGAGCCTTCCGGCACAAGCCACCCCTGGTGGCCTGCCCTTGCGGCATCCTTTTCGTTAGCCCCACACGGGGCCCGATTCACAATGCATTGGCAACGCCCGCCAGGTTCGGCGGGCACGCCCTGTAATGCGCTTATCAGCGGTACTTGGCGTCCGCAGCCTTGGCCGCGGCGATCTGCGGCTCGTAGCGGTCGCCCACTGCCAGCAGCATGTCCTTGGTGAAGTACAGGTCGCCGCGCTTCTCGCCGTGGTACTCGAGGATATGCGTCTCGACGATGGCGTCGACCGGGCAGGCTTCTTCGCAGAAGCCGCAGAAAATGCACTTGGTCAGGTCGATGTCATAGCGCGTGGTGCGGCGGGTGCCGTCGGCGCGGGCATCGGACTCGATGGTGATGGCCACAGCCGGGCAAACCGCTTCGCACAGCTTGCAGGCGATGCAGCGCTCTTCCCCGTTGGGGTAGCGGCGCAGCGCGTGCAGGCCGCGAAAACGCGGCGACATCGGCGTTTTCTCTTCGGGGAACTGGACCGTGATCTTGCGGGCGAAGAGATAACGCCCGGTCAGAGCCATGCCCTTGAAGAGTTCCTTCAGGAGCAGGCTGTTGAAGAAGTCCTTGATGGCGAGCAGCATGACGATTGCTTCCTAATGATTCCGCAGGGTGCCGCCTGTTGTGGCTGCGCCCCTGCTTTGGCCGTTCAATGCCAGATATTCCAGGGCGACCGGATCCAGATCGCCACGATGACCAGCCAGCCCACCGTCAGCGGGATGAAGATCTTCCAGCCCAGGCGCATGATCTGGTCATAGCGGTAGCGCGGGAACGAAGCACGAATCCAGATAAACACCGACAGCAGCAAAAATACCTTGATCACCAGCCAGAAGAAGCCCGGGACCGCATTGGTGATGAAGCTCTCGAACGGCGGCGCCCAGCCTCCCAGGAACATCAACGCGGTCATCGTCGAGATGACGATCATGTTGATGTACTCAGCCAGGAAGAACAGCGCGAAGCCCATGCCCGAGTACTCGATCATGTGGCCGGCAACGATTTCCGACTCGCCTTCCACCACGTCGAACGGGTGGCGGTTGGTTTCGGCCACGCCGGAGATGAAGTACACGCCGAACATGGGCAGCAGCGGCAGCCAGTTCCACGACAGTACGTTGATCCCCATGTTGGCGAAATAGCCGGTGTTCTGCGAGTTGACGATGGCCGACAGGTTCAGGCTGCCAGACACCATCAGCACGGTCACCAGGGCAAAGCCCATGGCGATTTCATACGAGACCATCTGCGCCGCGGCGCGCATGGCGCCGATGAAGGCGTACTTGGAGTTGGAGGCCCAACCGGCCAGGATCACGCCGTAGACGCCAACCGAGCTGATCGCCATCACGTAGAGCAGGCCGGCGTTGACGTTGGCCATCACCACTTCGGCCTGGAACGGAATCACCGCCCAGATCGCCACGGCGGGCATCAGCACCATCAGCGGGGCAACCAGGTACATGCCCCGGCTGACCTGCGTGGGCATCATCACTTCCTTGAGCAGCAGCTTGAGCACGTCGGCGATCGGCTGCAGCAGGCCCAGCGGCCCGACCCGGTTCGGGCCGATACGCACGTGCATCCAGCCAATCAGCTTGCGCTCCCACAGGATCAGGTAGGCCACGCACAACAGCAGCGGCACCACAATGACCACGGCGCGAATCAGGATCCACAGCGGCGTCCATGCGCCGCCGAAGAGATTCTGTCCTTGCGAGGTAATCCAATCGATCATGTTTCTTTCTCGCTCTTCTTATGCCGTGGCCGCCGGCTCGGCCGCGCCCTTCGCGGTGGCGGCCAGGTCGATGGCTTTCTCTACGGTGACGGTGCCGAACGGTGCGCCTAGCGTGGTCGCGGCAACGGTGCCGGCGGACACGCGCACGGTGCCGGCAGGCAACGCGGCTTCGAGGGCGGCTGGCAGCACCACGCTGCCCTGCCCTTGCGTCACGCGCACCGGGTCGCCAGCCTGCACGCCCAGCGAGGCGAACAGGTCTGCCGACAGTCCGGCTTGCATGGCGCGGCGCGCGGCTGCGGACAGTTGCAGCGAATCGGCACGGCGCACGATCGGGTCGGCGTGGTAGATCGGCACATCGGCGATGCGTTCGATTCCACCGGCCGCCTGGGCGGTGACGCGGATGGCCGCGTCGGTGCCGTTGTTCAGTTGCGGTGCGACCGGCTTGGCCAGCACTTCGTCGCGCACGCTTTCGGCGGTCTCGAAGTCGAAGCCAGGCACGTCCAGCAGGTTGCCCAGCACGCGCAGCACCTTCCAGCCCGGACGCGAATCGCCCAGCGCGCGGACGACGCCGTTGAAGCTTTGCGGCAGGCCTTCGCAGTTCACGAACGTGCCCGCGGTTTCGGTGAACGGCGTCACCGGCAGGATCACGTCAGCATATTGCAGCGCGGCGTCCGAGCGGAACGCGGACAGCACCACCACGGTGCCGGCCTGGGCCAGCGCAGCCAGCGCCTGGGTCGGGTTGGCGGCATCGAACTCGGGTTCCGTGTTCAACAGCACGTAAGCACGGCGCGGCGTGTCAAACATGGCCTGCGCATTGGCGCCGCCATTTTGCGGCAGCGCGCCGGCGATATGGCCACCGACGGTGTTCGCGGCTTCGGTCAGGAAGCCCAGCGTGGCGCCGGTTTCCATGGCGATCCACTGTGCCAGCGCATGCAGCGCGGCGAATTGCGGATGACGCACGGCCTCGTTGCCGAGGAACACGGCGCGGCGCTCGCCCGACAGCAGCGCATCGGCCACCAGCTTGGCCTTGTCGTCGCCATCGAAGCCATCGGTGCCCGCCGGAGCGGCCACGCCCTTGGCGGCGGCAACGGCACGGGCCACGCCGGCCAGGGCTGCGGTCCAGCCGGATGGCGCCACGTCAATGCGTGCGGCCAGCGGCATCAGCAGGTCCTCGGCGCTGGCGCCGAGGACGGCCACGCGGGCTCCCTTCTTGCCAGCCTGGCGCAGACGCGCGGCCAGCAGCGGATGATCCTTGCGCAGGGCGGAACCGATCACCAGCACGCGTTGCAGCGTGGAGACGTCGGCGATCGGCAGGCCGAGCCACGGCGCGCCCTTGATGGCGGCCGAGAAATCGGTCTGGCGCTGGCGGAAGTCGACGTTGTCGCTGCCCAGGCCACGCACCAGCTTGCCCAGCAGGTGGAGTTCTTCCAGCGTGCTGTGCGGGCTGGCCAGCGCGGCGATCTGGTCTGCGCCATGGTCACGCTTGATGCTCGCGAGGCCATTGGCCACGTATTCCAGCGCGGTCTGCCAGTCGGTTTCCATCCACTCGCCGCCCTGCTTGACGAGCGGCTTGGTGAGACGGTCGGGGCTGTTGAGGCCTTCGTACGAGAAGCGGTCCTTGTCGGACAGCCAGCATTCGTTGACGGCTTCGTTGTCCAGCGGCAGCACGCGCATGACGCGCTGGTTCTTGGTCTGCACCACCAGGTTCGCGCCCAGGCCATCATGCGGCGACACCGATTTGCGGCGTGCCAGTTCCCAGGTACGTGCCGAGTAGCGGAACGGCTTGCTGGTCAGCGCGCCGACCGGGCAGAGGTCGATCATGTTGCCGGACAGTTCCGAATCCACGGTCTGGCCAACGAAGGTCGTGATCTCGGAGTGCTCGCCACGGCCCAGCATGCCCAGCTCCATCACGCCGGCCACTTCCTGGCCAAAGCGCACGCAGCGGGTGCAGTGGATGCAGCGGCTCATCTCTTCCATGGAGATCAGCGGGCCCACGTTCTTGTGGAATACGACGCGCTTTTCTTCCTTATAGCGCGACTCCGATGCGCCGTAGCCCACGGCCAGATCCTGCAACTGGCACTCGCCGCCCTGATCGCAGATCGGGCAATCCAGCGGGTGGTTGATCAGCAGGAATTCCATCACCGACTTCTGGGCCTTGACTGCCTTCTCCGAATTGGTGAAGACCTTCATGCCAGGGGTGACCGGCGTGGCGCAGGCGGGCAGCGCCTTGGGCGCTTTCTCAACCTCAACCAGGCACATGCGGCAGTTCGCCGCGATGGACAATTTACGGTGGTAGCAGAAGTGCGGGATGTAGGTGCCCAGCTGGCGGGCGGCTTCCATCACCAGGCTGCCTTCAGCAACCTCAACCTTCTTGCCGTCGATCTCGAGTTCAACCATGTTCTGCCACGCTTAAGAGTAGGCCGGAACCATGCACTGCTTGTGTTCGACGTGATATTCGAACTCTTTCCAGTAGTGCTTGAGCATGCCGCGGACCGGCATCGCTGCCGCATCACCAAGCGCGCAGATAGTGCGGCCCATGATGTTTTCAGCGACGTTATTGAGCAGGTCCAGATCTTCCTGGCGCCCTTCTCCGTGTTCGATACGATTCACCATGCGATAGAGCCAGCCGGTGCCTTCGCGGCACGGCGTGCACTGGCCGCACGATTCTTCAAAGTAGAAATACGACAGACGCAGCAGCGAGCGAACCATGCAGCGCGTCTCGTCCATCACGATCACCGCGCCCGAGCCCAGCATCGAGCCGGCCTTGGCGATCGAGTCATAGTCCATGTCGGACGCCATCATCATGTCGCCCGGCACCACCGGGGCGGACGAGCCGCCCGGGATCACTGCCTTGATCCGCTTGCCGCCGCGCATGCCGCCGGCGAGTTCCAGCAGGGTCGCGAACGGCGTGCCCAGCGGGATCTCGTAGTTGCCGGGGCGCTCGACGTCGCCGGAGATCGAGAAGATCTTGGAGCCGCCGTTGTTCGGCTTGCCCATCTTCAGGTAGTTTTCCGGCCCGATCGACAACAGGAACGGCACCGCGGCAAACGTTTCCGTGTTGTTGATGGTGGTCGGCTTGCCGTACAGGCCGAAGCTGGCCGGGAACGGCGGCTTGAAGCGCGGCTGGCCTTTCTTGCCTTCCAGCGATTCGAGCAGCGCGGTTTCCTCGCCACAGATGTAAGCGCCGTAGCCGTGGTGGGCGTGCAGCTGGAAGTCGAAGCCCGAGCCCAGGATGTTGTCACCCAGGAAACCGGCGGCACGTGCCTCTTCGAGGGCTTGCTCGAAAATCTTGTACTCGTTCCAGATCTCGCCGTGGATGTAGTTGTAGCCCACGGTGATGCCCATCGCGTACGCACCGATGGCCATGCCTTCGATCAGCGCATGCGGGTTGTAGCGGATGATGTCGCGGTCCTTGAAGGTACCGGGCTCGCCCTCGTCGGTGTTGCAGACCAGGTATTTCTGGCCGGGGAACTGACGCGGCATGAAGCTCCACTTCAGGCCGGTGGGAAAGCCCGCGCCGCCACGGCCGCGCAGGCCGGAGGCCTTGACGTCCGCGATCACCTGCTCGGGCGTGATCTTCTCGGTCAGGATGCGCTTGAGCTGCTGGTAGCCACCGCGCTTGACGTAGTCGTCGAGGTGCCAGTTGCTGCCATCGAGGCCAGCCAGGATCAGCGGCTTGATATGGCGGTCGTGCAGAGAGGTCATGTTACTTATCTCCCTTGGCTGCAGTGCTGCCGGCGGCCTTGAGCTCGTCGACGAGCGCGTCCAGCTTGGCGTCGCTCATATGGCTGCACATGCGGGTATTGTTGACGATCATCACCGGTGCGTCGCCGCAGGCACCCATGCACTCGCCTTCCTTGAGGGTGAAGGTGCCGCACGGGGTGGTTTCGTTGTAGCCGATCCCCAGCTTTTGCTTGAGGTAGTCGCCGGCACGTTCGCCGCCGGAGAGTGCGCACGGCAGGTTGGTGCAGACGGTCAGCTTGTACTTGCCGACCGGCTTGGTGTCGTACATGTTGTAGAAGGTTGCAACTTCCTCGACCCATACCGGCGGCATGTCGAGGTAGCTGGCAACAAACTGCATGACTTCCGGGGAGACCCAGCCCACTTCGCCCTGCGCCACGGCCAACGCCGCCATCACGGCCGACTGCTTCTGGTCAGCCGGATACTTGGCGATCGCGCGATCGATTTCCTTGAGAGCTTCTGCTGATAGCATGGTCGTTGCTGTAATACGCCGTGTCATTTGCGGATCTGCGCCGCCACATGGCGCGCATCCCGCAGGTTTGCAGCCGTCGCTGCCGTTGCAGCCCGCATGTCAAAGGCATGCCGGGCTCACCGCGGGTTTCCCGTGACCGGACACGATCTTCTGTGGGTCCGTGCCAGGGGCGCCCGGATCGTCGTCCGGGGCCGGCGGCTCTTGTTAGCTCGTCAACGGTCGATTTCGCCGAAGACGATGTCTTGCGTACCGATGATCGTTACCGCATCCGCAATCATGTGGCCCTTGGCCATTTCATCCAGTGCGGCCAGATGGGCAAAGCCCGGGGCACGGATCTTCAGGCGATACGGCTTGTTCGCACCGTCGGAGATGGCATAGATGCCGAACTCGCCCTTCGGGTGCTCCACTGCCGCATAAGTCTCGCCTTCGGGCACGTGAATGCCTTCGGTGAAGAGCTTGAAGTGGTGGATCAGCTCTTCCATGTTCGACTTCATGTCCACGCGCGACGGCGGCGCAACCTTATGGTTGTCGCTCATCACCGGGCCCGGATTGCGGCGCAACCAGTCGATGCACTGCTTGATGATGTTGTTGGACTGGCGCATTTCTTCCACGCGCACCAGGTAGCGGGAGTAGCAATCGCCGCCCACGCCCACCGGCACCTGGAAGTCCATGCGGTCATACACTTCGTAGGGCTGCTTCTTGCGCAGGTCCCACTCGATGCCGGAGCCGCGCAGCATCGGGCCGGTAAAGCCCATCTGCAGTGCACGTTCGGGGCTCACCACGCCGATGCCGACCAGGCGTTGCTTCCAGATCCGGTTGTCCGTCAGCAGCGTTTCGTATTCGTCGACGTACTTCGGGAAGCGGTTGGTGAAGTCCTCGATGAAGTCCAGCAACGAGCCCGAACGCGCTTCGTTCATGGCCTTGATGGCGCGCTCGTTGTGGATCTTCGACGCCTTGTATTGCGGCATCGTGTCCGGCAGGTCGCGGTACACGCCGCCCGGACGGTAGTAGGCCGCGTGCATGCGCGCGCCCGACACCGCCTCGTACATGTCGAACATGTCTTCGCGTTCGCGGAAGGCGTACAGGAACACCGCCATCGCGCCCACGTCGAGCGCGTGCGAGCCGATCCACATCAGGTGGTTCAGCAAGCGCGTGATTTCGTCGAACATCACGCGGATGTACTGCGCGCGGATTGGCACCTCGAGACCCAGCATCTTCTCGATGGCCATCACGTAGGCATGCTCGTTGACCATCATCGACACGTAGTCGAGGCGGTCCATGTACGGCACGCTCTGGATCCAGGTCTTCTGCTCGGCCAGCTTTTCGGTGGCACGGTGCAGCAGGCCGATATGGGGGTCGGCGCGCTGGATGACTTCGCCGTCCAGCTCCAGCACAAGGCGCAGCACGCCGTGTGCCGCAGGGTGCTGCGGGCCGAAGTTAAGGGTGTAATTCTTGATGTCTGCCATTGCGCGTTCTCAGTGCTGCAAGCCGCCGTAATTCTCTTCGCGGATCACGCGGGGCGTGACCTCGCGCGGCTCGATCGTGACGGGCTGATAGATCACCCGCTTTTGCTCGGGGTCGTAGCGCATCTCGACATAGCCCGAGACCGGGAAATCCTTGCGGAACGGGTGGCCGACGAAACCGTAGTCGGTCAGCAGGCGGCGCAGGTCGTTGTGGCCTTCGAACACGATGCCGTAGAAGTCGAACGCTTCGCGCTCGAACCAGTTCGCCGAGTTCCAGACGTCGGTCAGCGAGGGCACCACGGGCACGTCGTCGTCCGGCGCGAACACGCGTACGCGCAGGCGCCAGTTATGCTTGATCGAGATCAGGTGCGTCACGGCCGCGAAACGGGGACCGTCCCAGGCGCCGTCGCCATAGGTGGAATAGTCGACGCCGCACACATCGAGCAGCTGCTCAAAATGCAGTGAGGGATCGTCGCGCAGCATCAGCGCGCTTTCCAGGTAGTCATCGGCCTTGACGATAAGGGTAATCTCGCCTAGCGCCTCCACCAGTTTCTGGATACGCTTGCCCAGTACCTTTTCGAGCGCGGCCTTCAGAGTATCGAGGTTCGACATGTCAGCCCTTGCGCGCGATGGTGTTGGTGCGACGGATCTTGTTCTGCAGCTGGATGATGCCGTAGATCAGCGCTTCCGCCGTCGGGGGGCAGCCAGGCACATAGATATCCACCGGCACGATCCGATCGCAACCACGCACCACTGAATACGAGTAGTGATAGTAGCCACCGCCATTCGCGCAGGAACCCATCGAGATCACCCAACGCGGCTCTGCCATCTGGTCATAGACCTTGCGCAGCGCGGGGGCCATCTTGTTGCACAGCGTGCCGGCCACGATCATCACGTCCGACTGGCGCGGCGACGGGCGGAAAATCACGCCGAAGCGGTCCATGTCGTAGCGCGCGGCGCCAGCATGCATCATTTCCACAGCGCAGCACGCCAGGCCAAAGGTCATCGGCCAGAGCGACCCGGTGCGGGTCCAGTTGATCAGCTTGTCAGCGGTAGTCGTGACGAAGCCTTCATTGAGAACGCCTTCGATTGCCATATCACATCACTCCCAATCGAGCGCGCCCTTTTTCCAGATGTAGACGAAGCCCACGATGAATTCCAGCAGAAACACGCCCATGGCGAAGAAACCCGGCCAGCCGATATCCCGCAGGGCTACACCCCAGGGAAACAGGAAGGCGGTCTCGAGATCGAACAGGATAAAAAGAATAGCGATGAGGTAGTAGCGCACGTCGAACTTCATGCGCGCGTCCTCGAACGCTTCGAAGCCGCACTCGTACGGAGAGAGCTTCGCGGGATCAGGTTTGTTTGGACCGAGAATTCGGCCAATCGACATCAGTGCAATGCCGAGCACGACACCGAAGATGATGAAGATGAGGACGGGGAAGTAGGCTTCGAGATTCAAGGTACGGCCAGCCTTATCTGGAATGTTGTCAACAGCACCAGCGGTAAGCGGCGTCCTGTTGCCCACCCCAAGCGCCATTCCGTAGAAATTACGACGCCGCCTTGCGGACTGGCCGGGGCATACATCCGGGATGGTCTCCGGATGTATGCCCCGATCAAGTTGTTTGGTGCCGACGGCGAGACTCGAACTCGCACAGCTTTCGCCACTACCCCCTCAAGATAGCGTGTCTACCAATTTCACCACGTCGGCTGGGGGAGAAACAATATTGCCTCGCGCCGGGCTTTTCAGGGCCCTGGGTTTTTACACCCTTCGGAACTCTGGCTGGGATACTACTTTATCCTGGCTGGAGCCCCGTCGCTGGGGGATCGTTTCAAGCCTTGTATTCTAACCTAGGATTCTTGTTTTGTTCAATGCACAACAGCAAAAATCTTCAAGAATAAGTCACAAGGCTCGTTGATTATTTCGGTACAGCAGGCGCAGAAGGATTCGAGGCCGCGGCAGCCGATGCAGCAACAGGCGCCGAAGCCCCCGCCACCGCCGGTGCCACCGCGGGCGCGGAACCCATCACGCCCAGCGAAGCTGCCGGCCGGTAGTTGCCCATCAGCGTCAGGCTCAGCGTGCAGATGAAGAACAGCGTCGCCAGCACGGCGGTGGTACGCGACAGGAAGTTGGCCGAGCCAGTGGCGCCGAACAGGCTGCCCGAGGCCCCCGAGCCGAACGCCGCACCGACATCGGCGCCCTTGCCGTGCTGCAGCAGCACCAGGCCAATCACGCCAAGCGCGGACAGTACCTGCGCCACTACCAACAAAGTTTTGAAAATTGCCATTTGGTTCGATTCGCTTGCCTGATCAGACCCTATGAGCGGCCGGCATTCAGGCGTTGCCGATCGCGAGGAAATCGTCCGACTTCAGCGAGGCGCCTCCGATAAGGCCCCCGTCGATGTCGGGCATGGAAAATAGTTCTGCCGCATTGTCCGGCTTCACGCTGCCGCCGTACAACATGGCCATGCGAGCGGCCACGCCTGCGTCGCGCGCCGCCACCTGGGCGCGCAGGAAAGCGTGCACGGCCTGAGCCTGCTCGCTGCTTGCGGTCTTGCCCGTGCCGATCGCCCACACCGGCTCATAGGCCAGCACGATGCGGCCGAGCTGCTCAAGCGACAGGGTCTCGAGCACGGCGCCGAGCTGACGGCCTACCACGGCCTCGGTCTCGCCTGCCTCGCGCTGCGCCAGACTCTCGCCCACACACACCACTGGCACAATGCCGAACTCCAGCGCGCGCACCGCCTTGGCCGCTACCGTGGCATCCGTCTCGCCATGGTAGCTGCGCCGCTCCGAATGCCCCACCAGGGCATACGAAACACCGAACTCAGCCAGCATGGAGGCCGCGACTTCGCCCGTGAAGGCACCGCGCGCCTCGGCGGACACGTCCTGCGCGCCCCAGGCCACCGCGGACCCGGCCAGCAACGCCTGGCACTGCACAAGATACGGGAACGGCGCGCATACTGCCAGGCGCGCGCTTGCGGGCGCTGCCTTGATCGCTTCCAGCAAGGTCACATTGGCAGCCAGGCTGCCGTGCATCTTCCAGTTGCCGATAACGAGCTTTTGTCTCACAGGGCGCCCCTCTCAATCAAACCGGCTATTGTAGCGCGGGCCAGGGCCCTACGCCACAGAAGGGCCCCGAAATCGGCCTGGGGCGCGAGGCGCCGGCCGCACCCGGCCGCATTCGGCCATCAGCCCGCTACCAGCAGCATTACCAGGTCAGGACGATCTTGCCGATGTGCTCGCTGGACTCCATCAGCCGATGCGCATCGGCGGCCTGGGCGGCCGGGAAGGTCTGGTGGATCACCGGCTTGATCTTGCCCGTGGCCAGCAGCGGCCACACGTGCTGGTGCAACGCCTGCGCGATCTCGCCCTTGAACGCCACCGGGCGGGGACGCAGCGTGGAGCCCGTCACGGTGATACGGCGGCGCAGGATATCGCCCAGCGGGATCTCGGCCTTGGCGCCGCCCAGCAGCGCGATGATCACAATGCGGCCATCGTCCGCGACGCAGGACAGCTCGCGCGCCAGATACGGGCCGGCCACCATGTCGAGGATGACATCTGCGCCACGGCCACCGGTCAGGGCCTTAACTTCGGCGACAAAGTCCTCGGTCTTGTAGTTGATGGCACGGTCGGCGCCCAGCTCCTCGCAGGCACGGCACTTGTCGGCGCTGCCGGCGGTGACGAAGACTTTGTGGCCCAGGGCCTTGGCGATCTGGATGGCGGTCGTGCCGATGCCGCTCGAGCCGCCCTGGATCAGCAGGGTCTCGTCCTTGCCCAGCGGGCCGCGGCCCAGGTAGCCGCGATCGAATACGTTGCTCCACACGGTGAAGAACGTCTCCGGCAATGCGGCCGCCTCGACATCCGACAGGCCCGCCGGCACCGGCAGGCATTGCGCCGCGGGGGCCACGCACAACTCGGCGTAACCGCCGCCCTGCACCAGCGCGCACACGCGATCGCCCAGCTTCAGGCCGAAGCGGTTGTCGGAGTGCGCCAGGTCACCGCCGGCCACCACGCCGGCCACTTCCAGCCCCGGCAGGTCGGACGCGCCGGGTGGCACCGGGTAGTTGCCGGTACGCTGGAATACGTCGGGACGGTTGACGCCGGCCGCGGCCACGCGGATCAGGATCTCGCCGGCCTTGGGCACCGGGTCTGGGCGTTGCGCCAGTTGCAGGACTTCGGGGGCGCCGTACTCGCGGATTTCGATGGCTTGCATTGCTGCTCCTTGCGGTTAGGGACCTCGCGCATGCGGCGGGCTCGCGCACGCAGGGCGGGGGAATCAATCTGGGCACCCGCCATGCAGCGGGCCGAACAGCCGGGCCGCATGGGGTGGGACTGGCGGGAGTGTAAACAAAAAAGCGGCTGGACATCGCCAGCCGCTTTTTCTGCTACGGGTACCGTCGTTCTACCGGCACCGTAAAACGCTTACTGCTGCTGCTGATCAGCCGAAGGCGTCGTCGGCGCTGCCGGGGCAGCCGGAGCAGCCGGAGCAGCCGGTGCCTCGCTGGTGTTGGCGATCGGGCTGATGCTGCCGCCCTCTTCGGCCAGCGCGGCCTTCAGGGACAGGCGCAGGCGGCCCTTCTCGTCAGCCTGGATCAGCTTGACGCGCACGTGTTGGCCTTCCTTGAGCCAGTCCTTGATGTCCTTGACGCGTTCGTTGACGATCTCGGAGATATGCAGCAGGCCATCCTTGCCCGGCAGGATGTTGACGATGGCGCCAAAGTCCAACAGCTTGAGCACGGTGCCGGCGTAGATCTTGCCTACTTCGGCTTCCGCGGTGATGCCTTCGATGCGGCGCTTGGCTTCGGCCATGCCTTCGGTCGAGGTCGAGGCGATGGTGATGGTGCCGTCTTCCTGGATGTCGATGGTGGTGCCGGTTTCCTTCGTCAGGGCCTGGATGGTCGAGCCGCCCTTGCCGATCACTTCGCGGATCTTGTCCGGATGAATCTTCATGGTGATCATGCGCGGTGCGTGCTCCGACAGCTCGGTGCGCGCATGGCCCATCGCGTCCTGCATCTTGCCCAGGATATGCAGGCGGCCTTCCTTGGCTTGCGCCAGCGCGACCTGCATGATTTCCTTGGTGATGCCCTGGACCTTGATGTCCATCTGCAGCGCGGTGATGCCGGTGTCGGTACCCGCGACCTTGAAGTCCATGTCGCCGAGGTGGTCCTCGTCGCCCAGGATGTCGGTCAGCACGGCGAACTTGTTGCCTTCCAGGATCAGGCCCATGGCCACGCCGGCCACGTGCGCCTTGATCGGAACGCCTGCGTCCATCAGTGCCAGGCAGCCACCGCACACCGATGCCATCGACGACGAGCCGTTGGATTCGGTGATTTCGGACACCAGGCGGATGGTGTAGGCGAATTCGTCATCCTTCGGCAGGACCGGGATCAGCGCGCGCTTGGCCAGGCGGCCGTGACCGATTTCGCGGCGCTTGGGGCTGCCCACGCGGCCGGTTTCGCCGGTGGCGAACGGAGGCATGTTGTAGTGGAGCATGAAGCGGTCGCGGTATTCGCCGGCGAGCGCGTCGATGATCTGCTCATCGCCCTTGGTGCCCAGCGTGGCAACCACCAGCGCCTGGGTTTCGCCACGGGTGAAGATGGCCGAGCCGTGAGCGCGCGGCAGCACCGACGAGCGGATCTCGATCGGGCGCACGGTGCGGGTGTCGCGGCCATCGATGCGCGGCTCGCCCGACAGCACCTGGCTGCGCACGATCTTGGCTTCGATGTCGAACAGCACGTTGCCCACTTCGACCTTGTCGGCTTCCACGCCGGCTTCGGCCAGCTTGGCCGCAACAGTGGCGTAGACTTCCTTGAGCTTTTGGCTGCGAGCCGACTTCTGGCGCAGCTGGTAGACGTCCTGCAGCAGCGGCAGGGCGATCTCGCCGACCTTGGCGATCAGCGCTTCGTTCTTCGGTGCCGCGGTCCAGTCCCACTCCGGCTTGCCGCCGTCGCGCACCAGGTCATGGATGGCATTGATGGCCGTCTGCATCTGCTCGTGGCCGTAGACCACGGCGCCCAGCATCACCTCTTCCGACAGTTGGCGGGCTTCCGATTCCACCATCAGTACGGCGCGCTCGGTACCGGCAACCACCAGGTCCAGTTCCGAAGCGGCGATCTGCGAACGGGTCGGGTTCAGCAGGTACTGGCCGTCCTTGTAGCCAACGCGCGCTGCGCCGACCGGGCCGCTGAACGGAATGCCCGACACTGCCAGGGCAGCCGAGGCGCCGATCAGGGCGGGGATGTCAGCCGGGACTTCCGGATTCAGCGACAGCACGTGGATGACCACTTGCACTTCGTTGTAGAAGCCTTCCGGGAACAGCGGGCGCAGCGGGCGGTCGATCAGGCGCGAGGTCAGCGTCTCGTTTTCCGACGGACGGCCTTCACGCTTGAAGAAGCCACCGGGGATCTTGCCGGCAGCGTAGGTCTTCTCGATGTAGTCGACGGTCAGCGGGAAGAAATCCTGGCCGGCCTTGGGCGACTTGGCAGCGACAACGGTGGCGAGCACCACGGTGTCCTCAATGTCGACGATCACGGCACCGCCAGCCTGGCGGGCAACCTCGCCGGTTTCCAGGCGCACCTTGTGCTGGCCCCACTGGAATTCCTTGACGATCTTGTTGAACATGGTCATGAGCGTTCCTTTTGTTCGTGCTTGCACGCTTGTGCAACGCCCGCGTTAGCAGCCGCGGGCGAACTGCCGGATCAGCGTCGGCCTCAGTCACAGGGAAGTGCTATGCCATTCCAGCGCGATACCTGATAGCTGGTAGCTGGTACGTGGCATCTGCCTGGGCAGATACCGCGCTGGAATGACACAAAGCCCCGCTTCCTTGCCCGACTCCGGTATGGATTAACAGTAAAAAAGCTAAAAAAAGCTAAAGAACACAGTAACTTACTCCGTTGCACGTCTTGGCGCAACGTGTGCCAGCCCCCGGGGCCATGGCACCATCAAGTAGAGCAAAAATCACTTGCAGCAATGCTGGACATCGACAGGACAGCGACCGAACAAGGGCCGGACCTGCGGCATTTCATCCGCAAAAACAAAATGCCTGCATCAGCGAGGCTGACGCAGGCATTAGTGGCTCACGCGAAGGCGTGCAGTGCATCCATTCGTGCTGCCATCCGGACGATCCTGGCTGCTTACTTACGCAGGCCGAGCTTCTCGATCAGCGAACGATAACGGTCGGCATCGTTGGCCTTGAGGTAGTCCAGCAGGCGACGACGACGGCTCACCATGCGCAGCAGACCGCGGCGGCTGTGGTGATCCTTCATGTTGGCCTTGAAGTGGGGGGTCAGTTCGTTGATGCGGGTGGTCAGCAAAGCGACCTGGACTTCGGGGCTACCCGTGTCGTTGGCGGCACGTGCGAACTGCTTGATGACTTCGGTTTTGCTGCTGATTTGGGCTTCTGCCATGGTGATTTCCTTTTCACTTGCGAACGCTACAGCACGAAATGTGCCGCATGCGTCGTGCCTTGTGCGTGTCCTACATACAGGCAACTGTCTCGCCGGACCGGTTTTTGACAACCGGCTGGCTATGACAGCGGGCGATTATAACGGAAAACGGGCTAGCGATGGCGTTTGCGGCAACGCAGGCCTGGAACCGCTAGAACCGTTCCATCTTGCAGGTCGTGGGCAACATGGTCTGCGCCGACTTTAGCTTCCTCACCGTGCGAAAGCCATATCCCGACCCCTCATTGTCAAAGCGCACATCGCCACCCTGCTTCTCCATCACCGACACGTAGAGCGGCTGCAGCACCTGGTGGTCGTCGGCGCGGATCGTCGCATCATGGAAGTTGTTGACGTAGCGCATGCCCTCCAGCGCACGCGCCACCTTGACGGCGTCGGTCGAACCCGCCTGCTCGATGGCCCGGGCGAGCATCTCCACCATCATCTGCATGCGCAGGTGAACGTAGTCGTCCTTGGGCTCAGGGTAACGGGCACGGAACGCCTGGTAGAACGCGTCGGAAGCCGCGCCGCCCACGTTGGGGTGCCACTCCGCCACCGCAAGCACGCGCCCTACCCCGGCGTCTCCCATGGCCGCCGGCGCGCCCAGCCCGTTGCCGTAGAAGGTGTAGAACTTGGCATTCAGCCCGCCCTCGCGCGCGGCCTTGATCATCAGGGTAAGGTCGTTGCCCCAGTTGCCCGTGATCACCGCATCCGCGCCGCTGGCCTTGATCTTGGCGATATACGGGGCGAAGTCCTTGATCTTGCCGATCGGGTGGAACTCATCGCCCACGATGCGCAGCTCGGGCCGTTTGGCCGCCAGCATCTCCCGTGCCGAACGCGACACCTGATGCCCGAAACTGTAGTCCTGGTCGATCAGGTAGACGCGCCGCACGCCGGCATCGGCACGGATGACTTCGGTCAGGGCCTGCATGCGCATGTCGGCGCTGGCATCGAAGCGGAAGTGCCAGAAGCTGCACCCCTCATTAGTCAGTGTGGGATCGACCGCCGAGTAATTCAGGAAGAGCACGCGGGCATCGGGCTGCCGGCTGTTATGGCGGTTGATCGCGCTGACCAGCGCGCCAGCCACCGCTGAGCTGTTGCCTTGCAGGACAAAGGGAATCCGCTTGTCCACCAGCCCGCGCAACTGGATCAGGCTCTCGTCGACATTGCCCTTGCTATCGAAGGTAACCAGCTCGAGGGGCCGCGCGCCTTCCGCGGTCTTGACGCCACCGCGCGCATTGACGCGGTCGATGGCGATCCGCAGGTTGCGCACCACCGCGTCGCCCGCGTTGGCAAAGGGGCCGGACAACCCTTCGATCATGCCGAGACGGATCGGCTCCTGCGCGCCGGCGCTCGCCGCCACCGCCAGCAAACAGCCCGCCAGCCATCGTTTAGCCCACATCGAGTGATCTCCCGCCAAAGCGCTGCATGGTAAGCCAGTGGCCCAGCCTAGGCAAATCGGATCGCATTCGCGGCAAAACGGGAATTTGGGCGAGGATGGCGGCGCCATGGCGGCGCTTACCCTCAAAAAGCCGGCACGTGCCACATGAGGCGCACACAACTTTTGCGCGCCGCTACACTCTTAGTCCATATCATCACGAATTTTAATAAGAGGACTGCCATGAACGCCTCATCGTCGCGCCGTGCCGCCCAGTGGCTCGTGCTAGCAGCAGCGGCAGCCGTCCTGCCGGCCTGCTCGGTGCTGCAACCGGTCAAAGCCGGCCAGGACATGGTGGGCGCGCCAGAAGCCGCCGTACAAGCCCAGTTCGGCATGCCAACCGATACCTACCAGCTAGCCGACGGCACACAGCGCTGGATCTACTCCAAGCAACCCTTCGGGCAACAATCCTACGCAGCAGACTTCGACAGCAGCGGCCATCTGACCATGTTCCGGCAGATGTTGCAGACCAACGAACTCTACAAGGCGAAAGTCGATGTGTGGACCAAGCTGGACGTGGAGCAACACTTTGGCAAGCCGCGCGAGCCCAGGCAGTATTACCCGCTGATGAAGCGCGAAGTGTGGTCCTACCGCTTCAAGCATGAGGACAACTGGCCGTCGATGTTCAATTTCTATTTCGACGACGGCGGCGTGCTGCGCCAGACCCAGATCACGCCAGACCCGCTCGCGGATGGGCCCGGCCGACGCCGCTGAGAGCGGGAAAATGCAAAAAGCCCGCCATCATCCTCATGGGAATGCGGCGGGCCGATTCAAGCCCCGCGGCCGGGTAGGCCGCGGGCTTACCGGTCAGATCGGGATCAGATCTGCGGGTTGATCTTCTGCACGGCCTTGTCGTGCAGTTTATTCAGCGCGGCCAGGTAGGCCTTGGCCGAGGCGGCCACGATATCGGGATCGGTGCCCACGCCGTTGACGATGCGCCCGCCCTTGGACAACCGCACCGTGACTTCGCCCTGTGCCTGCGTGCCGGCAGTGATGGCATTGACCGAATACAGCACCAGCTCGGCGCCGCTGGCGACCTTGCCTTCGATGGCGTGGAGCGTGGCATCGACCGGGCCATTGCCCTCGCCTTCGCCCGTCACCTCATTGCCGTCCATATTGAACACCACGCGCGCATGCGGGCGCTCGCCGGTCTCGGAGTGCTGCGACAGCGAGATAAAGCGGAAGTGCTCGTTGACGTCGTGCGCCTCGTCGGAAACGATGGCCATGATGTCTTCGTCGAAGATCTCGGACTTCTGGTCGGCCAGTTCCTTGAAGCGGGTGAACGCGGCATTGACCTCACCCTCGCTCTCCAGCTCGATGCCGAGTTCCTGCAGGCGTTGCTTGAAGGCGTTGCGGCCCGAGAGCTTGCCCAGCACGATCTTGTTGGCGGTCCAGCCCACGTCTTCCGCGCGCATGATCTCGTAGGTATCGCGCGCCTTCAGCACGCCATCCTGGTGGATGCCCGAAGCATGTGCGAAGGCGTTGGCACCCACCACGGCCTTGTTGGGCTGCACCACGAAGCCGGTGATCTGCGACACCAGCTTGGAAGCCGGCACGATCTGCGTGGTATCCACGCCGACGTCCATGTCGAAGTAGTCGCGGCGCGTCTTGACCGCCATCACGACTTCTTCCAGGCTGGTATTGCCGGCACGCTCACCGAGGCCGTTGATGGTGCACTCGACCTGGCGCGCACCGCCGAGCTTGACCGCCGCCAGCGAATTGGCCACGGCCATGCCGAGGTCGTTGTGGCAGTGCACGGACCAGATGGCCTTGTCGGAATTGGGGATGCGTTCGCGCACCGAGCGAATCAGGCCCGCGTAGCCTTCCGGCACGGCATAGCCCACCGTGTCCGGCAGGTTGATGGTGGTAGCGCCTTCCTTGATCACGCCTTCCAGCACGCGGCACAGGAAATCCATGTCCGAGCGGCTGCCATCTTCGGGCGAGAATTCGATATCGTCGGTGAACTGGCGCGCAAAGCGCACCGCCTGGATGGCTTGCTCGAAAACCTGGTCCGGCGTCATGCGCAGCTTCTTTTCCATATGCAGCGCCGAGGTGGCGATGAAGGTATGGATGCGGAAGGAGTTGGCCGGCTTGAGCGCCTCCGCGGCGCGGGCGATATCGCGATCGTTGGCGCGGGCCAGCGAGCAGATGGTCGAATCCTTGACGACCTGGGCGATGGAGCGGATCGCTTCGAAGTCGCCGTTGGAGCTGGCGGCAAAGCCCGCTTCGATCACGTCGACCTTCAGGCGCTCCAGCTGGCGCGCGATGCGGATCTTTTCCTCGCGGGTCATGGAGGCGCCGGGCGACTGTTCGCCGTCGCGCAAGGTGGTGTCGAAAATAATGAGTTTGTCGGACATGGTTGGGGCTCCTGGGCTGACTTTTGTATTCGGCGAATCGGGTGGATGCCTCGGCATTCGCCGTTCGTTTTGCTGTACTGCTGTGTTCGTGCTGAATGCAAAACGCCCCGGCGTGCAGTGATGCAGGCCGGGGCGTTTATAAATCCTGTGTGACTTTACGCGAGGGGCTTGGCTTCCCTCAGCGCGAACGCGTCCCGACCTGACGGCCTAGTAGGCCACCTAGAATGGTGCGGGCGAGTAGGGCTTGGCGCGAAATCATGTGAGCGACTATAGCCGAGAAGCCGGGTGTGTGCAATATGGATGCCTCAATCAGGCCAGCATCAGGCCGATAGCCGAAAAACGGGCCAGGGGGCGCCATGCCCCCTGGACGACGGGCGTCAGGCCTTGGGCGGGATGCGCAGCTTCTGGCCGGGGTAGATCTTGTCCGGATTCGTCAACATCGGCTCGTTGGCCTCGAAAATCGCGGTGTACAGCGCGCCGTTGCCGTAGGCCGCCTGGGAGATCGCCCACAGGGTGTCGCCCTTGACCACGGTGTGCCAGGTCGATTCGGTGGAGTCGACATTGACCGACATCTTGTCGTCGACCTTGTCCACACCTTGCACATTGCCGCAGCACAGGATGATCTTCTCGCGGGTGGCCTGGTCCGGCGCCACGCCGAACACCGTCACCAGCCCCTGCGAGCCGTCCACCTGCACCATCAGCCCGGTGGCGTCGAGGTTCATCTGCTTGATGTAGCCTTCGATGGCATCGCCGGCGGCGCGGTTGGCCGCATCGGCATCGGCATCCGCCGCCGGCGCATCGGCCGGAGCCGCCGCGGGCGCGGCTTGCGCTGCGCTGCCGCCAAACAGTTTCTCTCCTGCTTCCTTGATGAAGTCGAGCATGCCCATGAGAACCTCCAGTGATAAGTGGACAACAAGGGGGACTACAGTACAACCGAGGCTACAGTGAACCACGGCAAACGCCGCGGCAATGCGACAGCCTGGAAAACAAATGTAAAAAAAGGCGCCGTAGCGCCTTTTTACCAACCTGCGATCAGGAACGATCGTTCCCGCCGTCCCGCACCTTGCGGATTTCGGCCGGCTTGCCGTGCAGCGCATGCCAGCCCCACAGCAGGTAGCCGGAGATGGCGTAGGCCACGAACAGGCCGAACAACGCCACCGGCGGATCCGTCGAGACCACCACGAACAAGACCAGCACCAGCACCATCATGCCGAAGGGCACGCGATAGCGCACGTCGAGCGCCTTGCCGCTATAGAACGGCGCATTGGAGACCATCGACAGCCCGGCGTACAGCGTGATGCCGAACGCCACCCACGGCATCCACAGGTCCTTGACCGGCAGCTTGTTGTCGATCACCAGCCAGACAAAGCCTGCCACCAGCGCCGCCGCCGCCGGGCTGGGCAACCCCTGGAAGAAGCGCTTGTCGACCACGCCGATGTTGGCATTGAAGCGCGCCAGGCGCAGCGCGGCACAGGTGCAATAGACAAAGGCGGCAATCCAGCCCCACTTGCCCAGGTCGTGCAGGATCCACTCATACATCACCAGCGCCGGCGCCACACCGAACGAGGTCATGTCCGACAACGAATCGTATTGCTCGCCAAACGCGCTCTGCGTATTGGTGATGCGTGCGACGCGCCCATCCATGCCGTCCAGCACCATCGCGGCGAAGATGGCGATGGCCGCGCTGTCAAAGCGCATGTTCATGGCCTGCACGATGGCAAAGAAGCCGGCGAACAGCGCCGCGGTGGTGAACGCGTTGGGCAGCAGGTAAATGCCGCGACGGCGCGGGCGCACGTACTCGATGTCGTGATCGTCCCCGGCCTCGTCGTCGAAATTGTCGGACTCGTTGCCACGCAGCTGGTTGTGGCGGAAAGGACGCAAGTTGGTCACGTTGCTATTGGTAACGCGCTTATTGCGTCGGTTGAAAGCACCCATGCCTGTTCTCCAGTGGGTCTGATCTGTTCCGGCGTCGCCGGATTAATCCAGCTCAGCCAGGATGGTCGACGAGGCCGACACCTTCTCGCCGATGGTCACGCGCGGGCGCGCATCCACCGGCAGGTAGACGTCGACGCGCGAGCCAAAGCGGATGAAGCCATAGCGCTGGCCGCGCGACAGCGTCTCGCCGACGCGGGTATAGCAGAGGATGCGGCGGGCCACCAGGCCGGCCACCTGTACCAAGGTCACCACCTTGCCGTCTGCGGCACGGCGGATGACCACGGCGTTGCGTTCGTTCTCGAGCGAAGCCTTGTCGAGGTCGGCGTTGACGAACTTGCCGGGGAAATACTCGACCTTCTCGACCTTGCCGTCCACGGACACCCGGTTGGAGTGTACGTTGAACACGTTCATGAAGACGCTGATCTTCAGCGCCTCGCGGCCCGCGTACGGGTCCATGGTCTTCTCGACCACCACGATGCGGCCATCGGCGGGCGCCAGGACGGCGTTCGGCTGGGTGGGAATGGACCGCGGCGGATCACGGAAAAACTGCAGCACGAACAGTGTAATGATCCACAGCGGCAAGGCCCACCAGAAGCCGGCGCTGACCTGCACCAGCAGCGAGATGACAAAGGCGCCAGCCAGGAACGGCCAGCCTTCACGGGCAATCAGCGGATGAGGATAGTTCATGCAATGCTTACTTGGTGGATAAAGTCTGACAAGGATAACAAAAAGCCGTTCAGTCCCCGCCTGAATAACCCCTCGAGAGGGGGAAATGTGCGGATGACTGAACGGCTGCGGCCCGCGCCGTCAGTAGCGGCGGGCCGTCGGGCTGTAGTACAGCTTAGTTCTTCGACTGGTCGACCAGCTTGTTCTTTGCGATCCAGGGCATCATCGCGCGCAGCTTGGCACCCACTTCTTCGATCTGGTGCTCAGCGGTCAGGCGGCGGCGCGAGATCAGGGTCGGGGCGCCGGCCTTGTTCTCGAGCAAGAAGCTCTTGGCGTACTCGCCGGTCTGGATGTCGGTCAGGCATTGCTTCATGGCCTTCTTGGTCTCCTCGGTCACGACGCGCGGGCCGGTGACGTATTCGCCGTATTCGGCGTTGTTGGAGATCGAGTAGTTCATGTTGGCGATGCCGCCTTCATAGATCAGGTCGACGATCAGCTTGAGTTCGTGCAGGCATTCGAAGTAAGCCATTTCCGGCGCGTAGCCAGCTTCCACCAGCGTTTCGAAGCCAGCCTTGATCAGCTCGACGGTACCGCCGCACAGCACGGCTTGCTCGCCGAACAGGTCGGTTTCGGTTTCTTCGCGGAAGTTGGTTTCGATGATGCCGGCGCGGCCGCCGCCGTTGGCGGTAGCGTACGACAGGGCGATGTCACGGGCGGCGCCGGACTTGTCCTGGTGCACGGCGATCAGGTGGGGCACGCCGCCGCCTTGGGCGTAGGTCGAGCGCACGGTGTGGCCCGGCGCCTTCGGGGCGATCATGATGACGTCGAGGTCGGCGCGCGGGATCACGGCACCGTAGTGCACGTTGAAGCCGTGGGCGAAGGCCAGTGCGGCGCCTTGCTTGATGTTGTCGTGCACTTCGTTCTTGTACACGTCGGCGATCTGCTCGTCCGGCAGCAGGATCATGACCACGTCGGCGTCCTTGACGGCGTCAGCCACTTCCTTGACCTGCAGGCCGGCATTGACTGCCTTGTTCCACGATGCGCCGCTCTTGCGCAGGCCAACGGTGACCTTGACGCCGGAGTCGTTCAGGTTTTGCGCGTGGGCGTGGCCTTGCGAGCCGTAGCCGATGATGGTGACGTTCTTGCCCTTGATCAGGGAGAGGTCGGCGTCCTTGTCGTAAAACACTTTCATGATGGTTCCTTCAGTCTTTCGTTTTCGTGTGTCGGGTTGGCGGCCACCGCCCGGCTAATGCCGGCACCGGCGCCGCCCTTGGATACTGCAATCAGGCTCAGACCTTCAGGATGCGCTCGCCGCGGCCAATGCCCGAGCCGCCGGTACGGACGGTCTCGAGGATGGCGGCGCGGTCGATGGCGTCCAGGAAGGCATCCAGCTTGCCGCCGTTGCCGGTCAGCTCGATGGTGTAGGTCTTCTCGGTGACGTCGATGATGCGGCCGCGGAAGATGTCGGCGGTGCGCTTCATTTCCTCGCGCTCCTTGCCGACCGCGCGCACCTTGACCAGCATCAGCTCGCGCTCGATGTGCGCGCCCTCGGTCAGGTCCACCACCTTGACCACTTCCACCAGGCGGTTCAGGTGCTTGGTGATCTGCTCGATGATGTCGTCCGAACCGCTGGTGACGATCGTCATGCGCGACAGCGAGGCGTCTTCGGTGGGGGCCACCGTCAGCGTCTCGATGTTGTAGCCGCGCGCCGAGAACAGGCCCACCACGCGCGACAGCGCGCCCGGTTCATTTTCCAGCAGGACCGAAATGATATGTCGCATTACAGGTCCTCCGCGCCGAGCAGCATCTCGGAGATGCCCTTGCCGGCCTGAACCATCGGCCACACGTTTTCAGTCGGGTCGGTCTGGAAATCGAGGAACACGGTACGGTCTTTCAGGCGGAAGGCTTCGCGCAGGGCGGGCTCGACGTCAGCCGTCTTTTCGATGCGCATGCCGATATGGCCATAGGCCTCGGCCAGCTTGACGAAGTCGGGCAGCGCGTCCATGTAGGAATGCGAGTAGCGGTTGTCGTACTCGATTTCCTGCCACTGGCGCACCATGCCGAGGTAGCGGTTGTTGAGCGCACAGATCTTCACCGGGGTGTCGTACTGCAGGCAGGTCGACAGTTCCTGGATGTTCATCTGGATCGAGCCTTCGCCGGTGATGGTCACCACTTCCTTCTCGGGGAAGGCTTTCTTGATGCCCATCGCGTACGGCAGGCCCACGCCCATCGTGCCCAGGCCACCAGAATTGATCCAGCGGCGCGGTTCGTTGAACTTGTAGAACTGCGCGGCCCACATCTGGTGCTGGCCCACGTCCGAGCAGACGAAGGCATCGCCGTGCGTCAGTTCCCAGATCTTTTCCACCACGTACTGCGGCTTGATGATCTCGGAGTTGCGGTCGTACTTGAGGCAGTCCACCGAACGCCATTGCTCGATCTGTTCCCACCACTTGGCCAGGGCCTCGCGCTTGGGCTTGACGTCGCTGGCCTGCAGCTGGGAGATCAGCTCCTGCAGCACATCCTTGACGTGGCCCACGATGGGAATGTCGACCTTGACCCGCTTCGAGATGGAAGACGGATCGATGTCGATATGGATGATCTTGCGCGGCTGCGAGGTGAAGTGCGCCGGATTGCCGATCACGCGATCGTCGAAACGCGCCCCGATGGCGATCAGCACGTCGCAGTTCTGCATGGCCATGTTGGCTTCATACGTGCCGTGCATGCCGAGCATGCCGACGAACTGCTTGCTGGTGCCGGGGAACGAGCCGAGGCCCATCAGCGTGTTGGTGACCGGATGGCCGGTCAGCGCGGCAAGCTGGCGCAGCTCTTCGCTGGCATTGGCCAGCACCACACCGCCACCTGCATAGATGAACGGCCGTTCGGCGCCCTGCAACAGCGCGAGCGCCTTGCGGATCTGACCCGAATGGCCCTTGTTCACCGGGTTGTACGAGCGCATGTCGATCGACTTGGGATACTCGTACTTGCAGGAATTGCGCGAGACGTCCTTGGGAATATCGACGACAACGGGGCCGGGACGGCCGGTTGCGGCAATATAGAACGCCTTCTTGATGGTCGCGGCGAGATCGCGGACGTCCTTGACCAGGAAGTTGTGCTTGACGATGGGGCGGGTGATGCCGACCGTGTCGCATTCCTGGAAAGCGTCCTGGCCGATAGCGTGCGTCGGCACGTTACCGGTGATGATCACCATCGGGATCGAGTCCAGGTAGGCCGTGGCAATGCCCGTCACCGCATTGGTGACGCCGGGACCAGAGGTCACCAGGGCGCAGCCCACCTTGCCGGTCGCACGCGCATAGCCGTCTGCGGCATGAACCGCGGCCTGCTCGTGGCGCACCAGGATGTGCTCGATCTTCTTTTGCTTGTAGAACTCGTCGTAGATATACAGCACTGCGCCGCCGGGGTAGCCCCAGACGTACTCGACGCCTTCTTCGGCAAGTGCGTGAACGAGAATCTCCGCCCCGATCATTTCGGGTGCGGCGGATGAATTGCTGTCTGCGTGGAATTCCGCGCTGGGCATGTTCATTTTAGTCCTTTGCAATTTTCGGCAAAAAATTGTTCGGATGCTCTCTGCCGGGCTTGTGGCACGGGTTCAAGCGGTGCGCGTCTGCATGATAGACCGCCTCATAAGCGGCCGAATGAGACAACCACTGATGTCGTGTGAACCCGCGACGATACTGGATTGATTCGGGCTTGTCTACGGGCTTTTTTACGCGAGGGGGCATCCCGCCATCCTTCAGACTCCCCCGCCACACGCTGAGCCTGAATGACCACAAAAGAGAACAAGGATGGTCACCGGGGGGGTTATTTGCTAGCATCCCACCATTTTGGACGTGCAAGAAGCCCTACCCTGCACTTCCACCGGCCAAGGCCCCACCGTCTGTACCCCGCCTGCATGGCAACCGATCAGGAACTATCCGACTTTCTCGCCAGCGTCGAGCGGCGCGCCTTCAAACAGGCCGTGTTTGCGGTGCGCGACGACGAAGCCGCCCTGGACATCGTCCAGGACGCGATGATCAAGCTCGCCGAAAAATACGGCGACAAGAGCGCCGCAGAGCTCGCACCGCTGTTCCAGCGCATACTGCAGAACACAATTCACGACTGGTTCCGCCGCCAGAAAGTACGCAATACCTGGGTCACCCTGTTTTCCAACCTGCGCGACGATCGCGAAGGCGAGGATAATGACCTGCTCGACACTTTCGAGGCCGAAATCGGCTCCGAATCTGCGGAAAGCAGCGCCGACAAGGTGGAACGCGCCCAGACCATGCACATCATCGAACAGGAGATCCAGCGCCTGCCGACACGTCAACGCGAAGCCTTCCTGATGCGTTACTGGGAGGATATGGACGTCGCGGAAACGGCTGCCGTCATGGGATGCTCCGAAGGCAGCGTCAAGACGCACTGTTCCCGTGCCACGCACACACTGGCGCAGGCATTGCGAGCGCGGGGGGTCCGACTATGAGCACCAGAAACGAAAAAGAAATCAACGAACGCCGCCTGGCACACGATATCCGCACGGCACTCGATGCCTCTGCGAATGCGTTGCCGGACAATGTGACCGATCGGCTTGCCGCCGCGCGGCGGATTGCGCTGTCTCGCAAGAAAGCGCATGCCGCCGTCGCCGTGCCGCAGCTGGCCTCGGCTGGGATGCCCACGCTCTCTTTCGACGAGGACGACTCGGCACTCCACCGCGCAGGTTCCTGGCTGCGCCGCCTTGGGCTGGTATGGACGCTGGTGGCGCTGGCCGCCGGGCTGGCGGGCATCTACCACTGGCAGCAGCAAAAGCGCGTCGATGAGCTGGCGGATGTGGACGCAGCGATGCTGCTCGACGACCTCCCACCGACGGCATACGCGGATCAGGGCTTCCACGTGTTCCTCAAGCGCGGTCAGTAGGCATGGCCGGCGCTGACATCATCCCCGACGCACCGCGCCGGCGGCTGGCGGCCTTGCTGCTGGCCGGCCTGGCCGCCGCCGTCACGATCTGGTCCCTGGTTCCGGCCACTTGCCAGGCTCAGGGCGGCCACCCCGGTGGTGCACCCGCGGCCAGCATCGCCAATGCGCACCCGAACTGGAACGAGCTCAATGCCGTCCAGCAGCGCGTGCTCGCGCCGCTGGCAGGCGAGTAGAACAATTTCCCCGAGCTCAACCGGCGCAAATGGCTGCAGATCGCGGAACGATACGAGAAATTCTCGCCCGCGGAACAGGCGCGGCTTCAGACCCGCATGACCGAATGGGTCAAGATGACGCCTCAGCAGCGTCGCCTGGCGCGCGAAAACTACCAGATCACGCGTTCGCTGCCCGCCCAGAAGAAGGCCGAGGCCTGGAACAAGTACCAGCAACTGCCGGAAGAGCAAAAAAAGAACCTGGCGGCTGCCGAGAAAGTGCCGCGCCGCCCCGGCGCGGTCAGCGCCCTGCCCTCCGGCAAGCGCCTGCCAGCCGAGACCACGCGGCAGCTGCACCTGGAAAAGAAGGCACCCGCCGGCGCCACATCGGCCGCCGCGCGCGCCCGCCCGCCCGCTGCCGGCACGCCGGCGGCGGAGTCCCAAGCTGCCCTGCCAGGCACCGCTGCCGGCGCACCGGTGCCGACCGTGGACACGCCGCGCGAAGCGGCCACCGAGGCCACGGCCAGCAGCACCAGCGCTACCGCCACGCCCGACGAGCCGGTGCGCCGCTGAACCGCTACGCGGTTGTGCGGCCGGCTTGCACCCGCGCCCTCCCACGCAAGCTACCCGCCCCACCCGCGCTTTGGCATAATGCCGCTTGCGCCGGCCCGGCCGTGCTCGCTTGCAGCCTCGCTGCCCGGCCCTCGCTGCCCGGCCTTGCCCTCCTCCGGCCTGACGGCCCTACCGCCCTATCGCCATACCCGCCATGCCCGCCGTGACCACGCCCAAACCCAACGCCAAGCCGGCCGCATCGGGCGCGCCGGCCAGTCCCTCGCGCCCGGCCGATGCACCGACGATCCGCCGCCGCATCGCCTGCATGCTGTACGAAGGCGTATTGCTGTTCGGCGTGCTAAGCGCCTCGACGGGGGTCTATCTGCTGGCGCGCCCGGCGTTGCAACAGCATGGGCTGGACGGCCCGTTCACGATGCAGTGCTGGAGCTTTCTGGTGCTGGGCTGCTACTTCGTCTGGTTCTGGCAGCGCAACGGACAGACGCTCGCCATGCAGACCTGGCGCATGCGGGTTGAGACGGCCGCGGGCGTGCCCCCGCGCTGGCCGCAGGCCGCGCTGCGCTACCTGCTGGCATGGCTCTGGCTGCCGCCTTCAGCGGCGCTCGGGCACGTGCTCGGCCTGGTCAAGGGCCCGTTCGTCGGCGTGCTGTGCGCTGGCCTGCTGGCTTGGGTCATGCTGGCCCTGCTCGACCCCAGGCGGCAGTTCCTGCATGACCGCCTGGCCCGCACCCGCCTGGCCGACCTGCGCCCGCCCAAGCCATGAACCTGTCGGCTGCCGCCTTGCGCCGCATCGCGGTGGCATTGCAGGCCGCCGTGGCACTAGGCTGCGCTGCCGAACTCAACGCCCTGCATGAGTGGCCCCTCGCCATTGGCCTGCTAGCCGGCATTGGCGTGGTGCTGGCGATCTTGGGGCTGTCTGTTGCCAGCGCCTTTGTCTTTACCCTGTTCGGCCTGGGCGAGCCCGAGGCGACGCGCCCCCCCATCCCACCCGCCCTGCAGGCCTTGCGGCCAGCCCGGTTGACGCCATGGCAGGCGCTGGGCTGCTACCTGCGCGAATACGCCGCCGTGTTCCGGATGTTCAACTGGCTGCAGCCCTTCTGCTCGCACCGCCGCTTGCGCCCGGCCAAAGCCCCGGGCTCGTGCCCGCCGCTGCTGCTGGTGCACGGCTATGGCTGCAACCACGCCGTCTGGCTCGACATGCAGCCCGCCCTGGCGGCGGCCGGCTACCACTGCGAGGCGATCGATCTGGACCCGGTGTTTGGCGACATCGACCAATACGCCCTCGAAGTCCGTGCCGCCATCGCGCGCATCGCCGCCACCACCGGCCAGCCGCCGCTGCTGCTCTGCCATAGCATGGGCGGCCTGGCCGCGCGCGCCGCGCTGGCGGGCCGCGGCAAGCCGCCTCCCTGCCGCGGCATCGTCACGCTGGGCACCCCGCATCACGGCTGCGTGCTGGCCCGCTACGGCAGGGGCTTCAATTCCCGCCAGATGCGCTGCGCCAGCGCCTGGCTGCGCGCGCTGGCAGCGCGCGAAACGTCGCGCCAGCGCGCTGCCCTGGTGTCGATCTTCAGTTGGCATGATTCGATTGCCGGGCCGCTGGGGACCTCCTGGATGGAGGGCGCGCATCATGTGGCGCTCAGCGGCGTCGGGCATGTCAGCCTGCTGCGGCATCCGGTGGCCACGCAGGCTGTATTGCGGGCGCTGGCGCAGTTGTCAGCGGTGGCGCCAGCGGCCTGATGAGACGACGGCGGCAGCAACTGGAAGCCCCCGCCAGCCGCGCAAGCCACGCAATAGCCACGCAATAACCACCTCCCCCACAACAGTCATATGACGTTCATGTTTCCTTAACAGCTTCGTCACGCGCCACTGGCCCAATGCAGCCATCGTCGCTACCGAGGCCGCCATGGTTCAAGCTCTTCGTTCTGCCCGCGGACATCTGGCCAAGGCCACGCAACTGCTGCGCAGCCGCACCGCCGAGTCGCAATCCCTGCCGCGGCCCATGTCATTGCCTGCCGCGCTGGCCGCCTTCATGCCACCGGCCAGCGACTTGCAGCAACGGCCTCCCGGGCGTTGCGCCACCTCTCCGGCCAGCGTCCCGCCCCCTGAAGCCACCACCCAGCCCCCGCATCCGTCCCATCCCACCCGCCACTACCGCGCCATCTGGCTGTCCGACATCCACCTCGGCACGGCCGGCTGCCAGGCCGACTACCTGCTCGACTTCCTCAAGCACAATGAATCGGACCAGCTCTACCTGGTTGGCGACATCATCGATGGCTGGCAGTTGCGCCGCGGCTGGTACTGGCCGCAGAGCCACAACGATGTGGTGCAGAAGCTGCTGCGCAAGGCGCGCAAGGGTACCGAGGTGATCTACGTGCCGGGCAACCACGATGAGGTGGCGCGCCAGTTCGACGGCCTGGCCTTCGGCGATATCACGGTGCGCGAAGATGCCGTCCACGTCACCGCCGCGGGCAAGCGCCTGTGGGTGGTGCACGGCGACCTGTTCGACGGCGTGGTGCAGCACGCGCGCTGGCTGGCTTACCTGGGCGACTCGCTCTACACCTTGATCCTGGCCGTCAACCGGCACTTCAACCGCATCCGCGCGCGCCTGGGCTTTCCCTACTGGTCGCTGTCGCAATACCTGAAGCACCAGGTCAAGAACGCGGTCAACTACATCAATTCGTTCGAGCAGGCGATGGTGGATGAGGCGCGCCGGCGCGGCTGCGATGGCGTGATCTGCGGCCATATCCACAAGGCCGAGATCCGCGAGGTCGACGGCCAGCTCTACTGCAACGACGGCGACTGGGTGGAGAGCCTCTCCGCCTTGGTGGAGACGCAGGACGGCGAATTGCAGATCGTCTACTGGACCACCCTGCTCGATGCGCCGGCCACGGCCGGGCGCCGCGCCGTCGCCACAGCCTGACGAGACTTGAGCGCGGCACCCGCCCCACACGCCGCCATCCGTACAACGGTATGGCCGTGGCCTCGCCGAGGCCGGCCACCCACGCGGCCTGGCCGCAAGGAGCAGCTATGAAGATCCTGATCGTCACCGATGCCTGGGAGCCGCAGGTCAACGGCGTGGTGCGCACGCTCAAGTCCACCCGCCGCGAGCTGATCGCAATGGGGCACACGGTGGAGCTGATCACGCCGCAGGAATTCACCACCATTCCCTGCCCGACCTATCCGGAGATCGCGCTGTCCCTGTTCGCCGGCGCCAAGGTCCGCGAGCGCATCCGCGCCTTTGCGCCGGACGCGCTGCATATCGCCACGGAAGGCCCGCTCGGGCTAGCCGCGCGCCGCTATGCGATCCGCGAGCAGTTGCCGTTTACCACCGCCTACCACACGCGCTTTCCGGAGTACGTGCAGGCGCGCTTCGGCATTCCGCTTGCCTGGACCTACCGCTTCCTGCGCTGGTTCCACGGCCCGGCGCGCGCCGTGATGGCGCCGACACCGGTGGTGCTGCAAGACCTGCATCAGTTTGGCATCACCCACGGCGTGCTGTGGACCCGCGGCGTCGACCTCGATGTCTTCACCACCCAGCAGGCTAACGTGCTCAACACAGCGCACCCGATCTTTCTCTACGTAGGGCGTGTCGCCGTGGAAAAAAACGTGGAGGCCTTCCTCGCGCTGGACCTGCCCGGCTCCAAGTGGGTGGTGGGCGACGGCCCGGCGCTGGCGTCGCTGCGCGCGCGCTATCCGGCGGCCAACTACCTGGGCGTACTGACCCAGCCGGAGCTGGCCAAGGTGTATGCTTCGGCCGACGTCTTCGTATTCCCCAGCCGCACCGATACGTTCGGGCTGGTGCTGCTCGAAGCCCTGGCCAGCGGGCTGCCGGTGGCGGCCTATCCGGTAACCGGGCCAATCGATGTGCTCGGCCACAGCGACGCCGGGGTGATGCACGAAGATTTGCGTGAAGCTTGCCTGGAAGCGCTGCGCATTGACCGCGCCACCGCTCGCGCCCATGCCGAACGGTTCTCGTGGCGCGCCGCCTCCGAGCAGTTCCTGACTCACCTGCAGCCGCTGCCGGCCGTACGCGCGACCCCCAACGGCACGAACGGCACCACTGCCCGCCCCTCCTCCGAACATGCCGACTCCACATCGCCCACCGTCTCGCCCACCGTCCGAACCGCACCGCCCGCCGGCGCCACAGACCGTCACGTCAGCCCCGGCACCGCCCCCGGACTCGCCGAACAGCGACTACACGATTGAGCAAAACCCCCACAAGGGCAACCGCGGCCTGGCGCGGGCCTGGCATGCCGGCATCAACTCGGTGTCCGGCCTGCGCTACGCGGTGCTGGAAGAAAGCGCGTTTCGCCAGGAGCTGACACTGGTGGTGATCCTCACGCCCTGCGCGTTGCTGCTGCCGGTCGGCATTGTCGAGCGCATCCTGCTGCTGGGCACCCTGCTGCTGGTGCTGATCGTGGAATTGCTCAACTCCAGCGTGGAAGCCGCGGTCGACCGGATCTCGCTGGAGCGGCACAGCCTGTCCAAGCGCGCCAAGGACTTCGGCAGCGCAGCGGTCATGCTGGCGCTGGTGCTATGCGGCGGCACCTGGCTGGCCATTGCCGGGCCGATCGTGATGGACTGGCTGCGCGCGCTGGCGGCCTGACAGGCTAGCGGCGCAAGCACGGCGCAGGCCCGGCACGGCGGCGCGCGGACGGGGCCAAAGGCGCTTGCGGCATTGCGGCAAACGGCGATTGCTTATAATCGCCTTCAACTTACCGAATTGCCGCTCGCCCGGTCGCCTATGGAACCCAAACAGCAAGCCGGTCCCCGCCGCACCCGGGACCGCATCCTGGACGTCTCGCTCCGCCTGTTCAACGAGGTGGGCGAGCCCAACGTCACCACCACCACCATTGCGGAGGCCATGGAGATCAGCCCCGGCAATCTCTACTATCATTTCCGCAACAAGGACGACATCATCAGCTCCATCTTCGTGCTGTTCGAGCAGGAGATGGAGCGCCGCTTGAAGTTGCCCGACGATCACAAGGCCACGCTGGACGAAAGCTGGGGCTACCTGCAGTACATGGCGGAGTTCCTGTGGAACTACCGCTTCCTGTACCGCGACATCAACGACCTGCTGGCGCGCAACCGCATGCTTGAGACCAATTTCAAGCGCATCGTCGAGCAGAAGAAGCGCTTTGCGATGGAGATCTGCCGGCAGTTCCAGGAAGACGGCGAGATGGAGGCCACGCCCGAGCAGGTCGAGGCCATCTGCACCAATATCGTGGTGATCGCCACCTACTGGCTGTCGTTCCAGTTCGTGCAGCATCCGCGCCAGTACAACGACCCCGAGCTGATCCGCGGCTACCTGCACGGCGCCAGCTACCATATCTTCTCGATCCTGGCCCCTTACCTGCGCGGCAAGGCCCGCCAGGCGTTCGACAAGCAAGCCCAGGAATACGCCGCCGCCAAGGCGGCGCAAACAGAAAAGGAAAAAAAGTGAAGTCCGTTTGCATCTATTGCGGCTCCAGCCCCGGCAATCGCCCCGAGTACGCCGCCGCGGCGCGTGCCATGGGCAAGACCCTGGCCGAGCGCGGCCTTGCGCTGGTGTACGGCGGGGGCAAGGTCGGGCTGATGGGCACCGTGGCCGACGCCGTGCTGGCCAACGGCGGCACCGCCATCGGCATCATTCCCGATGCGCTGATGCAAAAGGAAGTCGGCCATCGCGGCCTGACCGAGCTGCACGTGGTGCGCAACATGCACGAGCGCAAGCAGATGATGGCCGATCGCGCCGATGCATTCATCGCCATGCCGGGCGGCGTCGGCACCTTCGAGGAACTGTTCGAGACCTTCACCTGGCTGCAGCTGGGCTATCACGCCAAGCCGGTGGGACTGCTCAATGTGGAAGGCTTCTACGACAGCATGCTGGGCTTCATGCAGCACGCCGTGGACGAAGGCTTCCTGAAGCAGGTCCACAACGACCTGCTGCATGTGGCGCCTACGCCCGAAGGCATCCTCGACAAGCTCGCCAACGCGCCGCGTTTGCTGGTGGACAAGTGGCAGGAGAAGCGCGAGCAGACCTGATGGTGCTCCACGCGCCCCGAGGCCCGAGGCCCGGATGCCGAGGGCCAGCCACATCGGCTTGCGCCCCAGCCCCGCCACCACACCGCCACCACCCCGCGATAGCGGCTGCGCTACGCGGGGCCCGCTCAGAACGACGAGCCGGGTTCCCGCAGGAAGGCGCTCTCCTGCACCGTATCCCTGCGCCCCAGCATGGCGTTGCGATGCGGGAAGCGCCCGAAACGCTCGATCACCGCGCGGTGCTTGAGCGCCCAGTCCACCACGTCCACCTTGCCCTGGCTTTGGTCGCGCAGCGCCGTCATCAACTGCACGGCCGTGTCCTGGTCGGCAAGCGCTTCGGAATGCTCGAACGGCATGTAGCAGAACATGCGGTGGAATGCCGTGGGCAGCAGACGATCAGAGCCGCTCGCCACCATCTGCCGGGCTGTTGCCAGCGCCTGCGCATCGGAGGCGAAGCTGCGCGGGTCGTCGCGAAAGACGTTGCGCGGCACCTGGTCGAGCAGCACGATGCGTGCGCAAGCGGATTCGGGGCTTTGCGCCCAGCCCGCATTCGCGCCCGCGTGCGTGGCTTCCCACAGTGGCAGGAAGGCAGCATGGACCGTGGCGTCGAAGTCAGCGGACTTGGTGAACCATACCGAGCGTGTTGTGTTCCATGCCGGCGAGCCAGGCGCGCCGAACCAGAAATCGAGCACGCGCCGGGCGTCGGCAGGCAGGTCCGTGGCGGGGTTGGGATGCGTGTCAGCCATGGTGTCGGGATCCGTGGCAGGTCGGGTGGCCTTGGCCATCAACGCGGCACATTGCGCATCCAGTCGGCGGTGCCGAAAAAGGCCTGCATCAGGCGCAGCTGCAGGTCTTCGGGCAGGCCGACGTCCTGCATGGCCAGCGCCATGCAGCGCATCCACTGGTCGCGCTCGCTGGTGCCGATCTCGAACGGCATGTGGCGCGCGCGCAGGCGCGGGTGGCCAAAGCGCTCGATGAAGTGGTTGGGGCCGCCCAGCCAGCCGCACAGGAACCAGAACAGCTTGTCGCGCGAGCCGTCGAGCGAGGCGGGATGCAGCGCGCGCAGCCCCTTGAACTCGTCCTCCAGATCCATCAGGTCGTAAAAACGGTCGACCAGTTCGCGCACGCGCGCCTCGCCGCCGATCAGCTCATAGGCGGTGACTTCGGGGGCGGCATCGGATGCCGTGGATGCCGCATTTTCAGGCTTGGAATCGGTACTCATAAACACTCAGGGATGGTTCGGGCTTCAGTGGTTCAGGCTTCAGGTATCACGCATCACGCAGCGTAGCCAGCGCTGGCTGCCGCAGCACCTCGCGCAAACCCAGCCAGCCGCCCGCGAAAGCGCACAGCATGCCAGAAAGCACACCGGCCGGCACGATCCAGCCATTGAAGCGGTAGGGGAAATCGAACACGAACTGAGACAAGCCCCAGCCCACCGCGATCGCGCCCAGGCTGGCCAGCAGGCCCGCCAGCCCGCCCACCACCAGGAATTCCGCGTACTGGGTCTGCCGCACCAGCGCGGCGGATGCGCCCAGCGCCTTGAGCAGCCCGGCATCGCGCTTGCGCTCGTCGCGCGCGCCGGACAGCGCCGCATAGAGCACGGTGACGCCGGCTGCGAGCGTGAACACGAACAGGAACTCGACGGCGGCGATGACCTGGTCGAGCACGTCCTGGATCTGGCGCAGGATCATGTCGGTGTTGACCACCGTGATGTTCGGGAAGGCCGCCACCATGCGGTTGCCCAGCGCGGCTTGCGCGGGCGGCAGGTGGAAGGCGGTGATATAGGTCTGTGGCAAGCCTTGCATGGCAGAGGGCGGCAGGATGACGAAGAAATTGACCCGCATCGAGCCCCAGTCCAGCTTGCGCAGCGAGGTGACCGGCGCCTCCACCGACTGCCCCGCCACATCGAAGCGCAAGGTGTCCCCGAGCCGGATCCCCAGCGTCTTGGCGATGCCCTCCTCCACCGAGGCCCCGGCCCCGCCCTTCCCGGCGCCCAACCAGTTGCCCGCCACCACGCGGTTGCCGGCCGGCAGCGCGTCGGTATAGGACAGGTTGAACTCGCGCTCGACCAGGTTGCGGGCGCGGCCATCGGCAAAGCGCTCGGCGCGTACCTGCTGGCCGGCGATATGCGTCAGGCGGCCGCGCACCATCGGGTACAGCAGGTCGGCGATGCCGGCGTGCTGCAGCATGCCGGTCAGCGGCGCGCGCTGGTCCGGCTGGATATTGATGACGAAGCGGTTGGGCGCGTCCGCCGGCGTGGCGTTGCGCCAGGAGGCGATCAGGTCGTTGCGGGTCATGCCGAGCAGCAGCAGCGCCATCAGGCCCACCGCCAGCGCCACCGTCTGCAGCACCGTCACGCCGCGGCGGCGCTCCAGCACCGCCAGCGCAAAGCGCCAGCCCACGCTGCCGCGCGCCAGGCGCCGGCCGCGCATCAGCCGCGACAGCAGGCTCAGCAGGCTCAGGGCCAGCAGCGCGAACACGACGCCGGCGGCGACAAAGCCGCCCGCGGTGGTCAGCCCCAGCTTGAGATCACGCGCGGCCACCAGCAGCAGCGCCACGAAGGCGCCCAGGCCGAGCCCGTAGGCGATCCAGGTCGAGACCGGCGGCGCGCCGACGTCACGCCGCAGCACGCGCAGCGGCGGCACCTGGGTCAGCGCCAGCAGCGGCGGCAAGGCAAAGCCCGCCAGCAGGACGACACCCGCCAGCACACCAACCACGGCCGGCAGGACGGAAGGCTGCGGCAGCGTCACAGTCAGCAGGTTACCCAGCGAGAGCAGCAGGCCGTAGTGCGCCAGGTAGCCGAGCGCCACGCCGGCCACCGCGCCGCCCACGCCCAGCAGCAGGAACTCCAGCCCGAAAGCCAGCAGGATCTCGCGGCGCGACAGGCCCATGCATTTGTAGACCGCGCAGGCATCGGTGTGGCGCTGCATATAGCGGCGCGCCGACATGGCGATGGCCACCGCGGCAATCATCGACGACAGCACCGCCACCAGCGACAGGAAACGCTCGGCGCGGTCCAGCGTGGCGCGCATCTGCGGCTGGCCGGATTCCAGCGACTCGACCCGGGTGTTGCGCAGCGCGCGCTTGCCGATCTCGGCCTCAGCCCACTTCTGGTAGGCCTGTGCGGCGGCATCGGGGCCGGCCACCAGCAGGCGGTAGGAGACCCGGCTGCCCCAGCCCACCAGCCCCGTGGCGGCCAGGTCAGACAGCGGCAACATCACGCGCGGCGCGAAATTCATGAAACCAGCGCCGCGATCCAGTTCCTGCGTGAGGATGCGGTCGATGCGAAAGCCGCGGCTGCCCAGCTGGATGGTGTCGCCCATGGCAACGCCGAGCGAGTCCAGCAAGGCCTCGTCCACCCAGACGGTGCCCTCGGCGGGAATGCCGGTGGCGGCGGCTTCCGGCGCCCCGGGCCCGGCCGCCACCTTGAGCTGCCCGCGCAGCGGATAGCCGGGCGCGACCGCCTTGAGCGCAGCCAGTTGCGAAGGGGCATCGGCCTGAGCCCCGCTAGCCGCCCCTTGCCCTTGCGTCGTGGCGGCCTTGCCAGGCACGCGCGCGCTCGCCATGCTCGGGAAGGTGACGGTCTGCGTGGTGGCCAGGCCCGCTTGCGCGGCATGGCTGGCGAAGACGGCATCGAACGGCTGGTCGGACACGATCAGCACATCGGAGGCGATCATCTGGCGCGCGTCGCGCTCCAGCCCCAGGCGCATGCGGTCGGCCAGAAAGCCCACGCTGCTGAGCGCCGCCACGGCCAGCACCAGCGCGAACAGCAACAGGCTCAGCTCGCCGGCGCGCCAATCGCGCCGCGCCATGCGCAACGCCTGGCGCCAGGGCGAGAAGCGCGTCGGGCGGGCGCCGGACGATGCCGCGGCGGCGGCGGTGGTGGTGGCTGCGGCTGCGGTGGCTGCGGCTGCGGTGGGAACATGCTGGGAGGCGGGTTCTGAAGACATTGATCTCTTATCTCTAATCTCTTGTCCGTGCACATGCATGGTGGCTGCCAGCCGGACCAGCCGCAGGCCAGGATTGGCGCGACGGCAGGACACCAGCGGGAGGATCCCGGCGCGCATCCGCCGGATCAGGGCCAGATTATGGCCGGATTGGGCAAAACGAGGGTCGACCCCCCCACTCAGCGCCGGGGCTGACGCCCCGCCGGCGAGGCCGCCGGAGCACGCTTGGCCAACGCGTCGCGCAAATGGCGCAAGCCGCGCCACAGCTTGGGCAGCAGCCACGCCGCCACCAGCAGCAGCACGGCCAGCACCACCAGGAACACCACGGGCAGGAAAAAAGCCAGCAGCAGCCCGCTGCTGGCGGCAACGTCCTCGCTCAGTGAGGCAGCCCAATTCGAAAACGGTTCCGGCGAGACGTTGATCAGGGCGCGGGTGCCGGCCTTGGCGGCATGGGCGGTGCCGGCCAGCGTGCCCCCGACCAGCCCGGCGGCGACCATCCATTGCGGATCGAGCTGCCCGAAGGCGGCGGCGGCCAGGATCGCCCCGGCGGGAATGCGGATAAAGGTCTGGATGCTGTCCCAGAAGGAATCGAAGCCCGGCACCTTGTCGGCCACGAACTCGGCCAGGGCCAGCACCGCGGCCAGCGCGATCACCCACCACGATTCCAGCGCCTGCAGGCCGGGCGGCAGGTGCAGCCAGCCCAGGCGGCCCAGTGCGCCAGCCGTGAACACGGCGAGGTAAAGGCGGAATCCGCTGGTCCAGGACAAGCCCGCGGCCAACGCGGCCGTTTCTAGCATGGCGCTCCTTGCTGGGTCTGTCTGGCGGGCATGCAGCCCCGCCTATGCAACCAGTGTAATACGCGCGCGCTCAAACAGCCGGGTTCCCCCCTCCCCGGTGGACGGCGTCAGCCGCCTTCCTTGCCGTCGGGGCCGTACCAGGGAAGTGCCTCCTGCGGCGTCAGGATGCCATCAGGCTCGGCCATGGCGTAGCCGGGAAGCGCCTCGATGCGGCGCCGGAAGGCCGGGTCGGCCAAATGCGAAAGCAAGCCATGCGCCCAGGGCGTGATCTGGTCGTTCTTGCGCAGCGCCAGGTAGTAGGCCTCGCGGGTCAGCGGTACAAAGGCCAGCCCATGGGCCTCGGCATTCATGCGCAGGCCGAACCCCACCTCGGCATGGCCGTCATGCACCGCTTGCGCCACCTTCTCGTTGCTGAACTCGGGGGTTTCGTAGCCAACGATCTGGTCCGGGAAGAGCCCCTCGGTGGCCAGCAACTGGTCGAACAGCATGCGCGTGCCAGAACTGCGCTGGCGGTTGACGAAGCGGGCGCGGGTACGGGCCAGGTCGCGCAGGTCGTGGATCTCGCCCGCGAGCTCGCGCGCGACGATCAGGCCCTGCTCGCGCCAGGCCAGCCGGATCAAGCGCACGGAGGCCGGACGCAGCCATTTGCGCAGCGTCACGTGGGCCACGGAGCCAGCCTTCTGGATCGGCGAGACGTAGAAGCCAGCCAGCTCGGACTGCCGCTCCTGCAGGCAGATCAGGCCCTCCACGCTGCCGCAGAACACGGTATCGAGCTGCAGGCCGCCCGGCGCGTCGTGCAACGCCCCCGCCAGGACCTCCATGGCCGGATCATGGCTGCCGGAGAAGCGGATGCGGGTCTGCGGCTGCGCCGCGTCGTCCAGGTCCGCCAGGAAATCGACCATGGCCTTCTGCACGACCGGGTCGATCGAATCGCGCAAGCGCCCCTCCGCACGCAGCAAGCGCTCACCGAACAGCGTCAGTGACGCCCCCCGGCCGCGCTCCATGTCGAGCATGCTGCGCCCAAGCATCTCCTCCCAAGACCGCATCACGCCCCAGGCGTGCCGGTACGACAACCCGATCTCGCGCGCCGCGCGATGCAGGGAGCCCGTCTCGCGCACGGCCTTGAGCAGCTGGAACACCTTGCCGTTGGAGCGAGGATTGTCGTCCGCGGCGACAACCGGGAACAGGTCAAAGCGAAATGTCATATGAAACGCTTTTCATATTTACTTTAGAGATGTGGTTCACCGAGAATGCAAGACGCTGATTTCCACGTATTTTTCTGCATTCTCACCGATCTCATGAGTTTGTGGCAATTGTGTTTCTGAAAACATAAAACAAGGAGAATCCATGCGAGCGGTCAGCAAGCAAGGCCTTTTACGCCATATTTCGAACCGCGCCGCGTGCGCTATCGGACTGGTTTGCCTGGTTGGCGTGGCCGGCGCCACCACCGCCACCAGCGCCATCGCCGGCGAACTCAAGCTGGCCACGACCACCAGCACGGAGAACTCCGGCCTGCTGAAATTCCTGCTGCCCAGGTTCGAGCAAAAAAGCGGCGTCACCGTCAAAGTGATCGCCGTAGGCTCGGGCAAGGCGATGAAGATGGGCGAGATGGGCGACGTCGATGTGCTGCTGGTGCACGCCCGCAAGATGGAAGACGAATTCATGGCGGCGGGCTACGGCGTCAACCGCCGGGACGTCATGTACAACGACTTCATCGTGGTTGGCCCGGTCAGCGACCCGGCCAGGCTGAAAGGTGGCAAGGACGTGCTGGCCGGCTTCAGGAAAATCGCCGCCGGCGGCACCAAGTTCATCTCGCGCGGGGACAACTCCGGGACCGACGTGATGGAGAAGGACTACTGGAAGCAGGCGGGGATCGAGCCCAAGGGGCAGCCGTGGTATGTGAATGCCGGGCTAGGGATGGGCGAGGTGCTGACCATGGCCGCGCAGATGCCGGGCTATACGTTGTCTGATCGGGCCACTTATGGCGCGTATCGCGCCAAGACCGGATTGGCGATCCTGCTGGAGGGCGATCCCAGGATGTTCAATCCGTATGGCGTGATGGCGGTGAATCCGGCCAAGCATCCTGGTACCAATTACGTGGATGCGATGAAGTTGGTGGAGTGGATGACTTCTAAGGATGGGCAGGACACCATTGCTGCTTACAAGGTGGAGGGGGAGCAGTTGTTTTTTCCTAGTTATAGGGGGAAGTGAAAGGGGGGTGCGCAAGGGCAGGCAGAACCGATGGCTCTTGCTGCCTTGGCTGGGTTTTCTTTGAGCGGCGTTGGTTTTTGGACCCAAGAGCCATACGACATCCCCCTGCGGGGGCTGCCGGTCACTCTTCTTTGCGTCACCTATGTCCCCGGTCTATACACGTCGGCAAAGAAGACTAACGAGAAGAAAGCCGACCCTGCCGGGGGCAGAGCAATAAGGCTGTTCGGCCCCGGTGGTTGCGTCGTACGGCCCGGAGTGTTGGCTAGCGGATCCTACCGGCTCGAAGGTCATCAAACTTGCATGACCCATGGGTTACGTCGTGCAGCCCCTGACCTCGTGTGCGGTGCCCGTTCCCACATCTGCCGTTCGCG
>NZ_JBXAOE010000046.1:0-53727 GCF_058802485.1 Cupriavidus sp. GW822-FHT02D05 | reverse complement strand
AAGGCG
This sequence comes from Cupriavidus sp. GW822-FHT02D05, assembly GCF_058802485.1. NCBI lineage: Bacteria > Pseudomonadati > Pseudomonadota > Betaproteobacteria > Burkholderiales > Burkholderiaceae > Cupriavidus > Cupriavidus sp. GW822-FHT02D05. The sequence goes on along the minus strand of NZ_JBXAOE010000046.1, from coordinate 53,721 downwards.
ATGCGAGTTTGGGTCCCGGCCGCTCTTTTCGTCGAAGCCCGAGGAGGTAGTCGCCCCATCCGGCGCGCCTTTTTTGCCTACTTTTTTGGCGAGACAAAAAAGTAGGTCGCCGCCCCGCAGGGGTGGTGAAACTGCAGCTGCCTTTGACTTAAAGCAGTTGCAGTTACAACCAACAACCCAATCCCCCATCAACCAGAACCAAACCAAAATGGAACAAGTTGACTGCGCCGTCATCGGCGCCGGCGTCACCGGCCTAGCCATCGCCCGCACCCTCTCCGCCGCCGGCCGCGAAGTCATCATCCTCGAAGCCGAGAACACCTTCGGCACCCACACCAGCGCCCGCAACTCAGAAGTCATCCATGCAGGCATCTCGTACGCCCCGGGATCGCTAAAGGGCAAGCTCTGCGTAGCCGGCAAGCAAGCGCTATACGCCTACTGCGCCGAACGCGGCATCGGCCACCAACGCATCGGCAAGCTGATCGTGGCGGTGCAAGAGGCCGCCATTCCCGAGTTGCACAAGTACGTGCAGCTCGGTGCCGCCCAAGGCGTCACCGACCTGCGCCTCATCGGCGCCGACGAGGCCCGCGACCTGGAACCCGAGGTGGCATGCGCGGGCGCGCTGCTGTCGCCCTCCACCGGCATCGTCGACAGCCACGGCCTGATGCTGGCCTACCTGGGCGACGCGCAGCGCCACGGCGCGGCGCTGGCGCTGAACAGCCCCGTGCTGGCGGGACGGCCAACGCCGGACGGCATCGTACTGCAGGTGGGCGGGGCAGAGCCGATGGAGTTGCGGTGCGGCACCGTGATCAACGCCGCCGGCCTCGGCGCGCAGCGCGTGGCCGCGGCCATCGCCGGCATGCCTGCCGGCAAGATCCCGCCGCTTTACTACGCCATCGGCCACTACTTCACGCTCTGCCGCCCCTCGCCCTTTCGCCGCCTGGTTTATCCCACCGGCCGCGAAGGCGCGCTGCGCGCGCACGTTACGCTGGACCTGGGCGGGCAGTGCAAGTTCGGCCCCGACCTGGACTGGCGCGACGGCGTGGACTACAGCTTCGACGCATCGCGCGAAGCCGTGTTCTACCAGGCTGTGCGCCGCTACTACCCCGCCCTGCGCGACGGCGACCTGCAGCCCGGCTACACCGGCATCCGCCCACGCCTGGCGGGCCCAGGCTCGTCGATGCACAACAGTGCAACCGACTTCATCGTGCAAGACGCGAGCGAGCACGGGATTCCCGGCCTGATCAACCTGTTTGGCATCGAGTCGCCCGGGCTGACGGCATCGCTGGCGATGGGTGAATACGTGGGTGAGCGCGTGGCGGCGCTGGCGCACTGATTACAAACATATCGCCGGCCCTCATCGAAGCGGCAGGCGATCGGGAAGGTCAGTCCATCTTGATGCCCAGGGGCGCGAGCTGTTTCCGGTATTGCTGTATCTCGCTAGACAAGTAGCTGCTGAACTGCACTGGCGTGGACAGCACCAGCTGGCCGCCCGACGTCTTCAAGAAGGCCTGGTACTCGGGACGTTGCGCAGCAACCGCCACCTCGCGCTGTAGCTCAGCGGCAGCCTGCTGTGACAGGCCAGCCGGCGCAAGCAGGCCGGACCAGGCAGGAATGTCGACGTCCCTGATGCCGAGTTCGCGTAGCGTGGGGACCGCAGGCATTTCCTTGACACGCTGCGCGCTTGAAATCGCGAGCGCGCGTGCCTTGCCCTCCTGGATCAACGGAGCGGCCAGGGACGACGCCATGAATGTGTAGTCGACGTGGCCACCCAGGATGTCGCTGATCGGCGAAGCTTTGTAGGGCACGTGCAATACCTTGATGCCCGCCGAGCGTGCAAACAGCTCGCCAATCAAGTGGGTGGTGTTGCCAGTGCCCCAGGATGCATAGCTCACCGTGCCCGGCCGTGCGTGCGCGTCCTTGATCAACTGCCTCAGGTCCTTATACGGCGAGTCCGTGCGCACAAGAACCACGAACCCTGGTGCGGTGGTCAGCAGCGTGATCGGCGTGAAGTCGCGTAGAGAGTCATAGGGCAGCTTCGTGTACAAGACAGCATTGGTCGAATGTCCGCCTGTTGTGAAAAGCAGCACGCTGCCATCTGGCTTGGCGCGCGCAACTTCGGCCGTGCCGATCAGGCCACCAGCCCCGGGCTTGTTCTCGACGAAATATTGCCGCTTGGTGGTTCGCCGGAGGTTCTCGGCGAGCATGCGCGCACTGGCGTCCAGCGCGTTTCCGGCAGGAAACGGCACAACGATGCGAACCACATCCGGGCTCGGCTGGGCGCTCGCCGCTGAAACCACAAGCGCGGTCGCCACAAGTCCAATGCGGCACAGGGAATGGCGTTTCAGGCGTTTCATTCAGTCTCCTTCTTGTTGATATGGCTAAGTTGGAGGGCTCTTGATGGCCCTGTGGTGGTGAAAAAACGGGATGTGCAACAATTGCAGACGATCTGAAAACTCGCTGCCATGACTACCAGTAAGAAGACCACCCCCAAAACCTCACCTGCATCAACCCCGGCCAGGCCCGCCCCGGCCACCGAAGCGCGCCCAGCAGCGGACGGTCAGCGCATCAAGCAGAAACGCCTGGAGCGCGGTTGGTCGGTGCGGCATCTTGCGGCCCATAGCGGGCTTGCCATCTCCACCATCTCGAAGATCGAAAACAACAAGATGGTGCCGACGGTGGAAGTGTTCTCAAAACTGCTCGCGGCGCTGCAGACCAACCCCGGTGACTGGTTCTTCGAGGCCGATGCCGAGAGTGCGAAGCCCTTCGTCAAGCTGGTACGAGCCGGAAGCCAGGTCGGCATCGAGCATCCCGCGGTCCACCGGGACATCCTTCTCGGCGGCGCGGAGCACGGCAACATCGTGATCATGCGGCAGGTGTATCGCCCTCATGCCCCGGAGCTCCAGCAGATGGGCCATGTTGGCAACGAGCTGATCTACGTCATTCGTGGCGGCCTGGAGATCAGCATCCGGGGCCGCAAGAAGCTGCTGTTGAATCCGGGTGATTCGTTGCATTTTTCCAGCTCGCTCCCACACCGCTACGAGGCAGCCGGAGACGAGGAATGCGAAGCGCTGATGGTCTGGTGGAAGCAAGACTGAATTCCAGTGGTGGTGCTGCGTTGGTGCTTTGACGAAGCTGTAGACACCTTCGCGGTAAAGGTCGCGGCGACAGCCTAGGCAAGGCCGTTGCAAGCGAGGCCTTGCCAACGGCAGTTTCCTATAGGAAACTACGGTTAGCAACAGGTGTTTCGATTTTTCATCTTCAACAAGATGATTCAGGTGCACGCTAGCAACGCATTCCCCCCGGGAAGGCACCGGGCCGCCTGTTGCTTGACCAGACTCCCCTCGCATGCAACGCGGGGGCTCTCGCCACCACCAACCCACCCGGCACAATGAAACTATCTATCGATCACTCGTACCATTTCGAGCTTCTTCGCATTCTTGGCCACGCCTACTATGGAGGCTCGGATGTGCAGGAAGTCCTTCAGATTGCGGGCCGCCTGACGCCGGGCGACGATGAAGGCTGGTACGAGGCCTGGAACACTCTGGCAGAAAGGCTCAAGGCGACTGCGGACGAAGCGCAGGAAAAAGGGCATCTGAAGAGCGCGTCGCAGACGTATCTGCGCGCGGCGATGTACTTCATGATCGCGGACTTCTATCTGCATGCGAACACGGACGATCCCCGCATCCTGGCATCGGGCCGCGCCAGTCGCTCCGCGTTCACAGCCGCGATTCCCGGCCTGGATTTCGAGGTCACGCGCGTAGAGATTCCCTATGAAGGCGCGTGGCTGCCCGGCTATGTCGTCAAGAAGAAGGGTACGCCGGCCGGCAAGCGCCCGACACTCATCTGCCACTCGGGATTCGACGGAAACAAGGAAGAACTGGTGGTGTTTCCCGGCATGGCCGCGGCTGAGCGCGGATACACGGTCGTGGCATTCGACGGACCGGGCCAGGGCGAGGTGGTGCGCGAGACCCGGCGCGCGTTCCGTCCCGACTGGGACAAGGTCGTTTCCCCGGTGATCGACTTCGCGCTCACGCGCGCGGACGTCGACCCCTCCCGTATCGCGCTGCTCGGCATCAGCCTCGGGGGCGTGCTCGCCCCCATCGCCGCAGCCAAGGATCACCGGATCCGGGCGCTGGTTGCCAATGGCGGGCTCTACAGCTTCCACGACGTCGTATCCGCTCGCTTCCCGGAAGCCGTGCCTGCCAACCGCGAACGCTTCGACCAGGCCGTGAACGCTGCCATCAAGACGGATACGATGTCCCGATGGGCAGTCAACCACGGCAAGCTGGTATTCGGCGTGGACAACGCCTTTGACTACGTCAACAGCACGAAGCCCTATGTGGCTGCCGATGCCGCCCAGGTGCGGGCGGCCACCCTGGTGATCGATTCTGAGCAGGAGGGATTCTTCGAAGGGCAACCGCAGAAACTGTACGACGCGTTGACTTGCGAAAAGACGCTGATGCGCTTCCCGTCGTCGGAGGCCGTCGGTGAGCATTGCCAGGCAGGTGCGGAAGCCGCGGGGGGGCGGAAGATCTTCGATTGGCTCGATGAAGCCATGGACGTGAAGTCCCTGAAGCCCTGAGCTTGACAAGATGACGGAGGCTGCCGGTCGGGCAGCCTCCCGATCAGAACTTGTGCCGGATACCAACGCCGAAAGCGGTCCCGCTGCCCAGGTGGCTCAACTTGTCGTAGAGCACGTTGGCATACAGGTCGCTTCGCTTGGAGAGGAAGTAGTCATAGCCAAACCCAAGATCGCTGCGCCGGATAGTGGCAACGCCGTCGGCTCTGATGACAGTCCGCACTGCGGATGCCATGAATTTTCCATTTCCGTAGGGCACGGTCATCCCAACCTGTACCGTATCGGTCTTGATGCTGTCCCCGCTGTTTCGCGTGCTGTCGTATTGAACAAACGCCTTGAGGAAGTTGAAGTCGTAGGAGACGGCAGCAGCCATTGCGGTCTGTGCCCAGCTCTTTGCAAGAAAGCCAGCGCCCACGCGCGTGCGCTGGATCGCGAAGGTCGCGCCCCAGGGCGCCTTGTCGTATAGCAGCATGGCAACGGCATTGTTGCTGGAGTTGGTCCCGGCCACCTCCCCCAGTCCATAGACGAAGCGGCCAGACAGGCCGTTGATCTCGGGAGTGTAGTAGCCGACCGCATTGCTCCAGCCGGTGTCCGCTGCGAAATAGCGGCCATACGATGGTGTCCAGAGTACATTGAGCAAAGGGGAAAACTTGGTCGAACCGCCAAAGGGGTCGAAGAGCGCGGTAGCGAGGAACATCGGGTTAGCCAGCCGGCCGGTGCGTATCTCGCCCACTTTGCTTTCCATGCCGACGTAGGCATTGCGTGCGAACAGCGCGTCGCCCGCGGCGCGTCCGCCGGCGCCGGTATCCGCGAGAAAGTAGGACTCGATCCGGAAGTTGACTGTCAGGTCGTTGCCGAGGTCTTCACTGCCGGCAAAGCCCCAAAAGGACGTCGTCATGCCACCACTTTGGACGCCGAGCACGGATTTCGGATCGCCACTGGCCTTGCTGCTGCCAAGGAAGGTGTCGACGGCGCCGTAAAGCTGGGCGCCTGCGGCATGCGCCGCCCCCTGGGATCCCAGGAGTATCGGGAGTAGTGCGAGGATTCGTCTGCTTCGTTTTTGCGTTATTTTTTTTATCATGATTCTCCTCCATTGTTACCAGCCAAGGCATGTTGTGATCATTTAAATAATTGATGTCTTATCTCGTGATGGAAAATTTGGTGAAAATCCTCCCTTGCCGATGCGTGGATCGGAATTGTTGTTTCGATACGGAATAGGTTTCGAACGAGGAAGCGTTCAGGTATCCGCTGGACGCGGAGGAGACATCCTCAGTGTCCAGCGATGTGGCGGCTAACAACCGAGTGTGTTCACAAACCAGATCAGCGCCGGGCTTCCGATTGACGGTCTTCCAGGAATCGGCTTCGCCAGAAGATCAGGGGAGACGCCGATTCTTCGTGGAACTCAACGACGCGGCCCACAAACATGATGTGGTCTCCGAGGTAGAGACTATGCTCGCGTCGGCAGTGGAACCAAGCCATGGACTCGTCGAGGACGATGCCCCCGCCGTCGAGCCTGCGTTTTGCAACGCCGTCGAACCTGTTCTCCGTCGGCTTTGCGAACCGCTGCGCGAGGCTGGCCTGTCGGTGGCTGAGCACGTTGACGGTGAAGCAATCGGCGGCCTGGAAAGCACTGCGATATCTCGAATCGACAAACAGGCTCCACGCTAGCAGCGGCGGGCTCATGGATAAGGAGCTGAATGAATTGACGGTAAGGCCCACCAGCGTGGCGTCGGGCGCTGTGGTGGTGACGATGGTGACGCCCGTGGCAAATGCGGAGAAGGCCATCCGCAACCGCTTGGCTTCTTCCGCGGAAGGCTTGCTTTGCGCGGCATCCTCGCCCGGCGCCGATTGTTGGCATTGGACGTTTGACGACATGGAGGTTCCTTGTCTCATAGTCACAGCATGGGATTCGTGACTTGCCCCCCCAGGGCATGCTGGCCAAACGCGCTACCAGCCACATCAAAGGCAAAGTTCACATGAGACTGAATAGCATGCGCGTCCCGGAAACAACGTTGCAGCGGACTGTTTTCATAGAGTCCGTTGGCCCCGGTCATGGAGAAAATGGTATCGACCGCCTGCGTGCACAGTTGCACGCAGAACGCCGCGTTCTTGCGGTACTTCAGCTTCGCGTGCAGGTCAGGAACCTGGCCGCCACGGGCGATCGCCATGACCTCGGCCGCGTCCGCCCGCAACAGCGTGCGGGCTGCGTCGATTTGCGCCGAGGCGGAAGCGACCTTGATCTGCACGGCCTGGAAATCGCTGATCTTGGCCGCCGTGTAGTGCGTCTTGCGGCTTCGGTTGCTCTCCAGGAAGATCTCGAGCGCCGCTTGCGCGTTGCCAAGGGCGGGGCCGGCAAGGGTGTGCCCACCCAATGCCACAAGGGGAAGCCGGAACAGCGGTCCCGGATTCGCCGCAGACGCGGGATGTTCGCCGCCACGGATGTCGGCCATGCAAAGAGCGCGGTGCATGGGGACAAAGATCTCATTGCAAACGACCTGCTTGCTGCCGGTGCCTTTCAGGCCGGCCGCGAACCAGTTGTCGACGACCTCGTAGTCGCGCTTGTGCACAAGGCACAGTCGGTGATCGGTAGGCGGCGCATCGGGAGCACTCCTGATGGTGACGGCCAGCATGTTCCATTCGCTTGCGTCGACGCCGCTGGAGAATGGCCAGCTGCCGGAGATGACGAAGCCGCCGTCCACCTTTTTGCCGCGTCCCGCCGGGAACGCAAGGGCCGAGGCAATCAGGTGATCCGGCGACGCGCCCCAGACATCCTCTTGCGCTTGTTGCGGGTAGAGCGAAAGCAGGAAGTGATGCGAGCCAAGGTTCGCCACGTTCCAGGCTGTCGACGGGCACCCGCGTGCGATTTCGGCGGAGATGTCGATGATCGCGACGTAGTCCAGCTCCATGCCGCCGCGGGACTGCGGCTGATGGTAACGAAACAGGCCTAGCTGATGCAGATCTCGCAACGTTTCGGGCAAGGGAACCCGGGCGGCTTCACACGCCGGGGCGCGCTCTCTAAGCGTGGCGACCAGGGAGCTGGCGCGCTGCATAGCTTCATCAGCGTTGACCATGGAAAACTCGTAGGGAATTTCGGCGCGTTTGTTCATGTTGGATTCGGATAGTGAGGTTGGACTGGAGGCTTATCGGTTCGGGAAATTGAGCTCGATCGAGACGCCATCGGGATCGGAGATAAAGATCTGTTCAAGGCCGGATTGGGGCAGGCTGCGCCGGCGCATAGAGATCGAAAGGCGTGTGAACCGCTCTTCAAACTCCACGAGCCCCGAGGCGAAGAAAGCAATATGGTCCACCGCACCGCCCCCGGTCGGAGACGCTCCGGGCTTACGGTCGAAGTAGGCCAGCAGTTGCTCGTCATCGCTGGCGCAGGCCAGATGCACGCAGACGTGGGATCCGATGGCAAGCCAGTACCCGGGGAACGGCGCCCATGGACGATCGCCCTCGCGCATGCCAAGGGCGTCAACATAGAAGCGACGCGACGCCTCGATATCTTTTGCGATAACCAGAAAGTGATTGAGGTCCGTCAGTGGCATTTTGGATAACTCAGGATGATTTCGTGAAATAGATGGAACTTATAGTGAATGCGATTGAGTTTATTGAAATCGCATATTTTTTTGACTGATATTTATTATCGTTGCATAACCCTGCGGTTATTTCACATCGGGAACTTGAATCATGACAACGTCTGGTCGTCTTCAGCACAGTTTGGCCACCCGGCTCAGATTCCGGCATCTGACCTTGCTGCTTGCACTGGAGAAGCAGCGCTCTGTCTCGCGCGTCGCGGCTGAGATGAACCTGTCGCAGCCGGCTGTGACAAAGGCGCTTCACGAAGTCGAGGAGATATTCCTGGCGCCGCTGTTCATTCGCGCGCGGCGAGGGCTGGAGCCAACCGCGACCGGGGCGGCCGTGCTGGCCCACGCGCGCCTGGTGATGGCGGATACGGAGGCGCTGGGACACGAGCTGACCGCCATTGAGGCAGGCCTGCAAGGACGGCTACGTCTTGGTGTGATCCCGTACGTGTCCACTGCGGTGTTGGATGCGGTCTGCGCCCACTGCCTGGGGCAGACACCCGCAGTATCCGTGCTGGTGCATGAGGGGACGACTGACGAACTTGTGGCAGCGTTGCGCGCGCATGAGCTCGACTGCGCCATTGCGCGTATCTACTGCTCTCCCGGTGAAGATATCGTGCAAACGCAGCTCTATGCCGAGGAGCCCACGATTGTTGTGCATGCGGCGGCGGCTCGGCGCTTGAACGCGTCGGCTCTGAACTGGGCGCAACTGGCGGGATTAGATTGGATCCTTCCCCCGAACCACACGCCAATCCGGCGCACGATCGATACGCTGTTCGCAACGGCCGGCGCGGCTCCGCCGGTCGCGATCGTGGAAACGTTCTCGATCAAGACAATGGCCGCACTACTGCGCATGCGGCCGCGGGCAATCACCATCGTGCCGCGTGGCGTGGCAGAAGAACTGGTCGCACTAGGCAGTGCCATGCTACCTCACGCGCTGCAGTGGGATTTGCCTGCCGTGGGAGCAATCTGGCTACGCCGCGCGGAGCATAGGGGGGCGCTGGAGGGATTGGTTCTCGCTCTGCGTGCGGCAGTAACCTAGCCAGGGCTGCCCAGGAAGCATGCACGCAAGCGCGCATGCAACACGCTCAGGCAGGCCGCGCCCCATCAAACGCATCCTGCAGCAACTGCCGGATCGCCGCCCTCTCCAGCGGGCGCGGATTCGGGTACTGGTTCAGCAAGGCAAGCTCGCAAGCACGATCCAGATCGTAGTCCTGCATGCCGATATCGCGCAGCGCAACCGGTGCGCCATTGTCGCGGGCCAGATCGAACAGCGCTTGTGGCGCGCTGAGCACGCCAAGCGCCGATGCTACCGTGGCGATCGCCCCCGGCGCGGCACTCGCGTTATAGGCCAGCGCATGCGGCAGCACGATGGTGTGCACCTCGGCGTGCGGCAGGTTGAAGCTGCCGCCCAGCGTATGGCACAGCTTGTGATGCAGCGACATGCCAACGTTGGCCAGCACGCTGCCGCACAGCCACGCGCCATACAGCGCATCGCTGCGCGCGGCCAGCCTGTCCGGCGCGCTGCCGCTGGCATGCGCCTGGCGGATGGCGGGAAGCGCACGGCCCAGCGCGGCGATGCCTTCGCGCGCCATGAGGCTGGTGACGGGATTGGCATCGCTCGCGTAGAGCCCTTCGGCGGCGTGCGCGATGGCGTTGATGCCGCTGGTCACGCTCAGCATCAGCGGCAGGCCGAGTGTGAGCTCGGGGTCGTACACCACGGTGCGCGGCAGCACGCGCGCGTCGCGGCCGGTGCGCTTGATGCCGCCTTCGGTCAGGCCGAAGATCGGCGTCATCTCGGACCCCGAGTAGGTGGTTGGCACCGCCACGATCGGCAGGCCCGACTCCAGCGCGATAGCCTTGCCCAGCCCGATGGTGGAGCCGCCGCCGATCGCCACCGCGCCATCCGCGCCCAGGCGCGCGGCCTGCTCGCGGGCAGCGCGCGCGGATTCGATCGGCACGTGCATCACGGCACCGTCGAAGACGCCCGCGGCACGCTCGCCCAGCAGGTCCGCCACATGCTCGGCCTGGCCGCGCTGGCCTGGCGTGGACAGCACCAGGACGCGACGCGCGCCCAGCGCGTCGATCTCGGCGCCGAGCCGGGCCAGCGCGCCGGCGCCAAACACCACGCGCTGCGGATGGCTTTGGTAGACGAAGGATTTCATGATGCGATGCTCAGTCGGCCACGATATTGCGACTCTTGATCACGCGGGACCAGCGCTGCGACTCGCTCTTGACCAGTGCATTCATCTCCTGCCGGCCACCCGCCACCACCTCGAAGCCGCCGTCGGCCAGGCGCTGCGCCACCTTGGGGTCGCGCAGGGTAGCGCTCATGTCAGCCGCCAGCCGGTTCAGGATGGCCTCCGGCGTCTTGGCCGGTGCGATCATGCCGACCCACGAATAGACTTCGAAGCCCTTGTAGGTCTCGGCGATCGCCGGCACCGCGGGCAGGTGCGCATCGCGCTTGGGCGAGGTCACCGCCAGCGCGCGCAGCTTGCCGCCCTGGATATGCGGCAGCACCAGCGGCAGGCTGGCGATCATCGAATCGACGTGGCCGCCAAGCAGATCCGAGATGGCCGGGCCGCCGCCCTTGTAAGGGGTGTGGATGCCACTGGTGCCCGCGGTCTCGTGGAACAACTCGGCCGCTAGCTGGTTGGAGCTGCCGGCACCCACCGATGCATAAGAAACGGTGGCCGGCTTCTTCGCGGCGGCCACGTAATCCTGCAGCGTCTGGAACCGCGAGCTGGCCGGCACCACCAGCACCATGGGCGAGCGCACCATGTATGACACGCCGGTCAGGTCACGCTCTGGCGCGTATGGCAGCTTGGGGTACATCGACGATTCGGTGGCGAACGAGTCGAAGATCATCCCCACCGTGTAGCCGTCCGGCGCGCTGCGGGCGATGGCGCCCGTGCCGATGGTGCCGCCCGCGCCAGCGCGGTTCTCGATGACCACCGTCTGGCCAAGGCGGCCGCGGAAGTCCTCCTGGACCATGCGGCCTACCTTGTCGACCGTGCCGCCGGCCGCAAACGGGATAATCAGCGTGACCGGCTTGGCCGGGTAGGTTTGCGCGTTGGCGCCGCCAACAAGGCCGAGCGCCAGCGCGGCGGTGGCCGCCAGGCGCCGCAGCAGCGCCTGGCCGCGTGCGGCGTGGGGTTGATCGGAATGGCTTGTCTCCAGTCTTGTTGTCATTTTGTCTCTTCCTGTTGCGGTGACCGCGCCTCGCCATCGTGCACGCCGAGGCAGGTGCACGATGGCGTGCTTTTGCCAAAATTGCGAAGATAGCCCGGGCGAAAGGCGTGGATTCGATGCTAACCTGTCGCATCGGCCGGGGCAATCCGGTCCGGCCGCGAAACGCCTTTGCACAGGACGCACAAATGGAATCGGCAAAATTTGCGGAGAATCTTTCGATCTTTGTCGAGGTGGCGCAGGCGCGCAGCTTTTCCGCCGTGGCCCGCCGCAAGGGCATGGTGGCCTCATCGGTAGCCCGCCAGATCGACTCCCTGGAGAACGAGCTGCAGGTAGCGCTGTTTACCCGCTCCACCCGCGCGCTGGTCCGCACCGAAGCCGGCAACCTGCTGTTCGAGCGCGCGGTCAAGATCCTGCACGACATGACCGACGCGCGCAGCGAGGTCACCTCGCTGGAGCAGGGCGTGAGCGGCCTGCTGCGCGTAAGCTGCCTGCCCGCCTTTGGCCGGCGCCACGTGGTGCCGCACCTGGCCGCCCTCTATGACAAGTATCCGCGCCTGGCCATCGAACTGGACCTGACCGAGCGCATCGTCGACCCCGTGGTGGAGCGCATCGACCTGGTGATCCGCGTGGGCCAGCAGGCGGACAGCAGCCTGATCGCCCAGCGCGTGGCCAGCCAGCGCTACGTGATCTGCGCCTCTGCGGCTTACCTGGCGCGCCATGGCAAGCCGCGGCACGCCAGCGAGCTGGGCAGCCACCGGCTGATCGACCGCCGCCACAGCACCAGCATGCGCGGCTGGCGGGAGTTGCTGGACAGCGACGTCGCGCAGCAGGCCATGTTCGCCTTCGAGTGCGACGACTGCGATGCGCGGCGGCTATCGGTGCTGCAAGGGCTGGGCATTGCCCTGATGCCGGACTGGTCGATCGGCGGCGATATCGGCGATGGCCGCCTGATCGAGCTGGAGATGGATGGGCTGGCCCCGCAACCGGAAACCGGCATCTACCTGCTGCGCGCGCTGCCGCGCGCCAGCGCCAAGGTGCGGGCGTTCTGCGAGCACCTTGGCGCCAGCATCGGCAGCCCGCCGCGCTGGCAGGTGGCCATGGCGCCGGTGGGCGAATAACGCCGGGCTGGATGACACGGGAGCGCGCAGGATCACGCGGGCGCCCCTGGCCGCGCCGGCCCCGCTATTCGCCTGGCAGCAGCCCCAGGGCAATCGCCGTGCGCACCGCCTGCAAGCGGTTTCCCACATCCAGCTTGCGCATCACGTTGCGCATGTGGTGGGAAATGCCATGCTCGGAGATGCCGAGGATCTGCCCGGCCTCCCAGGAAGTCTTGCCCAGCGCCACCCAGCGCAGCACCTCCAGCTCCCGCGCCGTCAGCGACACCGCCGGCTCGGCGCGCCCGCGCGCGATCGCGCAGAAACGATCGAGCACGGCTTGCGTGATGGCCGGGCCGAACAGGCGCGCGCGACAGACGGCGGCCTCGTCGTCGCCCGCGCTGCCATCGAGCGACAGCAGCGCCAGCGTGCCCATCTCGTGGCTTGGCATGCTGGCGGAAAAGGCAATGGCCGCGGTCAGCCGGCGGTCCAGCTCGGCCCGTGCCAGCGCCGCGTCATCGGGGGGCCGCACCAGGGGTTCCGCGCTGCTGCACACCACCGGCCCCAGGGAATCGCGCGCCTTGACCAGCAGCGCCGCGAGGGCCTCGCCGTGGGCTTCCAGCGCCAAGCTCGCGCCACCAGGCAGGCTGGTCAGCGAACCGGCATGGGCCGCGCCGGAGCCCGGCAGCCCCTTGTAACGCAGATAGAAATGATTGAACCCGAGCAACCTGGCGGCGGTGCAGACAGCACCCGCCAGCCCCTCGATATCCTGGGCACGGTCGATGTCGCCCAGCAGCACGGCCAGGGCGGAGGGCGCATCCGCGGGAATCGCGGCGCCAAGCGAAATATCGGGAGAACGCATGTGTGAAAACCGCCGCTCTTGCTGCGGGATGGCATCTGTCAGACGCCAATCATAAGCGCGTTTCACGCACAGGCAGCGTAAAGCGGAATGTAGCGCCCGGACCCGGCTGCTCGTCAACCCAGATGCGCCCGCCGTGCGACTCCACCACCGAGCGGCAGATCGACAAGCCCATGCCGAGGCCCTCGGGCCGGGTGGTAAAGAATGCGTCGAACAGGTTCGGGATGTTCGCCGGCGCGATGCCCGGACCCGTGTCCTGCACCGTGCAGAGCACCCGCGGCGGCGCGGCGCCGAGCCGTTCGCACCGCACCAGGATCGAACGCAGGCCGGCTGGCACCGCCGCGCAGGCCTGCATGGCATTGAGCAGGAGGTTGATCAGCACCTGCTGCAGCTGGATGCGATCGCCCAGCACCGCCGGCAAGCCCGGCGCCACATGGGCGGACACCGCCACGCCCTGGTTGCCCATTTCCGGCATCAGCAGCGCCAGGGATTCAGCCAGGGCGGCGCCCAGGTCCACGGGCGCGCGCTGCGGCACGCTCTTGGCCGCCAGCGCGCGCGTGCGGCCGATGACGGCGCTGGCGCGCCGGCCCTCGCTGATCATGCGCTGCACCGCGCTGCGCGCCTCCTCCAGGTTGGGTTGCGCCCGGTCCAGCCAGCGCAGGCAGGCTTCCCCATGCGTGATGATGCCCGCCAGCGGCTGGCTGACTTCGTGCGCGATGGATGCCGTCAGTTCGCCCAGCACGGCGATGCGCGACACGTGCGCCAGTTCCGCCTGCGCCACGCGCAGCACTTCCTCGGCGCGGCGGCGCTCCGTGATATCGACCACGGTGCCGACAAAGCCCAGGCTGTGCTCGCTGCCCCGGCGCGGCTGTCCCACGCAGATGAGGTGCTTCTCTTCGCCGTTGTGGCACAGAATGCGGAACTCCTGCTGGAACGGCGTGCCCTCCTTGCACGCGCGGGCCATGCCGGCGAGCACGCGGGCACGCTCGCCGGCATGGATCATCGCCACCAAGGTGTGCATGCCCGGTGCGCCAGGCGCGGGGTCGAGCCCGAAGAGCCGGTACATCTCCGCCGACCAGCGCATCTCGCGCCGCGCCGGCCACCATTGCCAGCTGCCGGTCTTGCTGATGCGCTGGCCCTCGGCCAGGGAGGCCTCGCTTTCATGCAAGCCGCGCCGCCTCGCGCGGGCGTTGCCCAAGCTGCCTTTGCGCAGCGAATGACGCGGGGAATAGGGTCTGCGCATCGTGATCACGCCTGCGCCGCCGCGTTGGTCAGGCCGAGCACGTGCGCCATCACCACCAGTTCGGCAAAGGTCCGCGCGCCCATCTTCTTCATGGCCTGCGCGCGATGGATCTTGACCGTGACCGTGCTCAGGCCCACGTCGTCGGCAATCTGCTTGTTCATCAGGCCCGCCGCCGCCAGCGCCATGACTTCGCGCTCGCGCGATGTCAGCGTCTCGAACGCAGCCTTCAGTTCGCGCCCGCGCCGTTCGCAAGCGCGCCGCTGCACGTCCCTGCCGATGGCCTCCGTCACCGCATCGAGCAGGTCCTGGTCGCGGAACGGCTTGGTCAGGAAATGCGTTGCGCCGGCCCGCATCGCCATGACCGACATGGCAACGTCCGCGTGGCCGGAGATAAACACCACCGGCACCGGGCAGCCCACCTCGGCCAGCATGGCCTGCAGTTCCAGCCCGCTGGCCCCCCTGAGGCGCACATCCAGCACCAGGCAACACGGCACATCGGGAATCGGAAAGCACAGGAACTCGGCCGCGGAAGCAAAGGTCCTGACCTGGATATCCATCGAGCGGAACAGGCTGGCAATGCCATCGCGCAAGGCCGCGTCATCGTCAACGACCAGCACCACGCCGTCGTCGACGAGCCAGGCGCCGCCGGGACTGGGATAGCTGCCGGATATCGCCATGCCGCGTCCTATGCCCGGCACCTGGAGAAAAGGCATGCGACGATCATTTGAATCCTCTATTCTCAAACTCCGGGAAAAGCGGCAACGCGAGATGCGCCAACCTGCATGGCGGGCAGCGCGATTCTTCCCTATCCGCATGAGGCCGGCCATTGTCCAGGGGTGTGCACAGCCCATCCCTGGGTGTAGCCGGGGCGTGAGCCCATGCAAAGGACACCTCGCCAGCTTCACAACTCCGGCTGATTCCGGCTGCCTCGCGTCGATTTTGCAATCGTTTGCATTGTGAATGAAAGCACCGAAAGATCAAGGCCGAAAACGCCGCCGCGCCGGGTCCGCACAATCCGGAAATGGGCTGCAGCCCTTGCTGCGCATGGCTTTGAAGCCGACGGCCCGTGCCCACTACAAGGATGTGTAGTTGACCACCGTTGCGATTCCCGGAAAATGCGGGTTGCTACCTGCGAGAGCGCACCTAGTGCGCCGGCGGTGCCGTCGAGCCGCGTACGATCAGCTCCGGGCGGAGCACCACGCTGGCAGCCTCGGCCTTCGCGTTCTCGATGCGCGCCAGCAGCAGCGTCGCCGCCTGCACGCCCATCTCGTGAACGGCAATCCGGATGGTGGTGAGCGCAGGCGTGAGCGCATCGACAAAGGGCATATCGTTGTGGCCGATCACCGAGACGCGCGCCGGGCATGCAATCCCGGCCTCGCGCAGGTAGTCATAGCATCCCAGCGCCACCAGGTCGTTGCCCGCGGCGATCGCGGTCAGCGCGGGAAACTGCGCCAGCAGCGCGCGGCAGGCTTCGCGCCCCGCTTCGCGGCCGTAGCTTGCCGCTTCCACGATCATCCATTCGTCTTTGCGCAACTTGTTGCGCCGCACCGCATCGATAAAACCCTGCTTGCGCTGGTGGCCGGTGGACAGCGAGTCCGGCCCGGCGATATGGCCAATGCGGCGATGCCCGAGCGCCACCAGATGATCGACGGCGAGCCGCATCCCGAGCAGGTTGTCGCTGACCACGCAGGGCACCCGGCCGATATCCTCCCCGCGGTTGACCATCACCACGGGGATGTTCTGCTTGACGCAGTAGTCCAGCACGGCATCCTCGCGCTCGGCGGTCGCCAGGATCAGGCCGTCGACCTGGCGGCCCATCATCTGGTCGATGACAAAGCGCTGGCGCGTCTTGTCGGCGCCCACATTGACCACGATGGGCACATAGCCATGCGAGGCCAGTACGCCCTCGAGCCCGGCCAGGATCGGCGGGAACACGGGGTTGGAGATATCCGGCAGCACCACGCCGATGAGCCCGGAGCGCTTGGTGCGCAGCCCGGCGGCGATGCGGTTGGGCCGGAAGCCGAGCTCGTCGGCCATGCGCAGGATGCGCTCGGCCACCTCATCGGCAACCAGGTGCCGCGTGGCGGCATTCATCACCCGGGAAACGGTGGAGTAATGGACATCCGCCTTCGCCGCCAGGTCCTTCAGGGTAATGCGCTTGCGCTGGTCCATGCGGGCAGGGAGGCTGGTGTGCAGTGAGTGAGAACAAGCCATTTTAAGCGAAGACGCACGCGCCGCGCCCGCATCCTCGCCAACCGCCCTCTCGCGCCTCCTACTGCCCGGCCTGCACGCCGGACTGCCGCACCACCGGCGCCAGCTTGGCGATCTCTGCCTTGATATAGCGCTCGAACTCCTGGGGCGTGGACGTGCGCGCTTCGGCGCCTTGCACCGACAGCCGCTCGCGTACCTCCGGCGTGGCCAGCGCCTTGGCGATCTCGCCATTGAGCGCGGCCACGATCTCCTTGGGCGTGCCCGCGGGCGCCAGCACGCCGAACCATGACTCGAAGGCGTAGCCCGGCAAGCCTGATTCCGCCACCGTCGGGATGTCCGGCAAGGCGGTAGCCCGCTTCGGCGTGGTGACCGCCAGCGCCTTGAGCTTGCCCTGGCGCACGAACGGCATGGCGGAGACAGTGGGCGCAAACATCAGGTCGACACGGCCCGCCATGACATCGGTCAGCGCCTCGCCCGTGCCCTTGTAGGGAATGTGCGCGATATCCACGCCAGCTTCCATCTTGAACAGCTCCCCGCTCAGGTGGGTCGAGCTGCCGGACCCGGCGGAGTCGAAGTTCATCGTGCCAGGCTTGGCCTTGGCCGCTGCCACCACATCCTTGACCGAACCCAGCTTGCTGGCGCTGTTCACCACCAGCACGTTGGGCACCGTCGCCACCAGCGTCACCGGCGCGAAATCCTTGACGGTGTCGTACGACAGCTTGGGATAGAGCGTGGCATTGATGGCATGCCCGACCGATACCAGGATCAGGGTGTAGCCATCCGGCGCGGCCTTGGCGACCAGCCCCGCGCCGAGCGTGCCGCCCGCACCGGGCCGGTTCTCCACGATCATCTGGTAGCGGCCGGATTCGCCCAGCTTGTTGCCGATGATGCGGGCGAGGATGTCGGTCGCGCTGCCGGATGAGAATGGCACCACCAGACGGATCGGCTTGGCGGGATACTGGGGCGGCTGGGCGAGCGCGCCCACGGCGCTCACCGCGAGGGTGGCGCTCAGCAGGATGTTTCGAATCACGGTTGTCTCCTCCACCGCCTCGGGTCCGGCCGGATCGTGGTCCGGCCGGGCTGGGCGGCGCGATGGTCAGGTTCGAGGGTTAGAAGTTGTGGCGCATGCCTAGCGCAAAGGTCTGCGGATCGGCGCCTGCCGAAACGCCGAGGCTGTTGATGGCGAAGTCGTAGATAGCGTTTTTCCTGTTGTTGATGCGGCTGTAGTAGGTAAAGAGCGCGGTGCGCTTTGACAGCAGGTAGTCATAGCCGACCGTGAACTGGGTGGCGCCGGTCTGCGCGCCGCTGCGAAAGAACCCCACCGTCTCGGTGGCATTGCCGGCACCGTTGCTGGCCAGTGCGAAACCCAGCCTGATGCTGCCGGGCCCGAGCTTTTGCACCACCGAGGTGTAGTAGCCGTTGCGCGTCAGGTCGCCCGTGGCGGTGCGGTAGTGCAGCCGCTCATACAGGGCGGAGACCTTGGTGCTGGCAAGCTGGTAGGACACGCCCACCTTGATGGCATCGTCGTTGCGGCCCGCCGTCTGGTAGTGCTGGTGAACCTCGTAGGCCAGCGCCACGCTGAGCGGCCCGCGCTCATAGCTGGTGGCGAACGAGTACAGCGCCGGGTTGCGCGGCGTGGTGAGCTTTTCCTCGGGCACGCCCCAGCCCACGCCCGCGCGCAAGCCCCTCCATTCCGGGCTGCGGTATTGCACGATGTTCTGCTCGCGGCGATCGAAGGAGTGCGTGTCCTGGATGTTGTTGGTGCTCGATGCCGAGCCGTTGCTGATCAGCGCCATATACCCGGCGGTGGTCGGGTAATAGGGGTCGTATTCCATGGTGGCTTCGGTGTAGGGCGTGGTCCAGTGCCCCATGAAAAAAGTACCGTAATCACCGCTCAATCCAATGCGAGAGTTTCGTCCCGCAATCTGCCCGGCCCCGTTATCGATCGACAGGTTGCTCTCGATCTGCCAGATTGCCTTGAGCGAACCGCCAAGGCCCTCCTCGCCCCGCAAGCCGAAGACCGACCGGTTATTGGTCAGCCGTCCGGTGCCGCCCAGCACGGCGCCGTCGGTGGCGGTGCTGGCTCGGGAATACTCGATGCTGGTATTGAGCCGCCCATAGACCGTTACCGTGGATTGCGCATGCGCGGGCCCGCACACCGCCACCACGGCGAGCGCCCCGGCGCCAGCCATCAGAACCGGCCACGGGTGCCGGGGCGCGGGGCTCGCCGCGCTGTCCTTCGTTGTCTTCTGCCACCCATGCAACCGGTGCCTCCTATGCCTCCAGGCATTTCCCATATCTCTCTTCCCTATTGCGGATTCGCGGCGCGGCGTGGCGCGTCCGTCTGGTCAAGTTGAAGCATATGCAAACGTTTGCATTAAAAGTAAAAGTTCAAGGCGGGTACGGCATGGCCAGCAGCAGCATGGCGGGACGGTTGCCCGGATTCTCCACCTTGCGGGCTTCACCCGGCGCCAGGCAGACCGAGTCGTACTGAGACAGATGCACGACCTGCGCCCCGGTGCTGATGGTGACTTCCCCCTCCAGCACCACATAGTGCTTTTCCATGGGCGAGGCATCCAGCCCGGTATGGCCGCCCGGCAGGATCACCGAGACACCGAGCCAGAGCGACGCCGACGGCCCGGCCTCAAACCCCTGCAGGCGCAGGCAGCGCATGCCCTCGTGGCCGGGCGGGAAATAGGCCGGCGCGGCGGCGAACCGGGTCGTGTTCATGGCATCAGCACCACACGTTCCGAGGCGCCTTGCAGCACCGTACGGTAAGCCTCGGCGGCGCGCGCCAGCGCGAAGGTGTAGTCCGCGTGCACCGGGAAGGGCCTGAGCTGCCCGGCCGCGAACATGGGGCCGAGCTGATCGAAGACCGCCGCGCAAGCGATGCTGTCCATGGCCAGCGTGTCGATGCCCACATACGTATGCTGCCCGCGGTAGAAGGCGAAGATGTCGAACGGCACGGCGCGGTCGATGGTCGAGATGAAGATCTGCGCGGCACCGATCGCCATGGCCTTGTTGGCTTGCTCGAAGTACGGGCTGCCGACCGTGTTGTAGACGATATCCGCGCCGTGCCCGTCGGTCTCGTCGCGCACCACTTCGGCGATGTTGTCGCGGCTGGCGTCCAGCATGCGCACGGTGCTGCTGGCGTGGCCGCGAAACGGCCCGGCCTCGCGCTCCACGGCGAAGACGCGCGCCCCCAGCGCGGTGGCAATCTGGATGGTGGCCTGGCCAACCTTGCCGTTGCCGCCGCATACCAGCACCACGCTGCCCGCCTTCGGCAGGCCGGCGCGGCGCAGGCCCTCATAGGCGGTGACAAACGGCACGCCAACCGCGCCGGCTTCTTGCAAAGTTACATTGGCGGGCTTCTCGCGTACCGCGGCAACGTCGAGCGTCAGGTAGCGGCTGTGCGTGCCATCGCGGCGAATGCCAAGCTCGCCGCCGCTGCCCCAGACTTCCTTGCCCAGCAGGTGCGCGGGGCCGTCCACCACTACGCCGGCGTAGTCGCGGCCGGGCACGCGTGGCCATACGGCGTGCGGCATCAATCCCAGCGTGGCCTTGACATCGCTCGGGTTGACGCCCGCGCTGGCGACTTCGATGACGCATTGGCCGGAGCCGGGCACGGGCTTGGGAATGCCGACGAACTCGAGTTGCAGCGCGTCGATGTTCGCTGCCTTCTGGGAGACGCGGATAGTGTTCATGATGATGTGATGTTTGTGTATGTGTTCGTGTATTTGCTTGTGTATGTGCTGCCCTGCTCGTTCATGCCGCCCGCAGGCCGAGCGTGGCCCGGGCCTCGTGTGGCGACGCCAGCGCGCCGCCCAGCGATTTGATGATGTCGCGCGCCTTGGCGACCAGCGCTGCGTTGTCCGGGGCAAGCACGCCCTTCTCCAGGTAGATGTTGTCCTCCAGGCCAACGCGGACATGCCCGCCCGCCAGCCACGCCTGCGCCACGATCGGGAACTCCGCCCGGCCAACGCCAAAGGCGGACCAGTGCGCGCCCGGCGGCAGCATATTGCGCGCATAGAACAACGTCTCCGGCGTGGCCGCGAAACCGTATTTCACGCCGAGCACGAAGGTCCACAGGCCGGGGCCGTCCAGCACGCCTTCCTGGATGAAGTCGCGCGCCATGTGGAGGTCGCCGGAGTCGAAGATTTCAAGCTCCGGCATGACACCCGCCTCGCGGATGATGGCCGCCATCTTGCGTACGTTCCTGGGCGTGTTGATAACCACGTCCGCACCGGAATTCATGGTGTTGAGGTCCAGCGAACACACGTCGGGGCGCAGCGCGGCGATATGCGCGACACGTACTTCCGGGCGGACCAGGGTGGTGCCCGGGGCGGCGTTGCGGGGTTCGTCTTCGCCCGGCACGAAGCGCCCGCCCGGGCCGGTGGTCAGGTTGATGATGAGCGCCTTGTTGCGCTTGCGGATCAGCTCGATCACCTCGGCGTAGTACTCGAGCGCCATCGATGGGCGTCCGGTCTCGGGGTCGCGCACATGGATGTGGGCTGCGGCCGCGCCCGCCTCGGCCGCCTCCAGCGCCGCCGTGGCAATCTGCGCCGGCGTCACCGGCAGGCCGGGATGTTGCGCTGGGGTAACGATATTGCCGGTGACGGCGCAGGTAATGATGGTCTTTCTGCTATGCATGGTGAACGCGTTGGTATCTTGCCGTGTTGGTGTCTTACTGTCTTGAACAATGCGCCAGGGGCGGGATCAGCCAAGCTGGCGCCCGCCGTCGACCACGATGGTGGTGCCGGTGGAAAAGCGCAGCGAAGTGGCACAGGCCACGATGGCATCGGCGACGTCATCCGGCTTGCCGATGCGCTTGAGCGGCGTGGTCCTGGCCGCGCGCTCGTTGAAGGCGCTGTCGCGCCCGGGCACGAAATCGGTGTCGACCACGCCGGGCGATACGTTGAGCACGCGGATCTCGGGCGCCAGCGCGCGGCCCAGCGATACGGCCATCATGTCGAGCCCCGCCTTCACCGCGCAGTACGCCACGTTGCTACCCATGCCGGTGCGCCCCGCGATGGACCCCACGTTGACCACCAGCCCCTCGCCCGTGGCCTTCAGGTGCGGCGCCATGGCGCGGATCGCGGCGAACTGGCCGCGCCAGTTCACGGCGAACATCTCATCGATCAGCGCGTCGTCCAGCGCGTCGAGGTCGGCATGCGCTATCGCCTTGGTGAAGCCCGCGCTGTTGACCAGCATGTCGATGCGGCCGTACTTGCGCTGCACGTCATCGGCCAGGCGCACGAGCGAGGCGGTATCGCTGATCTGCGCCACCGCCGCGAGATGGTTGCCCGGCGGCAGTTCGGCCACCGCTCGCGCGGCAGTCTGCGCGTCGCGGCTGACCAGCACCACGCTGGCCCCCAGGGTTGCGAGCTTGCGCGCCGTCGCCATGCCGATACCGCCGGTGCCGCCGAGGATCACGGCAACCTTGCCAGCAAGTTGCGGCGTCGGAGCTTGTTGTTGAATGGTCATCGTCAGTTCTTCCGTGGTCGGTAATCAGTCGATCGGCGGCGTCGGGAAGGTCTGCTCGCCCGGCTCCAGCACAAAGTTGAAATCCAGCGTGTAGAACGGCGCCGGGAAACCGCCCCATGGGCTTGTGCCTTCGTCCACGCGCCGGAAATGGCCCACCAGTTCCCGGTGCACGCCAAAGGTCACGTCCGACTCCAGGTGCTCGGAATCGTCGGCGAAGACCTGCGTGACAAGCGTGCGATAACCCGGTGCCGCGGCGATGAAATGAATGTGCGCCGGGCGGTACGGATGGCGGTTCTGTTCGGCCAGCAGCTGACCGACGGGGCCGCCCGTCGGCACGGGATAGCCCGCCGGGCGCACCGAGCGGAAATGGAAGCGGCCTTGCGCATCGGTCCGAAAGGCGCCGCGCAGGTTCTTGTCCGGTTGCGAGGGGTCCTGGTTGTCATAGAGGCCAACCGGCGAAGCCTGCCACGCTTCCACCAGCGCGCCGGCCAGGGGCTCGCCGGCGGTGTTGCGCACTTGCCCCCTCACAAACAATGGCAGCCCCGGCGTCTCGCCTTGCACCACGCAATCCCCGCACGCGTAAGCGGGCGCGCCGCCGCGATAGAACGGGCCCAGCAGGGCGCCCGGCGTGCGGCCATCGGTGATGCCGTTGTTCATCAGCGTCACCAGCGTTGACAGCCCCAGCACATCGGCCGCCAGCACTACCTCGTTGTTGGTTGCGTTGGTCGCATGGCCCAGCGCCGCAACAAAGCGCAGCCCGAACTCGAACTCCTCGTCGCTGGGCCGCACCTGCCTCAGGAACGCGTGCAGATGATCGACCAGCGCGTCGACGACCTCCCGCAGGCGCGGGTCGGTGGTATCGCGCATCGCCTGCTTGACCAGTTGGCTGAGCGTGTGTTCGTCGTCCACCACGGACAGGCCGCGGCCGAGCTTCGAGGCAAGTGTCGTCTCCATATTCATCTCTGGGTTCCATTCTTTGCAAACGTTTGCATTATGGGCCGGGTTCTGGAAAAATCAAGAACATTTGCAATTGGACAGGCCCGCGCGTCCTATGCTGTAGTACGGGCGAGCGCCCTCCTCTTCACAAACATGAACCCCGCCATGCAGACCACGCCACAGTCCTCGCCGCCCACGCAACCGCAGGCAATCGCCAGCCAGGTGTTCAAGGGCGCCATGCTCAGCCTGGTAGCGGGCTACGTCGATGTAGTCGGCTTTATCGCCCTGTTCGGCCTGTTCACCGCGCACGTCACCGGCAACTTTGTCATGCTCGGCGTGGCGCTCGCGCACGCGACCGGTGGCGTGCTGGCCAAGCTGCTGGCGCTGCCGGTGTTCGCGCTTTCGGTGGCGGCGACGAAGATCGCCGTCGATGCCATGCAGGCGCGCGGCAGGCCACCGCTGCCGCCGCTGCTGGTCACGCAAGGATTGTTGCTTGCCGCCTTCATGCTGGCGGGCTGCGTGGCCTCGCCCATGGCCTCGCCCGACATGCCATCGGCCATTGCAACCGGCATGCTGGGGGTGGCCGCCATGGCGGTCCAGAACGCGCAATCCCGGATCGTGCTGACCGACCATGTGCCGACCACCATCATGACGGGCAACAGCACGCAGGTCATCATCGACCTGGTCGAGCTGCGCAGCGCCTCGGCCGACAAGGTGGCCGCGGCGAAGAACCGGCTGCGCAAGATGGTCCCCGCCATCGCCGCATTCGCGGCCGGCGCCGTGTCGGGCGCGTATGCCTATGTGCAGGCGTCGTACTGGTGCCTTGCCGTGCCGATCCTCATCCTGCTGGCGCTGGCGTATAGCTACCGGGCCGGCCCTGCCGCGTCCCTGGCCGGCAGACAAGCGTAGCGCCAAGGTAAAGCCATTGGAGCATGCCTCAGCCGGCGCCCGACGTCCGCCGCGATGTGTCCTATAGTTCAAAGCCAGTGGCAGCCGGCAAGCGCCACGGCAAGGCAAGGCACAAGGAGACGCATGATGGCAACCTGGAAGCCCGATCCCAGTTTCTACCCGTCGCCCCGTCTGGCCGCAAAGGCGCCGCCCGAAGCACTCGCCTACGTGGCGATGTTCGATCCCACACGTACCCAGCCTGACGGCATTGCCGTAGTCGACGTCGATCCCGCCTCCAAGGCCTACGGCACTATCGTCGGCCAGGTCATGGTGCCCAACGCGGGCGACGAACTGCATCACTTCGGCTGGAACGCCTGCTCGTCCTGCCTGTGCCCCAACGCCCCGCACCCGCATATGGAGCGGCGCTACCTGGTGGTGCCGGGCCTGCGCTCGTCGCGCATCTACATCATCGACACCAAGCCTGATCCGTTGCGGCCAGCCATTGCCAAGATCATCGAGCCGGGCGAACTGGCCGAGCGCACCGGTTACTCGCGCCCGCATACCGTGCATTGCGGCCCCGGCGGCATCTACGTGACCGCGCTGGGCAACGCAGAGGGCAAGGGGCCGGGCGGCATCATGCTGCTGGACCAGCAGGGCTTTGATCCGCTCGGGCAATGGGAAGTGGAGCGCGGCCCGCAGCATTTTGCCTATGACGGCTGGTGGCACCTTGGCTTCGACACGCTGGTGACCAGCGAATGGGGCACGCCGGACATGATCGAGGATGGCCTGGTGCCGGAGATCCTGCTCGGCTCGCGCTATGGCAGGCGGCTGCATTTCTGGGACATGACCAAGCGCAAGCACCTGCAGGAGATCGACTTCGGCGAGGAATACCAGCTCGTGTTCGAGCTGCGCCCCGCGCACGACCCCACCAAGGCGTACGGCTTCGTCAACTGCGTGATCAGCCTGAAGGACCTGTCCTCCTCCATCTGGGTCTGGTATCGGGACGAAGGCAAATGGGCGATCCGCAAGATCATCGATATCCCGGCGGAGGCTGCGGACCCCGACCTGCTGCCGCCCATCCTCAAGGGCTTCAAGGCGGTGCCGCCGCTGGTCAGCGATATCGACCTGTCGATGGACGACCGCTTCCTCTACGTGTCCTGCTGGGGCACCGGCGACCTGCTGCAGTACGACGTCTCCGACCCGTTCGCGCCCAGGCAGACCGGCTGCGTGCGCATCGGCGGCATCGTCTCGCGCGCCACGCATCCGGGAGCAGGTGGCGCCGCGCTCAACGGCGGCCCACAAATGGTGGAGGTCAGCCGCGACGGGCGGCGCATCTACTTCACCAACTCGCTTTACGGCGCGGTCGATGCGCAGTTCTACCCGGAGGGCATCGAGGGCTGGGTGGTCAAGCTCGACGCCGCGCCCGAAGGCGGCATCCGCTTCGACCCACGGTTCTTCCTGCGCTGGCCGGCGGGCCATCGCCCGCACCAGGTCAGGCTGGAAGGGGGTGACTGCTCGTCGGATTCGTACTGCTACCCATAGACGCATAACGTCATAGCGCCATAACATCGCCGCACCGAGAGCGCCCCCGCCATGTTTGCCACCACAGGCGTGCCGCTGGGCACGCAGTTCGCCACCCAGTGGTCCGCCCTGTGGCCACTCTGGTGGCCATGGCTGGCCATCGCCGCGCTGGGCCTGTTTCACGGCATCAATCCCGCCATGGGCTGGCTGTTTGCCGTGGCGCTAGGGCTGCATCGGGGGCGGCGCAAGGTGGTGCTGCTGGCGCTGCTGCCGATCGCGCTCGGCCACGCCATCGCGGTGGCCCTGGTGCTGGCCGCCACGCTCACGCTTGGCAGCCTGCTAGATCCCCAATGGCTGGCGCGCGCCGGCGGCGCGGTGCTGATCGGCTGGGCCGCCTGGCATGCGCTGCGCGGGCATCGCCAGCGCCCCCGCGTAGGCATGCAGGCCGGCATGGCCGGGCTGGCGCTATGGTCGTTCCTGATGGCGGGCACGCACGGCGCGGGGCTGATGCTGGTGCCGGTGCTGCTGCCGTTGTGCCGCGCCGCCGGCGCACCGGCGGCAGGCGGACCGCTCATGCCAGCGCTGCTGGCGCTCGGGCTTCACACGCTGGCCATGCTGCTTGCCATCGGCACCGTGGCGCTGCTGGTGTACGACCGCATCGGCGTGGGTTTCCTGCGCACCGGCTGGATCAACCTGGACCGGGTGTGGACGGTGGCGTTGACGGGGTGCGGCACGGCATTGCTGTTGATGGCGTAGGCCGATGGCAACCCGATAGAATCGTGGGCCTATCGATTTAGCGCAGGTTTTAGCGCCTATGCAAGCTATGCAGTCTCTGACTCCGGTGCGATTGGCCCGGCTGGTGTTCGCCGGCCTGGCGTTGGCTTTGTCGCTCCCGGCAAGCCCGGCATCGCAACAGTGCGACAGGAGTCGTTTCGTGATTGCCATTGATGCGGGACATACAGCCAGCCACCCGGGCGCAACGAGCGCGCGCGGCGTGCCCGAGTTCGAGTTCAACACGCGCCTCGCCGCAACGCTGGTGCCGGTGCTGGCGGGCATGGGGTTCGCCAACGT
This sequence comes from Cupriavidus sp. GW822-FHT02D05, assembly GCF_058802485.1. NCBI lineage: Bacteria > Pseudomonadati > Pseudomonadota > Betaproteobacteria > Burkholderiales > Burkholderiaceae > Cupriavidus > Cupriavidus sp. GW822-FHT02D05. The sequence goes on along the minus strand of NZ_JBXAOE010000046.1, from coordinate 27,059 downwards.
ATTGCTGACCAACGAGCGCGGCGCGGATATCTCGCTGACAGACCGCTCCGAGCTGGCGAATCGCCGCGCGGCGGATCTGTTCCTATCGCTCCATCACGACTCGGTCCAGCCGCGTTATCTTTCCGCATGGACCTATGAGGCCAGGCCGCAGCGCTACAGCGACGACTTCAGCGGCTACTCGATCTTTTACTCCGGCCAAAACCAGCAGCCAGACGAAAGCCTGCGGTTCGCGCGCGTGCTGGGGTCCGAGCTGCACGGGCACTGCCTGCGCCCCACCTTGCACCATGCCGAAAAGATCGAAGGCGAGAACAGGGAACTGGTCGACCCGGATCTGGGCATCTACAGGTTCGATGCACTCAAGGTCCTGGCTACCACGAAGATGCCGGCGGTGCTGTTCGAAGCCGGGGTGATCGTCAACCGCGCCGAGGAAGCCCGGCTTGGAGATCCCGCGTACAGGCAGATGATGGCCGAGTCGATCGGCGCGGCGGTCGCCCGGTTCTGTGCCGGCGACAACGGTGCGGCAACAGCAGGTGCTCAATCATGCTTTCCTCCCTGATGGCGCCGGGCGGCGGCGCGCGAACGCGACGGACCGGCCAGTGCTCGCAACTTGCGCGGCATGCCGCATGGGCGACAGTCATCGCCCTGCTCGCCCTATGCGCCGTGGCACCGGTGGCGCATGCCGCGCCCTCGGGGCGGGTCGTGGGCACGCTGCTGCGCACCGGCGAATGGCTGGTGCATCAGTTGCGGGAATACGCGGTCCACGAAGCCATCGGTTTCGGGCTCGACGCGCTCGGCATCACCGAAGCCAAGGCCAATGAGCAAGAACTGAAGACACTCGAAAAACAGCTGGAGGCCAGCCTGGCCGCCAGCGCCGAGAACAGCGCGGCAAAGCAGGCGGAGCTGCGCGAGCAACTCCACGCCGCCGACGTACAGCTGGCGGCGCTGCGCCAATTGCAGACCCAGCGCCTGAGCGCGGCCGATACGAAGCAATTGCGTGACCAGGTCGAGGACAGCATGCAGCGGATCCTGACCGTGATCAACGAACACGAGCGCAGGCTGGACGCCCTGGAGCGCGACCTGAACGCCTTGAAGACGCGCGTGGCGCAGATCGATACGGCGCCGCCGCGCGCGGCGGCGCCGTACAACGCAGGAGCGGCGATGCTGCCGCCGAGCTTCAACTGCAGCAACGCCAGGACCGGGCCGGAAAAACTGATCTGCAATGACCGCCGGCTTGGCGACGCGGACGGACGGCTGGGGACCATCTACGAAAACCTGCATTTCTTCCTGAACAGCGCCGAATTCATCCAGGTGAGGGACGACGAACGGCGCTGGATCCGCTGGCGGGATGACCGCCTGGCAACGGATTGCGCGCGAGGCGGGCAGTTCGACATGAACTGCGCCATCGGCCTGTGGGAGACCCGAATCGTGCAGTTGCAGGGGAAGCTGAAGAGCATCCAGCAGGCTCGCGGCGAGCCTTACAGGGCAAGCGGGCGGTAGAGGCAAGGGCGTCGTCGCACGGCATGCACCGCGCCCCCATCCCCTTAGAACTGCACGGTGGCATTTGCCAGGAATGTGCGCGCCGCACTCGGCAATACAAAACCGCCGTAGGTGGTAGTCCAGTAGCGACGATCAAACACATTGTTGACCGCGGCCCGCAACGTCACCGTCTTGCCGGCGTAGCGCGTGGTGTACCTGGCGCTGAGGTCCGCGGTGGTGTACGACGGCACGTACTGGGTATTGGCCGCATTCACCCACATGGCGCCGGTGACCTTGGCGCCGGCCGCCAGCGTCAGGCCGCGCAGGAAGGGCGCGTCATACTCCACGCGGCCGCTGACGATGTAGCTGGGGGTGGCATAAATGCGCTTGCCGTTGACCGCGGGGTCGTCGATGCCGGTGGCCTTGGTGTCGAGCCAGAGCACGCCGCCCATCACCCGCCAGTCGTGCGCCACGCGTACCCAGCCGCTGGTGTCCAGCCCGGTGTAGCGCTGGGTGCCGTCCTGCACGAAGACGTTGGCCGTGTTGGTGTACTCGTAGCCGCGGTCGACGCGGAACAGCGCTACGTTGGCACCCCAGTCGCGGCGCTCGGTTTTGTAGCCGACCTCATACTGCTTGCTCTTGAGCGGGCCGTAGACCTTCGGAAAGTTGGCGTTGGTGTTGCTGGCCGAGCCGCCTTGCTCAAGCGACTCCACATAGCTGACGTAAGCGGTGGAGTCATTGTCGGTCTTGACCATCAGGGCCACGGTGGGCGAGACCGGCTTGGCGCTGTAGCTCGCCGTGACATTGGCCGAGCTGTCGAAATTGTCCTGGCTGAAATCGGTGTAGCGCAGGCCGGCCAAGACCGAGAAGCGCTGGGTGAACTGGATGGTGTCGCTGGCGTAGACGGATTTTTGCGTAATCTTGTAGTCGCGGTACGGTACATACACCAGGCCGGAAGCCTGGTTGCTCAGCAGCGTAGGATTGTAGAGATTGTTCTCGCCCAGGAAGATGCCATCGGTGGCGCCAACGCCTGCATCGTTGACGCGCACCTGGGACTGGTAGCCCACGCCGAACACCACATCGTGCTGGATGCTGCCGGTGGAAAACCTGCCCTGCACCATGCCGTCATAGGCCTGGTAGTAAAACGCCGACTTCCAGTTGTACTGGGTGTCGGAGAAGTTGCCGGCGGCATCGTTGACAAAGATGTAGCTGTCCCCGCTGAAGCGGCTCTCGCGCGCGAAGCGGTACTTGAAGCTGGTCTTCCACTTGTCGTTGATGCGGTAGTCCACGCCGGTGCCCACCGTGGTGGTCTCGGTCTCGTGGAAGCTGTAGGGCTGGACGAAGCGGCGCGAGACCTTGCTGGCATCGGCGACCGGCAGGCTGGCGTCGAACCCCAGGCCAAACAGGGTGCCGTTGGTCTTGCGCTTCCAGTACATCACGTCGGCGCTCCATGTCAGGTCCGGCGTCATGCGGAAATCCGCGGCCAGCGATACCACATCGCGACGCAGCTGCACGCCCGGATCGGCCGTGCGGCCTTCTTCATGGGCCGCGTTGAGGCGATAGCCAAAGCGCTGGTCCGGCCCGAAGCGCCCGCCCAGGTCGATCTTCTCGCTCCACACGTTGTTGGCCTGGTAGCCCACGGTGAACTGGCGCAACGGCTCGTCGGTGGGGCGCTTGACCACATAGTTGATGATGCCGCCGGGGCTGCCAAAGCCGTACATGAAGCCCGACAGGCCCTTGAGCAGCTCTACCTGCTCGAACGGTTCGAGCGGCAGGTCGGTGTTCCAGGAGACGAAGTTCTGGCCGTCCACCTTGGTGCCGTTGAGCAGGTCGATGGCCATGCCGCGCACGGCGAAGTAGGAGTTTTCGGTACGGCCGTTCTCGCCCAGGATGGACACCGCTGGATCGTACTTGAACACGTCGCTGGCGGTCTGCGCCATGCGGTCCTGGATCTCCTCGCTGCTTGCCGCCACCACCGAGAACGGCGTGTCGACAGGCTTGCGCTCACCCAGCGCCCCACCATCAATCCTCTCCACTTTGGCCGGCTCGGTCAGCCGCTCGGCCTTGACGGTGGCCACTGGCAAGGTGGCATCGGCTTGCGTGGCAGCCGGCGTGGCGGTCTGCGCCAGGCTGGTGGCCGGCAGCGTGGCGAACGCGACGGTCAGGCCAAATACAGCGCTGGCAATCGGCGAAAGGCGGGGCATTGCCTGGCATGCGGCGGCGCGCAGCGGCAAGCGGCGGTGATTGAACATCGGCGGAAACGTCCTTGGGAAGGTTGGGTCTGGCGGGAACCTGGGCTGCAGTGTGGTGCGAAGCGCCAAGCCATTCTCAAACACGAATACGAATGAAAATGAGAATGGTTCGCTTTTTTATCATAAAGCAGGATGCCAGCTCAACGACCGTAAGAAATTTCCCAAGGATTTGTATTCTGTACGCAACATAGGCCGGCAAGCCGGCCTATGGACTGTCACCCGCCCGCCAGTGCCCGCATGGCGCGATACAGGTCGGCCTTGCCTTCGAAGCCGATGCCCGGCAGGTCCGGCATGGTGATGTAGCCGTTATCGACCGTCACGCCATCGGGAAAGCCGCCATAGGGCTGGAACAGGTCCGGATAGGACTCGTTGCCGCCAAGGCCGAGCCCGGCCGCGATATTGAGCGACATCTGGTGGCCGCCATGTGGAATGCAGCGCGTGCGCGACCAGCCGTGCTCAAACAGCATGTCCAGCGTGCGCAGGTACTCCACCAGGCCGTAGCTCAGCGCGCAGTCGAACTGCAGCCAGTCCCGGTCCGGACGCATGCCGCCATAGCGGATCAGGTTGCGCGCGTCCTGCATGGAGAACAGGTCCTCGCCCGTTGCCATCGGCTTGTCGTAGTAGTTGCGCAGCGTGGCCTGCAGCTCGAAATCGAGCGGATCGCCCGGCTCCTCGTACCAGAACAGATCGTATTGCGAGAGGGCTTTCGCATACCGTATCGCGGTGTCCAGGTCGAAGCGCCCGTTGGCATCCACCGCGAGTTTCTGGCCATCCTGCAGCACGCTGAGAATCGAATCGATGCGGCGCAGGTCCTCGTCGAGCGAGGCGCCGCCGATCTTCTTCTTGACCACCGTATAGCCGCGATCGATATAGCTGCGCATCTCGTCCTTGAGCTTGCCGTGGTCCTGGCCCGGGTAGTAGTAGCCGCCCGCCGCGTAGACGAAGATCTTGCGCTCCGGCTTGCCATCGCCGTAGCGCTCGGCCAGCAACTGGAACAGCGGCTTGCCCTCGATCTTTGCCACCGCATCCCACACCGCCATGTCGATGGTGCCGATCGCCACCGAGCGCTCGCCGTGGCCGCCTGGCTTCTCGTTGGCGAACATCGCCGCCCAGATCTTGTGGGGATCGAGGTTGGTGCCGTTGTCGTCGATCAGGGTTGCGGGGTCAGCCTCGAGCACGCGCGGGATGAAACGCTCGCGCATCAGCAGCCCCTGCCCGTAGCGGCCATTGGAATTGAAGCCATAGCCAATGACGGGCTTGCCGTCCCGGATGACGTCGGTCACCACGGCGACGACGCTCAGCGTCATCTTGCTGAAGTCGATATAGGCGTTGCGGATCGGCGAGCTGATGGGCACCGTCTTCTCGCGAATTTCCACGATGTTCATTGGAGCGTCTCCTGGAGCGTGGCACGCGGTGCGTGCGCTGAGTGGTAGGAAGGCTCCAGCGTAGCGAGGCGGCGCATGGCTGAGTTTCGCCAGAACGCATTTCACTATTCACCTATGGTTAATACTGGTGCGGCTCCGGGCGGCAATAACCCGCTTAAAATCCACCGGGACACCCATCACTCTTCTCCATCAGTGAAAACCGATATCACCTCGGACCTCGAGTTCTTTGTGCTGATTGCGAGACACGGCAATCTCTCGGCCGCCGCGCGGGCGCTGAACCTGACGCCACCGGCAGCCACCAAGCGGCTCGCGCTAATGGAAGAACGGCTTGGCGCGCGGCTGGTGAACCGCACCACCCGCAGCACCAGCCTGACGCGCGAGGGCGAGATTTACCTTGTGCATGCCACGCAGATCCTTGCCCAGCTGCGCGAGATGGAGGATGCCATTTCCAGCAGCCGCGCCGAGCCACGCGGGCTGCTTCGCATCAACGCCACGCTCGGCTTCGGCCGGACGACCATCGCCCCGCTCGTCTCCGAATTCGCCAGGCGCTACCCGTTCGTGGAGGTGCAGTTCGAAGTCACCGACAAGGCAATCGATCTCGTGGAGAGCGGCTTCGACCTCGCAATCCGCTTTGGCGCCCTGCCGGACGGCCGCCTCAACGCGCGTCGCATCATGTCGAACCGGCGCTTCCTGTGCGCGTCACCCGCCTACCTTGACCGGCATGGCACCCCGGCGAGCCTGGCCGAGCTGGCCAATCACCGCTGCATCATCCACCGCCAGAACGACGACGCACATGGCATATGGCGCTTCATGGCAGGGACCCAAGGCGAGATGGTCAGGGTACATGGCACGCTGTCGAGCAACGATGGCGACATCGTCCTGGGCTGGGCGCTCGACGGGCATGGGATTTTGATGCGCTCCGAGTGGGATCTGGCCAAGTACCTGGAGAGCGGGCGCTTGCGGCTGGTGCTGCCCGACGCCGCCCTGCCCCCGGCCGACCTGTTCGTCTATTATCCGGGCCAGCGCGACCAGACCACGCGGGCGCGCGCGTTCATCGATTTCCTGGTCGACCATTTCCGTGCCCCTTTCACCCCGGTGGCCCCGGCGGCCCCAGGCGGTGGCGCATAGCCGGGCAGGTCAGGCGCCTTGCTCGCGCACCAGCGCCGTCATGCGCTGCGCGAGCGGCGAGAGATAGGCGCCGGCCCGGGTGATCACGCCTACGCGCCGGCGCAGGTCCAGTTCTTCAAGCCCCAGGTCGAGCGGGTGCAGCCCGGTCGTCACCGCATTGGAGTTCGTGCCCGATATGCTCAGCATCTGCGTGCCGCGCATCAGGTCGAAGAGCGAGGAGCTGCCAAAATCGGTCTCGATGCGCAGGTTCGGGGCGGCCAGCCCCTGCTTGCGGAACGCCGCGTCGACCTGCTGGCGCAAGATGATATGCGGCCCGGGCAGCAGCCAGTCCTGACCCACCAGATCCGCAAGGGTCAGCTTGCGGCGGCGCTGCAGCGGGTGCGCTTCATCGGCCACCACCACCAGCCGGTCGTCGAACAGTGCCTCCACCGCGAACTCGCTCGCGCGCTCCCTCGGTGTGGGGGCGATGGCAAGGTCCAGCTCGCCCGCCAGCAGCAGCTCCATGAGGTCCCGCGCCAGCAGCCGGCGCAGCCGCAGCCGGGCAACGGGCCGCTCCCGCAGCAGCTGACGGCAGGCGTCCAGCACCAGGGCATTGGGGATCGAAGGCGAATAGCCCAGGCGCAACATGCCCTGCTCGCCGGTGCGGATGCCTTGCATCTCCTTGAGCGCGTCGTCGAACTCCAGCCGGATGCGGCGCGCCCGCACCATGAATTGCATGCCCGCCTGCGTCGGGGTCATGCCATGGGCCGTGCGCTCGAACAAGGGCAGGCCAATCTGCGCTTCCACACGCTGCACCGCCTTGGTCAGGGCCGGCTGGCTGATGCCCAGCGACTCCGCGGCGCGGCCGATGCCGCCATGCGCATCCACGGCCAGCACGTATTCAAGATCTCTCGTCTCCATCGCGACATTCCCGTTGGTTATGTCTTTATAGCCGGTACGGCATTGTAGTGATGTCTCGCATCTTACAGACTACGGCGAAGAACCATCAAGGAGACAACCCATGGGATTCGCTTTCTTCCTGCGCCGCGCGGCGCGCTATTGGGGGGATCACGCTGCCGTGCTTTACAACGACCGCGTGCTGACCTATCGCGAGCTGGACGAGCGCTCGAACCGCCTCGCCAATGCACTGCTGGCCCTCGGCCTCACCCGGGGCGATCGCGTGGCGATTCAATCACGCAACCGCCCCGAGCTTGTCGAGATCGAGTGCGCCCTGTACAAGGCCGGGCTCGTCAAGGCCGCGCTCAATCCGCGCTTCACGGCGGCAGAGGCATCGGATGTGGCCGAGAACTGCGCGCCGCGCATCCTGTTTGCCGGCCCCGGATATACCGGCTACTCGCCGGAAACCGCGGGATTTGGATCCGTGCAAACGTTCATCGCGATTGGCAAACCCGCGCACGGCTATGGCGATTACGAGGCCCTGCTCGCAGGCGCGAGCCCTGCGCCGCTCGACATCGCGCCGCAGCCCGACGACCTCGCCGTCCTGCATTTTTCCTCGGGTTCCACGGGCAAGATCAAGGCCGCCATGCAAAGCTATGGCAACCGCCTGGCAGCGTTGCGCAAGATGCTGCAGAGCATGGACAAGCCGGCACGGCCCGGTGACCGCCTGGCACTGATCGGGCCCATCACCCACGCCTCCGGCATGCTGATGCAGCCGTATCTGTACACCGGCGCAACGTTGGTGCTGTTCGACAAGTTCGAGCCCGCGCATTTCCTGGCGGAGGTGGCCAGACTGCGCCTCACCCATGTGTTCATGGTGCCGGCCATGATCAATATGCTGCTGACCGAGCCAACCCTGGCCAGCGCGGACCTGAGCAGCCTCAAGACCCTGGCCTACGGCGCCGCGCCGATGGCGCCCGCGCGCATCCGCGAGGCGTGGGAGCGCATCGGCCCCATCCTGTCGCAAGGCTATGGCGCGAGCGAGTCCACCTCCGGCGTGACCCGCCTCTCCACAGCCGATCATGCCGACGCACTGGCGCACCGGCCCGAGCGGCTGGCCTCCTGCGGGCGGGCGCTTGGCGAAACGGAGGTCCGCGTGGTCGACGAACAGGGCCAGGAAGTGGCCGGCGACGACATCGGCGAACTGGTGATCCGCGGCGAGGATGTCTTCCATGGGTACTGGGGCGAGCCGGAGCTGACGCGCGAAGTGCTGGTGGACGGATGGCTGCGTACCGGCGACCTGGCCCGGGTGGATGAAGAAGGCTACATCTACCTGGTCGACCGCAAGAAAGACATGATCATCTCCGGCGGCTTCAATGTGTATCCGACCGAGGTCGAGGCCGCGCTTTACCAGCATCCGGACGTGATGGAAGCCTGCGTGATCAGCGTGCCCGACGACACCTGGGGCGAAAGCGTCAAGGCCGTGGTCGCCCTCAGGCCCGGCCGGCAAGGCACTGCGGAAGACCTCATCGCGCACTGCCGCGCGCGCATTGCCGATTACAAGTCGCCGCGAACCATCGACTTCGTCACCGAACTGCCCAAGAACGCGAGCGGGAAGCTCGCTCGCAAACTGGTGCGCGAGCCGTATTGGCAAGGCGTATCCCGTCGTGTGAATTAAGGAGAAGCGCCATGTTCGACAACCTGACCAATCCCGTGCTGGTCGAGACCCGCGCCAGCATCCAGCGCTACATCCATGAGGAACTGCTGCCGCTGGAGCGCGAGCTGGGCCTGGGGTCCGAAGATGCCTGGCCGCGCGATGTGCTGCGCGGCGTGTGGCGCCGCTCCAGCGAACTGGGGCTCTATGCCGCCTGCCTGCCCGTCGAGCTCGGTGGCAAGGGGCTGAACATCGCCGAGCAATGCGCGCTGAAGGCAGACCTTGCCGCCAGCGGCGCAGTGCTGGCGCCGCACGTGCTTGGCGACCTGGGCGGCCCGCCGCGCGTGGGCAATATGCTCAAGTACGCTACGCCGGACCAGCTTGTGCGCTACTTCCAACCCGTCATCCGGGGCGAGAAGTCCACCTGCTTCGCCCTGACCGAGCCGCATTCCGGCTCGGATGCCCAGAGCATCTCCACCACGGCCGTGGTGGACGGCGATGACCTCGTCATCAACGGCCGCAAGCACTACATCAGCGGCGCGCCGTTTGCCGACTTTGCCATCGTCATGTGCGTCACCGACGCCACTGCGTCCCCCCCAGCCATCACGGCCGTGCTGATCGACCTGGACCTGCCCGGCGTCAAGGTCAGCACCGAGTACGTGCCGATGTCGGGCCAGCATATCGATGGGGACATCGAGTTCGTCAATGTGCGGGTGCCGCGCGCCAATATCTTTGGCGGCGAAGGCAACGGCTTCAAGCTCGGCATGTCGCGCATCAACGTCAACCGGCTGCTGCACTGCCCCACCATGCTGGGCCTGGCCACCAAGGCCTATGCGTCCTCGCTGGAGTACGCCGGCCAGCGCCGCCAGTTCGGCGGGCCCATTGCGCGCTTCCAGGCCATCCAGCACATGCTGGCGGACATGGCCGCCGCGCTGTGGGCTTGCGAGAGCATGATCGCGCAAACCGCCGCGCTGGCGGACAGTGGCGCGGATCTTCGGGTGAAGGCCGCGGCATGCAAGCTGTTCATCTCCGAGCGCTGCTTCGAGGTAGCCGACAAAGCCGTACAGATCCACGGCAATGTGGGCGTGACGCGAGGACATCCGGTGGAGCAGGCTTTCCGCAAGCTGCGCATGTTCCGGATTTTCACCGGCACCAGCGAGATCCAGCGCAATACCATCGCCCGCGCGATTCTCGAACCCATGCAGGCGAAAGCCTGAGCCGGCAGCGGTTGATCAGACCGACGCAGGCAAACTGCGCAGCCAAGAACTGGAGACACCTCTATGAAACGCCGAACCTGGCTCGCCACCGCGGGCGCTGCCGCACTTAGCAGCATGCTCACGCCGGTGCGCGCCGCCGCGCCCTATCCCAATCGTCCCGTGCGCCTGATCGTCCCGTTCCTGGCGGGCAGCGCGCCGGATAACATCGCACGCACGCTGTCGGCCGAACTGGGCCGCACGCTTGGCCAGCCGCTGGTCGTTGAGAACATGCCCGGCGCGGGCGGCGTGATCGGCGCGAGCGCCTTGAAGCGCGCCGCCGCGGACGGCTACACGCTGGGCATTCTCGCGAACACGCATGTGATCAACGTGCATCTGTACCGAAACATGCCGTACGATCCCGCGCACGATTTCACCGCCATCGCGGCGATTTCCGGCGGCCCTACCGCGCTCATCGTGCCTGCGGACGCGCCATACAAGACCGCCGGCGACCTGATCGCCGCGCTCAAGCGCGCGCCCGGCAAGCTCAACTACGGCTCGGGCGGCAAAGGCAGCATCGCGCATCTGGCGGTGGAGGCCTTGCTGCACCAGACGGGCACCGATGCCGTGCACATCCCCTACAAGGGCGCGACGGAGATCATCACCGCCATGCTCAGCGGCCAGACCCAGTTCGGCATGCCTGTGCTGGGCACGGCGACCCAGTACCTGCGCAATGGCCAGGTGCGGGCACTGGCGGTGTCGTCATCCACACGCTCCGTCTATTTCCCGGAGGTGCCGACGCTTGCCGAGGTCCTGCCCCCCGGCCTGGTGCTGGACAACTGGAGCGGCCTGTTCGCGCCCGCGCACCTGCCCGCCGAACTCACCCAGCGGCTCTTTGCCGCGGTCACGGAGCTGCAGGCCAGCGGGCGCCTGGATGCGCAGTTGAAGGCCAACGCGGGGGAATTGCGCCGCAGTGCTTCGCCGTCGCAGTTCAACGGCATGGTGGCTGCGGATACCGCCCGCTACGGCAAGCTGATCCACTCGATCGGCATGAACGGCGACGTCAGCTAAAGTACCGGGAGCCGGCAATGAAACCCGAGTGGTCCTGCCTGAAGGACGTCAAGATCATCGATCTCAGCCAGCTCCTGCCCGGCCCGCACGCCACGACCCTGCTCATGCAACTGGGTGCGGACGTGATCAAGGTGGAGCAGCCGGGCACGGGCGACACCGCCCGCCAGCTCGGGCCTGCCGTGTTCGCGCAGTTCAATCGCGGCAAGCAATCCGTCGCGCTCGACCTGAAATCCGACGAGGGCCGCGCGGCATTCCTGCGCCTGGTGACCGAGGCGGACGCCGTGGTCGAAGGCTTCCGGCCCGGCGTGATGCAGCGCCTTGGCCTGGGCTATGACGCACTCGCGCAAGTGAACCCGGCCATCGTGCTGTGTTCCGTGTCCGGGTTCGGCCAGACCGGCCCGTATGCGGACCATGCCGGCCATGACCTGAACTATCTCGCGCTGGCAGGTTACTGGTCCGTGCCGGTGCAGGTGGACGACAAGGTGTCCCGGCCGCGCGTGCGCGTTTCCGACTACGCGGCCTCGGGCTATGCAGCGCTGGCGCTGGCCGTGGCGGTCATGAGCGCGCGGCAGCATGGACGTGGCCAGCATCTTGATGTATCGATCCATGATGCCATCCTGTCGTGGACCGCGCATGGCGCCTGGGCCGCGCGCGGGTACGAGGATCGCCCGCACGAATCGCCAACCGTCATGCCGGACAACGATATCTTCGAGACCAGCGATGGCCGCCATCTCGCCATGGGCATCCTGGAAAACAAGTTCTGGCTCAACCTGTGCGAGGCGATCGGTGCGGACTTTCCAGCGCTGCTCGATGCCCGGTTCACGTCGCGGCCCGGCCGCCAGCAGCACAAGCCGGAAGTGAACGGCCTGCTCAACGGGATCTTCCGGTCGCGGTCCCTTGCGCACTGGACGGAAGTCTTCGCGCCCTTCGACCTGCCGTTCTCTCCCGCGCTCAGCGCGCAGGAGCTATTCGCGGACCCGCACGTCAAGGCGCGAAACATGGTGCGCGAGGTGCCCGCGGAGAACGCCGTCGCGCTGAGCTTCCCGGTCAAGTTTTCCCTTGGGCTGCCAGCAAGCGACGATCACGTTCCCGCGCTTGGCGAACACAACGGGTAGCAATTCAGGCCAAACGATAGAACATGGAGACAGGCATGCATCCTGGAAGCAGGCATGGCGCCAGCGCGGCGCGTTACGGCGCATCGATCGCCATCGCCGCGATGCTCGCATCCGCATCCCCCCTGGCTGGCGCGCAAACGCCAAACCCGCCCGAGACCACCGACCCGGTCAGGCTTGGCATCATGCAGGGCTTTCCACCCGCGCCGGACAAGCGCGTGACCAAGGCGAACGCGTTCCAGCTCCCCAACCTGCGATGGGCGTTCCGCCATGCGCGGGAGACCTCGCCCACCGCCGGCATCACGCGCGCCGCGTCGCCGCACGCGTTGCCGGCTGCGCCGGTTGCGCGCCTTGACGATGTGACGTTCGACCTCGAGGGGCAACAGGTCAAATTGTCGAGCTACCTGCACGATACGTACACCGACGGCTTTATCGTCCTGCACAAGGGACAAGTCATCTACGAGCGCTACTTCGATTCCTTTGGTCCCCGGCAGCCTCATATCTGGGCTTCGATGACCAAGTCGATCACCGGCTTGCTTGCCGCCATGCTGATCGACGAAGGCAAGCTGGACCCCAACGCGAAGCTGGCCAGCTACGTGCCGGAGCTGGCCGGCAACCCGTTCGGCGAAGCCACGATCCAGAAGAACCTGGACATGGAGGTGGCCGTCAGCTACCCGGCAAGCCTGCCGCCCGATCTGGGCCTGTTTGGCGCCGTTGGCCTGATTGCGCGCCGCGACGGCGCGCCCGACAATATCTACGACTTCCTGAAGGCCGCCCAGGTCCCGCAGCCAGCTGCCGGGACCAATGTCTGGTACTACCAGAACGGTTCCCCGGAGGCACTTGCCTGGGCGCTGCGCAGGATCACCGGCCAATCGTGGAGCGAGCTGGTTGCGCAGCGCATCTGGTCCCGCTTTGCCGAGGACGATGCCTATATCCAGGTCGACCAGCTCGGCACGGAAATGGCCAGTGGCGGCATGAACAGCACGCTGCGCGATGCTGCCCGCTTTGCCGAAGCGATTCGCAAGGCCAGCTCGGGCGAGAACCCGGGCGCTATCGCCGGCAAAGCCGTTCGCCTCGCGCTGAAGCCCAATGACAACCAGGCGCTGTTTGCCACCGGGAACCTGGCAGCCGGCAGAGCCAACTACGCCTACCGCGACTACTGGTACCAGGTCAACGATGGCGACGGATCGATCGAGGCAAGCGGGCGCTTTGGCCAGAAGATCTACATCAACCCGAAGAAGGCGCTGACCATCGTCAAGTTCTCGTCGAGCCCCGACACCGCGCCGCGGCCCACCAGCGCCAACGCCACGTCCGCCGGCTCGACCCAGCGCCGGCCGGCCGAATCTCCGGCGGCATTCGCCAACGCCGTCAAGGCACTCTATGCGGCGATCCCGCATTAGGCGCCGCTGAAGCGTTCAAGCCTGTGACCGCCAGCGCGACGGCGGCACGGCCTCTTCCTGCCGCCACGCGGCGCGCAACGCCTGCGGGCTGGCAAAGCCGCAGCGCTGCGCAACCAGCTCGACTGCCCAGTCGCTGTCCTTCAGCAACCTGCGTGCCAGATCCAGCCGCAATTGCTGCTGGTACTGCTTGAGCGTGACGCCGCACTCCTGCTGGAACAGCCGCGCCAGATGCCGATAGCTCAGCGCGAAGCGGCCGGCCAGCTCGCTGTACGACAATTCGCAGGCAGGCTGCCTGGTCAGGAAATCCTGCACGGCGTGGATGACCGGATGATGATGATCGCGGTAGCGCAGCTGCGCATCGAGCGCCGGATCCTGGCCCAGCCTGCGGAACGGCACGACGTTCTCGCGCGCGACCTGGATCGCGGCCGGGGCACCGAACGCGTGCCGGATAAGGTGCAGCGCGAGGTCGATGCCCGCCGTCACACCGGCCGAGGTGATCAGCGCGCCATCTTCGACCAGCACCCGGCCGGCCAGCACCCGGGCGTGCGGATGGCGTTGCTGCAACCGCGCCAGGTGCTCGTGGTGGGTCGTGCAGCTGCGCCCGTCGAGCAGGCCGGCCGCGCCAAGCAGGAATGCCCCGGTGCAGACGCTGGCCAGCGTCACCTCGCCAAGGCGGGACTGCACCACGGCCTGGAGCCAGTCAACGATCTTCCGGTACTCCGGCGTGGACAGCGCGCTGAGCTCGAGCTTGAAACCAACCACGATCACCACGTCGCCGGGCGCCAGCCGTGCCGGCAAGGCCTGTACCCCGCTCAAGGCTAGGCCTTGAAAGCTTGTCAGCGCCTGCAGCGGCCCGACACAGTGAAGCGCCAGTGGCGAGATCCCGAGCGCGGCCACGGAGCCCAGCACCTGCATCGGCCCGCCAAGATCCAGCATGTGCACCTGCGGCGGCAGCACAAGGAAGATGCGCTTCATCGTTGCCCCCGATCGTTCGTCTTCGGATGGCATGATTTTTATCATACCTGTCATATTTTCGAATTGCCGCGATATTCCCTTGTGATTAGTATGGCAGGGAATTTACTGATATGACATGCCATAGCGGAGGAGACTGAACATGCTGGAACTCAGGCCAAGCTGCGAGCATTGCAACGAGGCGCTTCCGCCGGCGTCGCTGGAAGCGCGCATCTGTAGCTATGAATGCACATTCTGCGCGTCATGCGTGGACGATGTCCTGGGCAATGTCTGCCCAAATTGTGGGGGCGGCTTCATGCCAAGGCCGATCCGGCCGGCGCGCAACTGGAAGGGCAACAACTTCCTGGGCAACGATCCGGCGAGCACGAAAACCAAGCACCGGCCGGTGGATCCGGCCACGCATGCGCAGTTTGCAGCCGCCATTCGCGGGCTTCCTCCCGAGCAGCGATAGCCGGCCCGATTGCAGAAATCCGCCCGCGCCCCTTCTGGTGGCACTGCCACGGGATGTAAACTCTGCTTCCTCGGTCAATGCACCCATGACCATGAAAGAAGAGCAGCGGATGAGCAACGAACTACAGGTTGAAGACATGCAACTCGGCGACGGCAAGGCCGTGGTCAAAGGCGCCTTGATCACCACCCAGTACAGCGGCTACCTGGAGGACGGCACCAGGTTCGACTCTTCCTACGATCGCGGCAAGCCCTTCCAGTGCGTGATCGGCACCGGGCGCGTGATCAAGGGCTGGGACCTGGGGCTGATGGGCATGAAAGTCGGCGGCAAGCGCAAGCTCCATGTGCCAGCTCACCTTGCCTATGGCGAACGCCAGGTCGGCGCCCATATCAAACCGAACTCGAACCTGGTCTTCGAGATCGAGTTGCTGGAGGTGCTGACGCGGGACGATTGATACAGGCGGCAATGCAAGCTGGCGCATGCCGCAGGCCAGGGTTCCATTACAATCCACCAAAATTGCAAGGAACCCACCATGATCATCGGACCCCGCGTGCGCGGCTTTATGTGTGTCACCGCCCACCCCGCCGGCTGCGAAGCCAACGTCAACCAGCAGATCGCCTATGTGAAAGCGAACGGCCCGGTTGCCAACGGACCCAAGAAGGTCCTCGTCATCGGCGCCTCCACGGGCTATGGGCTTGCCGCTCGCATCACGGCAACGTTCGGCTGCGGCGCCGACACGCTCGGCGTGTTCTTCGAACGCGCCGGCACCGAGAGCAAGCCTGGCACCGCAGGCTGGTACAACACGGCGGCGTTTCACAAGGCGGCAACGGCCGAAGGCCGCTATGCCATGAGCATCAATGGCGACGGCTTTTCCGACGAGATCAAGCAGCAAACCATCGACATCATCAAGCGTGATCTTGGCCAGGTCGACCTGGTCGTCTACAGCCTTGCTGCGCCGCGGCGAAAGCACCCGAAGACGGGGGAAATCTTCAATTCCACGCTCAAGCCCATTGGCAAGGAAATCCGGCAGCGCGGCCTGGACACCGACAAAGAGGTGATCAAGGAAATCGCCCTGCAACCGGCAACGCAGGAAGAGATCGATCACACGGTCGCCGTGATGGGCGGCGAAGACTGGCAAATGTGGATCGACGCCCTGCTCGCCGCCGGCGTGCTCGCCAACAACGCAAAGACCACGGCGTTCACCTACCTGGGCGAGAAGGTCACCCACGACATCTACTGGAACGGCTCCATCGGCGCCGCCAAGAAAGACCTGGACCAGAAGGTGCTGGACCTGCGCGGCAAGCTGGCCGCCACCGGCGGCGACGCCCGCGTCGCGGTGCTCAAGGCCGTGGTGACCCAGGCCAGCTCCGCCATCCCGGTGATGCCCCTGTACCTGTCGCTGCTGTTCAAGGTCATGAAGGAAACCGGCACCCACGAAGGCTGCATCGAGCAGGTCTACTCGCTCTACCAGGACTGCCTGTACAGCCAGTCGCCACGCCAGGATACGGAAGGCCGCCTGCGCACGGATGAGAAGGAACTCAGCCCGGATGTCCAGGCCCGCGTGACGCAGTTGTGGGACCAGGTCACCAACGACAATATCTACGCGCTCACCGATTTTGCGGGCTACAAGGCGGAGTTCCTGCGCCTGTTCGGGTTCGGCATCGACGGCGTGGACTATGCGGCCGACGTCAATCCTGCCGTGGAGATTCCCAACCTGGTCGAAGCGTAAGCCGCGGGCACAATGCCATGAACCTGTCCCCCGCCATCCCCATCATCCGGATCTTCTCGGTCGAGAAGGCCAAGGAATTCTATCTAGACTATCTTGGCTTTTCCCTCGATTGGGAGCATCGTTTCGGTGAGGAATTTCCGCTCTACGCCCAGGTGAGGCGATCCGGCCTGACGCTGCACCTGAGCGAGCACCATGGAGACGCCACGCCAGGTTCAACGGTGTTCGTCCCCGTGGAGGACATCGATGCCCTGCATCGCGAACTGGATGCCAGGCAGTATCGCTATGCAAAACCGGGCATCGACGTGGTGGGCTGGGGACGGCAGTTGCAAGTCGCGGATCCGTTTGGCAACCGCCTGCGGTTCTGCGAGCTATCCAAGGACTAGGTTTTTGTTTGGCGACACGCGGCTTGAGGGGAGACCCAGATGGAATACATCGACGTCATCTGGCGGCACGAGCTTCCCTCCGAGCCGGTTCGGCTCGTGTCGGAGCTTGACGGCGAGCGCTTCGAAACCCGGAAGCTGGAATTCTTCCGGGATGGAACCGTAGGTTTCGCGTGCGCCGATGCGGCCACCGGGAGCACGAACCTCGGGCTGGTACCCGTGCCGGCGCTGGCCGAGATCAACGCAGACCCGGAGTTCGACGGCGCAACGATGGCGCCGGAGGATTTTGAAGTCCTCTGGTTATTGCACGCGCGCCCGGCCAGGCATTGAGCGTTTGCGCTAGAGCAGCACCAGCGTCACCAGCAGCGACGCGTTGCTGATCGCCGTCACGTCGTGCATCACGTTGGACTCCAGATAGATCAGGTCGCCCTGGCGCAACAGCCGGTGCGCCCCCTCCACGCCGATATCGACCTCCCCTTCCAGGCACTGCACCGTGATGGGCCCGGCTACCGCATGGGCCGGCATATGCTTGCCGGCGGTCAGCACCAGGCGCATGACCTCCAGGCGGCTTTCCTTGAAGAAGGCGGTCGTGGGCGTCTTGCTGAGACGCTCGCCTAGCGGCAGCACGCTGGCCACCTGGCCGGAAGCTAGATGAGGCAGGGACATGGGCGGCTCCTCTGGTGTGAACGGCGTGAGCGACGTGAGCGATGTGGGGCGTGGCGGGCACTTCAGTGCGAAGCGCCTCGCTCCGGACAATCCATTCTAGTCGTGCCCGCCAGCGATCCGGAAATTAGCGGACACGGAAAAACCCCGATACCTGGCCACCCGCGGACCCCAGTAACATCAGGTGCCATCCCGCATCATGGCCTCGATGGCCGAGACCGCATCGGCCAGGCCGTTTTCGCCCGCCATCCTGGCGCCGAGCTCGCGCGCCCGCGAACGGGCCTCGGCGCCTTGAGCGAACGCGATGGCGCGCGCGAGTGCCGAAGCTTGCAGGTGCTTTCCGTTCACGGCTTCACCGGCGACGCCCGCCAGCCTGAGCCGGTCCGCCCAGAAGAACTGGTCACCCGCGAACGGCACCACCACCGATGGCACGCCCGCCCGCGCGGCGCAATGGGTCGTGCCGGAGCCGCCGTGATGGACAACGAGCGATGTCCGGGGAAACAGCCAGTCGTGCGGCGTGTCGCCAACCACATGCACATTCGCCGGCAGCCCGGCGGTGTCCACCCCGCTCCACCCGGGATAGAACAGCGCCCGCCGTCCTGCGCACGCCGTGATCACGGCGTCCAGCATCTTCTGCCGGTCAAACCCGGCCATGCTCCCGAAACCGAAGTACATCGGCGGCTCCCCCGCGGCGAGGAAATCCGCAAGCGGCTGCGGCGCGGTCCAGTCCGGTGACGGCGCGATCCATTGGCCGCAGACACGCGCATTGCCCGGCCAGTCCGCCGGCCCGGGCAACAGGCTGGGCGAAACCCCGTATAGCATCGGATGCCGGGTCCACAGCTGCCGCCGCGGCGGCAGCCCGCATACGGCCGCGCGCGCGGCATTGGTCTGCTTGCGAAACGCCCGCCACAGCATCCCGTTGACGAAGTGGTGGCTCGTGCGATTCAGCCAGCCCGGCAGCCGCGCCTGCGCCAGGAACGGCGAGGCGAAGCCCGCCGTCGGCGTGATCGGGATCAGCCCGGTGCCGATCGCCCTCACGCCCAGATGCTCGGCAGCCGACAAGCCGGCAAAAGCCGCCAGGCCCGAGACCAGGATGGCATCGCAGCCTTCGCCCGCCGCCGCCACGATCTCCCGCAGCCATGCCTCGGCATTGGCATTGGCAATGCGCGCCAGCGCGCTCGCCGTGCTGGTGAAGCCGCGATTGCGCGCCACCACGCCGGCGATCGCAAGCTCCGGCTGCAACGCGCCCTTGATGTCCCCCGCCAGCGCGGTTGTCGGAACACCAAGGACCTTGGCCGTGCCAAGCGTTGCGTCGTCGGCAAGTAGCCGAGCCTGGTGGCCAGCATCCATCAATGCGCGGCACAGTGCAGCCAGCGGGCGGGCGTCGCCCTCCGTGCCGTAGGTTGCGACGATGAATTTCACGGTGTCTTGCGGCTCCTTGCACGCGGCGCCAGCGGTCGGGCGCTTCCCTCCACGAACAGTGTCACCACCACCGCTAACTCCTCGCGCAGCGTGCGCCCCGGCAAGGTCAGCCAGCGCATCAGCGCGCCGAGATAGAGGTGATGGAAGAGCGACGCCAGATGCGCCGCATCGAGATCGTCCCGCAGTTCACCCGAGCGCTGGCCCAGGGCGATCAGCAGCCCGAACACATCGGTCATGTCGCTGGCCTGCACGGCCTCGTCCGGCGGTGGCGCAGCTTCCAGGCTGAGGAAACGAAAGCGAAGGTAGGGCGAAAGGTAGGCGCGATGCGCCTCGCACCAGGCGGCCGAGGCATCGAGCAGCAGCGAGATCGCCGGCCGGAAGCCTGCCTGCTGTTCGACCTCGGGCTGCAGATGCGCCAGATCGGCGGCCAATTGCATGTGGATCCAGTGCGCCAGCACGGATTCCTTGGTTGGGAAATGGTTGTAGAGCGTTCCCTTGGCAACGTCGGCCCCGGTCGCGATCTGCTCCATCGTCACGGCGTCATACCCCTGCGCCTCGAACAGGCCCATGGCGGTCCGGGCAAGGAGATCCAGCGTTTGCGCGCGCTTTCGGGCGCGGCGGCCCGGCATGTCGGGGGCGGCCATCTCATCCATATAAATGAACGATGAATATTATTGAACGACGTTCAAAATATCGTAGCGCGATCCTGGCGGTAAATCAATCCGGCCGGGAACCGTGCGGGATTGCGCTGCGGCCTGCCCGTCGCGCGGCCACAACACACCCTCCTTGGTGGCGATAGCAGATTGCTGGGGCGGTGCTAACGTCTGGCGCACGCTGCGATTCCCGCTGGCGATCCGGCGCGCAACGCGCAACGCAAGCCGCGCCGACTTCCAGTAAGCCGCCGTTGCAGAGACAAGGACCCCGCACCATGCTCAGTGATTTCGATGATCTCGTTCAGGCGTCGATGCAAGAATGGAAGGTGCCGGGCCTTGCGCTCGCCGTGATCCGGGGTGGTGAAACGGTGCTGGTAAAAGGTTATGGCGTGCGCGACACGCAAGCGCCGGCGCCCGTGACGGCGGACACCCAGTTCCTGCTGTGCTCGCTCACCAAGTCTTTCACCACCGCCGGGCTTGGCCTGCTGGTGGACGAGCGCAAGCTCGACTGGACCCGGCCCGTGCGCGATTACATACCGGAGTTTCGGCTGCACGATGCGGTTGCGACCGAGCGCGTGACCGTGCGGGACTTGCTTTGCCATCACAGCGGCGTCCCGCGCCACGACTGGATCCACTCGCCGGGCGACCTGTCCATGGCGCAGATCCTGGCGGCCTTGCGCCATCTGGAGCCGAGCCGGGACGTGCGCGAGGCCTACCAGTACCAGAACCTGGGGTATCTCGTGGCCGGGCATATCGCGGAGCGCATCAGCGGGCAGCGCTGGGAGGATTTCACCACCGAGCGCCTGCTCCGTGCGCTGGGCTTCGCGCACTTCGGGCTATCCATCGAAGCGCTCGCCGCCGCGCCGAACCATGCGCATCCGCACATCATGCAAGGCGACGAAAGCCAGCGTGCAATGCTGACACCTATCCGGGCTCTTCCCGCCGGCGGGCTCAATGCCTGCGTGTCGGACCTGGCGAAGTGGATGCGCTTGCTGATCGATGAAGGCTCCGTGGATGGCAAGCCGCTGCTGTCGGCAGACATCATCCGGCAAATGATGACCCCGCGCGTGCACGTGGGCCGCTCCGTGTTCAAAGAGGTGGGTGAGTTCCACTACGGGCTCGGCCTGTCGCTGGAACACTATCGCGGCGAACGGAAGGTCTCCCACACCGGCAGCTGGGTCGGCTGGGCCAACTCAATGGCGATGCTGCCGGAACGCCGGATCGGCGTCGCGGTGCTGACCAATCGCGCCCCAAGTGCCGTCACCGAACTGCTGACCTACACCGCGCTCGATCAGCTTTGCGGCCACAAGCCGATCGACTGGTTCGACCGGTTCCGCACCATGCGCCGCCAGGCGCTTGCCCAGCAGAAGGTCGACCAGCAGGCGCGCAGCGAATTGCGCCGGACCGGCACCGCGCCGAGCCATCCGCTTGACGACTATGCGGGCGAGTACGAACACCCGGCTTACGGGCGGATCGGCATCACCAAAGAGAACAACGCTCTGGCATGGCGCTGGCGCGGCATGTCGGGCCAGCTCGAACACCGCCACTACGATGTGTTCACCACCCCCGACAAGCCGGCCGAGATCCATCCCGACAATCTCGCACTGAGCTTCGGCTATGACCGGGAAGGCAACATCGACCGGATCTGCGCGCCTTTGGAGCCGATGGTGGCGGATATCGTATTTCGCCGCGCGGCAGGCGGCGACGTGCTCGACCCGGCGTTCCGCGCCCTCTGCGCTGGCAGCTTCATGCACAGCGTGCAGGAGATCAGCGTCACGCTCGATGCGGCGGGCCAGCTATCGCTGCGCATCGGCGGGCAGCAGAGTTGGCCATTGCGGCCATTTGACGGGCGGACCTTTGACCTGGAAGGCCTCCAGGGGTATCGGGTCGCGTTTCGCCGTCCCTCGCCAGACATCGTGGACGCGGTCATCTTCTACCAGCCGGATGGCACCTTCCTGGCACTGCGGCAGGCTATGTCAGCGTAAATCGCATCACGGCCGCGAGCCAGCGCCCTTGTCCATTGCCGCCCGCACCGCATGGCAATGCCAGTAACGCTGGCCTGGCACTGATGGCGGCGTTCCCGTTACCTGCTATCCGCCAGCGCCATCCTGGCAAAATCGATAAAGACGCGCAGCTTCTTCGGCATCCCCGTCCGGTTGTAGTAGTAGAGGTAGAGCCCCGTGCGCGGTATCCACGCGTCCAGCACGTTCACCAGCGCGCCAGCCCGCAAATGCGGCTCGGCGTTACGGTATTGCAGGTAGGCAAAGCCGAACCCGTCCAGGGCGGACTGCAGCAGCAAGCCGTTGTCATTGGTCGCGATGCGCCCGGCCACGGCGATCTGCATGGATTCACCGGCTTTCTCGAACTCCCAGCGATACAACGCGCCGGTATCGGCGCTCCTGTAGTTCACGCATTGATGCTTGAGCAGATCTCGCGGGTGCCGTGGCTTTGCCTTGTCTTTCAGGTACGCCGGAGACGCGACCACGCAAAAGCGCATCTGCGTGACGAGTGGCACGATCACCATGTCCTCGCCCAGCACATTGTCGTAGCGGATGCCGGCATCGAAACCCTTGCCGACAATGTCCACCAGGCTGTTATCCGCAATGACCTCGACATTGATGTCGGGGTAGGCCGTCAGGAACGCTTTCAGGATGGGCTGGATCACCAGCGGGATGGCGCTCGGGGGCACGTTCAGGCGCAGCGTGCCCATTGACTCGCTGGAGGATCTGGAAGCATCGCGCATGGCGAGCTCGAGTTCCTGCAGGAGCGGCGAGATCCTCGTCAGGAACCGCGCTCCGGCCTCCGTCAGGCTGACGCTGCGCGTCGTCCGGTTAAGCAGGCGGGCTCCCAGGCGCTCTTCGATGCGCCTGACCGTATAGCTGACGGACGTCACCGGGATACCCAGCGCGCGCGCGGCGGCGCTGAAGCTTTGCTCCTGCGCTACGCGGGCAAAGACCGAAAGGGCCTGGAATTCAGCTGGATTCATTATGCAAATTTATTGCAAAGTCCTTGCCGATTATCTTCCTTCTTCACAGGGTCGGCAACGTCCATACTCCGTTGTACCGAGCCGCCGAGGACGGCGGCTCCCCCTGACGATTCTCCTGGAGAAATGATGAAAACCTGGTTCATTACGGGCGTAAGCACGGGTTTTGGGCGCGCGCTGGCCGAGGTCGCGATCGCGCAGGGCGACAAGGTCGCCGGCACGCTGCGCCAGCAAGCGCAGCGCGCGGCCTTCTCCGCGATGTCCCCGGGGCAGTCTTTCGGCTACGTGCTCGACGTGCGGTCCGGCCCGGACATCCCGCGCGTGGTCGCGCAGATCGAGCGCGAGGTTGGCCCGATCGACGTGCTGGTCAACAACGCGGGGTACGGTTACGAGGGCAGCATCGAGGAAGCCACGCCCACGGACATCCGTGCGCAGTTCGACGTGAATGTGTTCGGCGCGATCGGCGTGATCCAGGCCGTGCTGCCCTTCATGCGCGAGCGGCGCAGCGGCCACATCCTGAACGTCACGTCGATGGGCGGCCTCATGACGTTTCCCGGCGTGGGCATCTACAACGCAAGCAAGTTCGCGCTGGAAGGCATCAACGAGGCACTTTCCAAGGAAGTGCGTCCCTTCGGCATCAAGGTGACCGCGATCGAGCCAGGCGCCTTTCGCACGGACTGGGCAGGCCGCTCCCTGCAACGCACGGTGCGCACGATCGAGGACTACGCGGCAACGCTGGAACCGCTGAGCGCCGCGCGTGCGGCAAGATCCGGCAAGCAGCCGGGAGATCCCCGCAAGGCCGCGCAGGCGATCCTCAAGGTGGTAGCGTCGGACCGGCCGCCGGTGCATCTTCTGCTGGGCACCGATGCGCTCGGCTTCGTTCGCGAGAAGCTCAAGGCATTGCAGGATGAAATCAACCAGTGGGAAGCGCTGACCGTCAGTACTGACCTTACCGATTGAACTCGTTGCCACCGGCACGCATTGCCGCGCTCGCCGCCGCTGCGGCGAGCGCATATGGATTGCACCAAAGCTTCGTTGCGCGGCCCGCGCCAGTTGGCTACTGTCATTCGATCATTCGATATGCCCATTGCCAATTGCCAATTTCCACTGCCGGGAGGAATCGCCGCATGCCATCCATCGGAACCGAGTACCGCGCCAGGACGCCCGCGCCACAGACCGATGTGCTGGTCATCGGCGGCGGCCCTGCCGGCACCTGGGCAGCCATTGCCGCTGCCGAAAGCGGCGCGCGCGTCGTGCTGGCCGACAAGGGTTTCTGCGGCACCTCGGGCGCGACGGCGGCAGCCGGCACCGCCATCTGGCACGTTGCACCTGACCCTGCCGCGCGCGCGGCGGCCAAGGCCAGCCGCTACACACTTGGCGGCGAACTGGCCGAGCCGGCCTGGATGGACCGGGTGCTGGACCGCACCTACGCGGGACTCGAACAACTTGCCGAATGGGGCTACCCATTTCCGCAAGACGCCTCCGGCCAGGCGCAGCGCATCTCCCTGCAAGGGCCGGAGTACATGCGGCTGATGCGCCGGCGCGCCAAGGCGGCGGGCGTGCGCATTCTCGACCACAGCCCGGCGCTGGCCCTGCTGGTGGATGCCGGCGGCGCGGTGCGCGGCGCACGGGGCCTGCACCGCCAGCCCCGCGCGGACCAGCCGGGCGAGTGGACGCTGCGCGCCAGCGCGGTGGTGATCGCCACCGGGGGCTGCGCCTTCCTCAGCCGCGCACTGGGCTGCAACGTGCTGACCGGCGACGGTTACCTGATGGCGGCCCAGGCCGGCGCCGACCTGTCCGGCATGGAGTTCTCCAATGCGTATGGCCTTGGGCCCGCGTTCTCGTCGGTGACCAAATCGCTGTTCTACCAATGGGCGACCTTCTATGACGCACGAGGCCAGGTGCTGGAAGGCGCGGGCTCCGCGCAGGGCCGCAGCGTGATTGCCCGCACGCTGCAAACGCAAGCGGTGTACGCACGGCTGGACCGCGCGGACGTCAAGGTGCGTGCGTGGATGCGCAGCGCCCAGCCAAACTATTTCCTGCCCTTCGACCGCCTTGGCGTCGACCCCTTCACGCAACGCTTCCCGGTGACCTTGCGGCTGGAAGGCACGGTGCGCGGCACCGGCGGCCTGCGCATCCTGGACGCGCAATGCGCCACCAGCGTGCCCGGCCTGTACGCAGCCGGCGACGCCGCCACGCGCGAGCTGATCTGCGGCGGCTTTACCGGCGGCGGCAGCCACAACGCCGCATGGGCGATGTCGTCCGGCTGGTGGGCCGGCCAGGGTGCGGCCGCCTTCGCGCAGGATGCGCGCCTCACCGCCGGGCAAACCCTGTACAGCGCCGGCTACGGCAACCCGGCGCACGTGCAGGCGACCCCGGCCGAGCCCGACGCACCGGCACTCGTCAGCGCCGTGCAAGCCGAAGTGTTTCCCTACGCGCGCAACTGGTTCCGCCATGGCGAGGCGCTCACCGATTCACTGGCGCGACTCGATGCGCTGTGGCGGCAATGGGGCGACGCCGCTGCGCTACCCGGCGCAGAGCATGCCTTGCGCACACGCGAGGCCATCGCCATGCTCGCCACCGCGCGCTGGATGTACCGCAGCGCGCTGGCGCGCACCGAGACGCGCGGCATGCACCGGCGCATCGATCATCCGGGCCAGGATGCAAGCCAGCGCCACCGGGTGATCAGCGGCGGGCTGGACGAGGTCTGGACCGCGCGCGAGAACATCGCTGGCACCACCTGGAAGGCAGCCGCATGATCGAACTGCTCAACAGCACGCGCTGCACCGGCTGCAATATCTGTGTGCGCGTATGCCCCACCAATGTCTTCGCCATCGTGCCCGGACAGCCGCCAGCGATCGCGCGCCAGCAGGACTGCCAGACCTGCTTCATGTGCGAGCTGTACTGCCCCGAAGACGCACTCTTCGTGGCGCCGCTGGCCGACGCCTGTCAGCCGGCGGACAACGCAGCCACCGCGCAGCCCCGCCACGCCGGCAGCTACCGCGCAGCAATAGGCTGGGGCAGCGGCCGCACATCCACCGCCGCGCAGGACGGCAGCCACGCGCTGCTTGGACTGGTCCGGCGCTAGCAAACCAGGGATGAGCCAGGGAATGCCATGAAAGACCTGATCGACTGGATCACCGCCATCGCCACCGTCGCGCTGGTGTACGCGGCGCTGCGCTATCCGCTCTATCCGCCACGCTTTGGCGCCACGGATGAGGACAAAGACCTTTAGCACTCGGGCGCGAGTTGCGTCAGGAAGGCCATTACGGATTGCAAGCTGATGGATTCAATGCGTCCTTGTTTGGGGAAGTTGATACCAAGTTGGCGCTCGCGCCGATGTCCTCTCCCAATCAGTCCAAGATCGTTTGCAAACGGGCCAGCGCGTCGTCTACCACTTCGGCCGGCGCCCGCTCGACCTTCCTTGCGCCACGCGCTTCAAGATCCAGCGTGCGAACCATGTTCACCAGTGCGACCCCCTGGGTCTCGGTACCGGAACCGGACAGCGGCACGGCGAAGCCGGCGAAACGGGCGAAGTCCCCCCCCTGCGTGATCGGTGCAACCAGCGCGACGCCGAGCGCGTTGAACGCGGCGGGTGACAGCACAAGCGCAGGGCGGAAATCACCCTGCTGTTCGCGGCCCGCAGTCGGGTTCAGGTTCACCCGCACGATGTCACCCCGATCAAACTTGACGCGCCTCACCATGCTTCACGTCCGACCGGCTCGAGGTTGTTCCACGAGGTCAGATCTGCGGGCAGCGGCGCATTGGGATCGCACTGCGCAACCAGCTCATCAAGCGCATACCTGTGCCGCGCCGGCTTGAGCATGATCCCCTCTGGGCGCACGTCGACGGCGAGCTTGTCGCCCAGAGCAACCTTGAGTTGTTCAAGCAACGTAGCGGGCAAACGCACAGCCGCGCTGTTGCCCCACTTCTGAATCGACAGTTCCATAACAGGCTCCGTTAGCGTATATCCATTGTAGATACGCCAGCCTCGGACGTCAAATCCTGTATCTACATCGTAGATACGGCTTGTTCAGGGTTGCTTGAAGCATCGGACCGCGCTACATGCGCCTGTCCATAGCCGCGCCCTAATGGCACCCCCACCGCCGAAGCGGTGTCCGCACCGCGCTGCGCCGCCTGCCCATAAATTCAAAAATATTGAACAATCCATCCGGATAAGGCTAATCTAACGCGCCGATGACTCTCCTATAGTTCGTTACATGGACGGCGCGCACAAACAAAGCAACGTTCTGGCAGTCGCA
>NZ_JBXAOE010000045.1:0-54060 GCF_058802485.1 Cupriavidus sp. GW822-FHT02D05 | reverse complement strand
TGACGGTCCTCAATACCATGGCGAAGACCGGTCAGCCGTGGGAAAACAAACTGCCCGCTTGACACGGTTGCTCTCCCATTTCATGGGAGAGGGGAGCAAACCAGCGTGTTGCTTCCCGCCACTTACCCACGCGAAAGTCTGAAGAACCTCTGCTTTTAGCTTTTTACTTTTAGCTTTTCAGTTTTCAGCCTTGAGGGCGCTCCGCGGAGCGCCCTTTTTCATTGGCACGCCGTTGCTGGTGCCTTGTTTTCCACACGGCCTTAATGCTGCCTTAAGCTGCGGTGAAATAACCTTGCGCCACGGACTGCGTAGAGCGGCCGATCCTACGCCAGCCCCCCTAACAACCAACAGGGCAAGCCGCCCCCCAGCGCATAGCAAACCTGGAGCACGCCATGAACACGCTGTCCCCCCGGCCGATGCCAGCCTGGCTCAACAAAGTGCCCGAAGTCACCGTGGGCTTCTGGATCATCAAGATCCTGTCGACCACGGTCGGCGAAACCGGCGCCGATTTTCTCGCGGTCAACGCGGGGCTGGGCCAGGCCGTCACCGGCTGCGCCATGGGCGCCTTGCTGGCCATCGCACTGTTCGCGCAGGTCCGGGTGCATCGCTATGTTCCCTGGATGTACTGGCTGACCGTGGTGCTGGTCAGCGTCGTCGGCACGCAGATCACCGATGCGCTCACCGATGGCCTGGGCGTGAGCCTGTATCTGAGCACGGCCGTCTTCGCCGTCATGCTGGCGGGAATATTCGTGTTCTGGTACCGACGCGAAGGCACGCTCTCCATCCGCACGATCTGCTCGCGCCGCCGCGAGCTCTTCTACTGGGCCGCGATTCTTTGCACCTTTGCCCTCGGCACCGCCGCGGGCGACCTGGCCACCGAAGCCCTGGGGCTGGGATTCCAGCTCGGCACCCTTGTGTTCGGCGCCCTCCTTGCTCTGACCGTAGCCGCGTTCTACCTCGGCGCCAACGCCGTTCTCACCTTCTGGATCGCCTATATCCTGACGCGCCCGCTCGGCGCCTCGCTGGGCGACCTGTTGTCCCAGGCGCAGACCTATGGCGGCCTTGGCTTCGGCGCGGCGCTGACCAGCGGCATCTTCCTGGCCGTCATCGTCGCCCTGGTCGCGATGGCCCAGCGCAATGCAAGCCAGGCCGTGGGAGCGACGACGGCGCCATGAATGGCACCGATGGTCCTGCGCCGCTGGACTGCTTGCGCTCGCGGCATTCCTGCCCGGCCATTTCAAAGAGATTCTGGCGTCGTTGCGCGGCCTTGGCCGTACCGCTTGTACGTCTGCGGCCGCGCGCCTGGCCAGAACCGCCTGGCTTCATGTTGAAAGCCGCTTAAGCCGCGCGCTCAATCCTTGTTCGGATGCGTCATCTCGATGGGCACGATCCAGCGCGCGTATTCGTCCTCGGTGAGATAGCCCAGCGCCAGCGCGGCGGCCTTCAGCGTCAGCCCTTCCTTGTGCGCCTTTTTGGCAATGGCGGCGGCCTTGTCGTAGCCGATATGGCGGTTCAGCGCCGTCACCAGCATCAGGTTCTTGTCGAGGTTCTCCGCGATCTTCGGCAGGTTCGGCTCGATGCCGAGCGCGCAATGGTCGTTGAAGGCCAGGCAGGCGTCGGCGATCAGCTCGATGCTCTCCAGCACGTTGTGGACCATCACCGGCTTGTACACGTTGAGCTGGAAATTGCCCTGGCTGCCGGCGAACGCCACCGTGGCATCGTTGCCAAACACCTGCGCGCACACCATGGTCATGGCCTCGCACTGGGTCGGGTTGACCTTGCCGGGCATGATCGACGAGCCCGGCTCGTTCTCGGGGATGTTGAGCTCGCCAATGCCGCAGCGCGGGCCCGAGGCCAGCCAGCGCACATCGTTGGCCATCTTCATCAGGCCGCCGGACAGCGTGCGCAGCGCGGCGGAGGTTTGCACCAGCGCGTCGTGCGCGGAGAGCGCGAAGAACTTGTTGGGCGCATCGACAAACGGATGGCCGGTCAGCGAGGCGATATAGGCCGCCGCGCGCGCGCCAAACTGCGGATGCGCGTTCAGCCCGGTGCCCACCGCCGTGCCGCCGATGGCCAGTTCCAGCAAGCCCGGCTCAGCCGTCTTGACGCCATGCAGCCCGAAATCGATCTGCGCCACCCAGGCGCTGATTTCCTGGCCAAGGGTGATGGGCGTGGCGTCCTGCAGGTGGGTGCGGCCCGTCTTGACGATGTCCTGGTACGCCTGCGCCTTGGCGGCCAGCGTATCGCGCAAGGCGCCTACCGCCGGCAGCAGCTTGGTATGGATCTGCTCGACCACGGCGATGTGCATGGCGGTGGGGAACGTGTCGTTGGAGCTTTGGCCGCGGTTCACGTGATCGTTCGAATGCACCGGCTTCTTGCTGCCGAGCTCCCCGCCGGCAATCTCGATGGCCCGGTTGGAGATCACCTCGTTGGCGTTCATGTTCGATTGCGTGCCGGACCCGGTCTGGAACACCACCAGCGGGAAGTGCTCATCCAGCTTGCCGGAGATGACCTCGTCGGCCGCCTGCACGATCAGCCGGCCGATGTCGGGCGGCAATTCGCCAAGTTCCGCATTGGCCTCGGCGGCCGCGCGCTTGAGGATGCCCAGCGCGCGAATCACCGGCCGCTGCCAGCGGAAGCGGCTCACCCCGATCGGGAAATTAATGGTGGAACGCTGCGTCTGCGCGCCCCAGTAGCGATCTGCGGGCACATCGATGGCGCCCATCGAATCGGTTTCGGAACGGAATGCGGGCATGGAAGACACTCTCCAAACAAACTACGTCAAGGATCGCCCGGTACGGGGCAACCTGGACCTGGAGGCACCCATCACCGAGCCGGAATAAACGCCGGCGCCAGTGGCGGCCAGGGCGTGACATGCGCTGATCTTTTCAGTTGTGCGCTGTAGTGCGCTGTAGTTCGCAATACAGCGGGAGGACGATACGGTCTCTCCGTTTTCCTTTTGCGGGGGCAGCCCAGCCGCATGCGTTCCCGCAGCCGCTTCGAGCCAAGACGAACGATAGCCCAGGCGCCGGCCATGGGCAATGAATCCCGACGAAATGAAAGGGGTTCGCAGGCAATGCGGCACGCTGGCCATGCGGGCAAAGTGGAAGTGGGCCAGCGGCCCCGGCCCGAGCGCAGCGCGCCCGCTAGCCGGCACTTTCCGGCTGGGCATCGGGCAAGCGCGCTTTGCCCGCATGCCGCAGCAACGCGCCCGCGATCCCCATGACGATGGCCGCCATGGTGGCACCCGGCCCGAAGATCGCGCTCACCCCCTGGGCGCGCAGCCGCCGGGCGTGGCTGGCGGGAATCACGCCGCCAGCGAAGACCAACGCGCCTGGCCGGCCAGCGCGCAGGCCAGCGCGCAGGCCATCGATCAGGCAGGGCAGCAGCGCCAGGTGCGCGCCGGCCAGGGACGATGCACCCACCGCGTCGACCTGCCCGTGCAGGGCCATCGCTACGGCGTCCTGCGGCGACTGGAACAGCGGCCCCAGCGTGACCGCGAACCCGGCGTCGGAGAGCGCCGCGGCCACGGCCTTGGCGCCGCGGTCATGCCCATCCTGCCCCAGCTTGGCGATGAGGATGCGCGGCGGCCTGCCCAGGCACGCGGCCAGCGCTTGGACCTGCGCGCGGGCCGCCTCCCAGGCCGGGCTGTCGTGCAAGGCCTCGCCATAGGCTTGACGGGCGTAGCGAGGCGCCATCGCATGGCGCGGCCACACCAGCTCCAGCGCCTGCGTGCACTCGCCGAGGGTCGCGCGGCAGCGGATGGCGTTCATGGTCAGGGTCAGCAGGTTTTGCTCGCCGCTGCGCGCGGCGTGCGCCAGTGCGCGCAGCGCCTGTGCCACGGCCACGCCATCGCGGCTTGCCTTCAGGCAGGCCAGCCGCTCGCCCTGCTGCGCCCGGACCTGTCGCCCATCGATCTCCAGGCAGGCCGGCGCCTCGTCGGCTCCCTCCTGGTACCGGTTGACGCCGACGATCACGCGCCGGCCTTCGTCGATCTCCGCCTGTGTGGCCACGGCAGCGCGATGAATCCGCTCATGGACCCAGCCCGAGCCGATCGCCGCCAGCACGCCGCCGGCAGCGGCAATCTCCGCCATCACCGCGCGCACCTTGTCCGCCATTTGCGCCGTGAGCGATTCCATCATGTAGGAGCCCGCCCATGGGTCGGCCACATCGCACAGGCCCATCTCGTGCTGCAGGATCAACTGGGTGTCCCGCGCGAGGCGGGCCGATGCGGCGCTGGGCAATGCCAGCGCTTCGTCATAGGCATTGGTGTGCAGCGACTGCGTGCCGCCAAACACCGCAGCCATGGCTTCAACCGTGGTCCGCACGATGTTGTTGTCCGGCTGCGTGGCCGCCAGCGACCACCCCGAGGTCTGGCAGTGCGTGCGCAGCATGGTGGCCCGATCCGTGGTGGCACCCAGCTCGCGGACGATCTCGCACCACAACAAGCGCGCGGCGCGCAGCTTGGCGATCTCGGTGAAGAAATCCTTGCCCACGCCAAAGAAAAAACTCAGGCGAGCGCAGAAATCATCCACATCCAGCCCGCGCCCGGCCATCTGCCTGACGTATTCCTGCCCGTTGGCCAGCGTCAGCGCCAGTTCCAGCACCGGGTCCGCCCCGGCTTCCTGGAAGTGGTAGCCGGAGATCGACATGCCGTTGAACCGCGGCACATGCCGCGACAGGTAGGCCACCACATCCGCGCAGATCCGCATCGACGGCCCGGGCGCGAAGATCCACGTGTTGCGGACCATGTACTCCTTGAGGATGTCGTTCTGGATCGTGCCGCTGAGCTGATCGAGCGGCACGCCGGCCTCCTCGGCGCTCACCAGGAACGCGGCCAGCACCGGCAATACGGCACCGCTCATGGTCATGGAGATGGAGACGCGGTCCAGCGCGATGCCATCGAACAGGCGCTTCATGTCCTCGACGGAATCAATCGCCACGCCGGCCATGCCAACATCCGCCGGCGCCAGCGGATGATCGGAGTCATAGCCACGATGGGTCGGCAGATCGAACGCGACCGACAAACCCTGCGCCCCCTGCGCCAGCGCCTGCCGGAAAGCCAGGTTGGAGGCGGTGGCGTCGGCAAAGCCCGCGTACTGCCGGATGGTCCACGGCTTGCCCGCGTACATGGAGCGATGCGGCCCGCGCACGAATGGCGCCTCGCCGGGCAAGCTGCCGAGATGCCGCAGCCCGTCCAGGTCGGCGGCCGTGTAGACGGGCTTGCGCGCCAGTCCGCCACCCTTATCTGCGTTCATCGCACTCTCCAACGCTTGCGTGTCACCACATCGGCGATCTTCTCGCCGTCGCTGCCGCGCCGCACCTCGCACCAATGGGCCAGCCCGTCCTGGCCGAACTCCACCGCGGAGAACGACAGCTCCAGCGCTTCGCCAAGGTTGACGTTGCCGTGGAAAAACAGGTCGCGCCCGGCAATCACCGGCGGCTCGTCAAAACGCTGCCATTGCCATTCGGCACGATCGACGATGGCCTGGAAGTTGGCGAAGTAGAGCAGGTCCGCGCCGTTGAAGTCAGCATAGGGGCAAGGCAGGTACTCGGCCATGTGGCTGCCGAGGTGCCGTGCCCGCTCCAGGCCAAGATGGAAGGACCAGTCGCCCGCCCGGAAGCGCTTGGCCAGCGCGCCCATCTCCGCCGCCGCCGCGGGTGGCGGCCCGTCCGCCGGCAGGTTGAAAGCAGCCCTGACCACCGAACGATTGTCGCGTTCGCGCTCACGGCGGATAAAGGTGGACACCATCGATACCTCGGCCCGCCTGGCGCTTGGCCCGTCACCATCACCATCGCCATCGCGCCTCAGTGCATGCGTGCTGAAGTGGCGCGCGCCGGCCACCCGCATCAACTGCGTGTTCACCGAGAAGCCATCGTTCTCGCCAAGCGCTTCCAGCGATGCCTCCCGCAGCCGGATCGCGGTGAATGCGGCATAGGCCTTGTTGCCCTGCGCGTCCCGGAACGCCGGCAACGCCTGCCCGGACAGCGCCGCCAGCCCTTGCCAGTGCAGGTCGCCGCAAGCCTTGAGCAGCCAGTTCTCCGACAGGCCGGTATAGGACAGGTTCGGCATGCCGGCGACATAGCTTGTGCTCGCGCGGAACATGTCAGGCTGCCAGGGCTCGCGCGCCGAGCTTTTCGCTGACGATGGCCGCCAGGTATTCGGCATCGCGCGCAACGCCGGAGAAACGCCCGGAGCCCCAGGTGTGCAGCCACGGCAGCCCGAGGAAGTACAGGCCGTCCTGCGCCGTCACGCCGCGCACGTGGCCGGGATAGCCGCGCCCGTTGAAGACCGGCGCCTCCAGCCAGCTGAAATCCGGGCGAAAGCCGATGCACCAGACAATGGCGCCGATGCCCGCCTGCGCCAGGTCCAGCGCCCAACGCTCCTCGCCCGGCGACCATACCGGCGCATACGTGCTGGCGGGCGGGGCGGCGATGCCGTGCTTGTCGATGAACTTGTCGATGCTCGCGTTGATGCGGTTGTAGGTGTCGTCCGCATCGTCAAGGTTGGCTTTCAGGTTCGGCGTGAAGCGCAGCTTGCCGTCATGGAAATCTTCCAGCGCGCCGAACAGCTCCATGCCTTCGGTGGCGAACTTGCGCAGATCGATGTCGCGCCCGCCGTCGCGGCCCGTCACATAGTGATTGGTGTTGTCGCGCACGCCCTCGCGCAGCGGATGCTCCTGCACCGGCATGTCGTAGTACTGCATGTCAGCCAGCCAGTCCACCACGTCGCGGCCACGGTAGAAGCGCGCGCAGCGCGGCGCCTGGCCCACGGCCAGGAACACCTTGCGGCCCGCCAGGTGCAGGTCTTCGGCGATCTGCGCGCCGGACTGGCCGGAGCCCACCACCAGCACGCCGCCCTCCGGCAAGGCCTGCGGGCTGCGGTACTCGGAGGACTGGATCTGCCGGATGCCGGCGGGCAGGCGCTCGGCCATGCGCGGCACGATCGGCGTGTGATAGCCACCGGAGGCCACCACCACCTGACCGGCGGTGAAGTCGCCCTGCGAGGTGCAGACCAGATAGCCGCCCTGCTCCAGCGGCTTCACACGCAACACCTCGGTGTGCTCCAGCACCGGCGCATTCACCATGCCGATAAAGCCATCGAGGTAGGCGGTGATCTCGTCCTTCTTCATGAAACCGTGCGGGTCGTTGCCCTGGTAGGGATAGCCGGGCAAGGCGCACTGCCAGTTTGGCGTGACCAGGCAGAAGGCATCCCAGCGCTGGCTGCGCCAGGTGTGGGTGACGGTGTGCTTCTCGATGACGAGATGATCGATGCCGGCCTGCTTGAGGTAGTAGCTCATGGACAGGCCAGCCTGGCCGCCACCGACGATGATGACGCTGTAGTGTTGGGGGGAGGTGGCCTTGGTTTCGTTGCGGGTGTTAGACATGATGCGTCCTTCGTTGATTGCTGTGAGATGCGTTAGGGCTTTCAGATGCGGGCTCTTCAGATGCCGGTCTTCGAACTTCCCCGTGGGCTAATCCACCACTGGTTTGCTCCCCTCTCCCACGCAGTGGGAGAGGGGCCGGGGGAGAGGGTGGGCTCCTGCTCAGAGTGAGGGCCTGCGCCATTGCCACCGCCCGCCCTCTCCCCCGCCCCTCTCCCGCAAGCGGGAGAGGGGAGACCACAATTGGCTGAACTTAACGCCCGAAGCCGATCACGCGCACCGTGGCGCCAGGCTGCGAGCAAAAACGCGCGGCGGTGGTCTCGATCTGTTCAAGCTGGTCCATGGCAGAGGAGCAGGCATAGCCATACTTCGCCCTGACGCGCTCCGAGGCACTGCCAAGCGCCTGCCTGGCGATCGCCAGGAACTCGGCCAGCGCGTAGTCCCGTCCCGGGACAAAGAACTCGGTGACCACCGAGGACGGGGAATAACAGGTGACCTCGGTCTGATCGGGCCAACGTATGCGGAAATGCGTGACTGGCATGAGGGCTCCTCAGGCATCGATGTGGGTGGTATCCCGCGTGGCACGGTCGGCCTGCGGGACGATAAATGCATCACGCGCGAAGTCCCACAGCAGCGCGGTTTCGCCGGCACCGCTGACCAAGACCTGCCGTGAATCGTCGATGACGCCGATGTCCGCGCAGGCAATGTCCCGCGCCCTGAATCGCTCGCTCACACGCGCCACATCCTGCTCGCGCACGGCCAGCAGGAAGCCGTAGCTCGGAAATGCCGTGAGCCAGCGCGCCATCGGCACCCCCACGGGCGCCGGAATGCGGCCCAGGTCGATCCGCGCGCCCACGCCGGAACATTCCAGCAGCATCAGCGCCGTGCCCAGCGTGCCAGCCATGCTGATGTCCTTGGCCGCGGCGCACAGGCCGTCTTCGGCCAGCGCGGGCAGCAGTTCGAGATCGGCGCGCAGCCGCGCGGGCGGCGCCTCGGTGGAGGCGTTCCAGTACGGGTACGGCTCGGCAAAGGCGCCACGCAAATCAACCGCCATCAGCAACCGGTCGCCCGGGCGCGCCGCGAAACTCGATAGCAGGCGCCGCGCCCGCCCGACAATGGCCACCGCAAGCTGGGCCTGATCGCTGCGGGCATTGCTGTGCCCGCCGACGATCGGCACGCCATACGCCGCCGAGGCTGCCGCCATGCCCTTGAGCACTTCGGCGGCGTTGGCCACGCCGTTGCTCCAGATGGCGTCCACCACCGCCAGCGGGCGGCCGCCCATGGCATAGATATCGCTGACATTGACCATCACCGCGCTGTAGCCCGCGAACCACGGCTTGGCATCGATGAAATCCCGGACCATGCCTTCGATCGCGAACAGCAGGTAGCCGTCATGATCGGCAATCGCGGCGCAATCGTCGCCCACCGCAACGGCCTGGCCGAGATCGCGCATGCCGCCCGGCAGCGCATTGCCCAGCGACGACAGCACGCCGGCAATATCGGTCTTGTGGCCAAAGCCACGGCTGGCGCGCAGGCTTTGCACAATCCGCGCGACGTTCATGTCCCGCTCCTGCCCAGCGTCGACAGGCCAATGCGCGGCGTCAGGCACGCCGGGTAGTAGTCCAGGTCCGCCTGCATCAGGTGGTGCGGGCGGCCAAGCAGCGTTTCCTCGGCCAGCACGTCCCAATGCAAGCGGCGGAACAGCGGCACATTCTGGCTCTGCACATGCGCGAGGAATCGGGTGCAGCCCAGCCCGTTCGCGCTGCTCACCGCCAGCTTGATCAGCGTCGCGCCGATCTTGCCGTGGCTGCGGTATGCGGCGTGCACGGCCAGCCGTGAGCCAAACCACACGCCGGGCTCGGTTTCGTGGATGCGCACGGTGCCGACCACCCTCTGCGACGCATCCGCCTCGCACTTCACCGCCACCAGCAACTGGGCGGTGTCGTCGATCGCGTCGCGGTCGTCGTCAACAAAGATGCCCTGCTCATGGCAGAACACCGCCCGGCGCAGCGCCATGGCCTCGTCCGCCTCCCACTGCGCCCCGGCCCAGCGGATGCGGAACGTCGTGGCCGCGGGCACTTCCACACAGAGATCGTCGTTCATGCCGCCACCTCTTCATACGAAGACAGCGAGGAGCAGGCGCCGCACTTGCCGCAGCCCGCCTTGATATCCGCCGAGCGCATGCCCGCCGCGCTGATCATCGCGCCCAGCGGCTGGAGGATGGACTTCATGAATGCAGGCGGCGGCGCGGGATGGTCTTCCAGCGGCGTGCCGGTGATGGGCACAAAGGGCACCACGAAGGGATAGACGCCAAGCGCGACCAGTTCCTTCGAGATCGACAGGATGGTCTCAACGCTATCGCCTAGCCCGGCGAGGATATAGGTGCTCACCTGCCCCCGGCCAAACACGGCAACCGCGGCCTTGAACGCTTCCATATAGCGGCTGATCGGCACGGCCGCCTTGCCCGGCATGATCCGCGCGCGCAG
Organism: Cupriavidus sp. GW822-FHT02D05; assembly: GCF_058802485.1. Classification (NCBI taxonomy): domain Bacteria; kingdom Pseudomonadati; phylum Pseudomonadota; class Betaproteobacteria; order Burkholderiales; family Burkholderiaceae; genus Cupriavidus; species Cupriavidus sp. GW822-FHT02D05. Next base: position 44,189 of record NZ_JBXAOE010000045.1, on the reverse strand, counting down.
CGCGGGCGTGACCACTTCCAGGTGCATGCCCAGCGTATCGATGCCGGAAGCTTTCATGCGCTCGAACCAGCGGTCGTCGTCCGGCGGCTCGCACTGCGCCTGGATGGGCAGGTCCACCGCGGCCTTGATGGCAAAGGCGCTTTCGCAGAGAATTGCGGCGCCGCGGTCCGGCGTGGGCGGCGTGCCGGTGGTCAGCACCATATGCTTGACGCCGTCCAGCAGCACGGCGGCGCGCGCCACTTCGGCCAGTTGCTCCGGCGTCTTGCGCGCAATGGTGCGCCCCGCCGCGAGCGATTGCCCGATCGCGCAGAACTTGCAGGTCTTGCGCCGGCTCTCGTAGCGGATGCAGGTTTGCAGCACCGTGGTGGCCAGCACGTCCGCGCTGTGCAGCGTGGCGATGTGCGAGTACGGCACGCCCTCCATCGTCTGCAGCGCCGAGAAGCGCGGCGCCTTCGGGAAGCTGATGTTCGCAATCGGGATGGTGCCGCGCAGCAGCGCGCTGGTGCCCTTGCCATCAGGCGACGACGCCACGTACGGCGAATGCCAGGCGGTATTGGTATGCACCGGCACCATGATGGTCACGCCATCCACGGTCACCGCCTTGTGGTCGGACGGGCCCGCGCCGCCGCGCCGGCTGGCGGCGCCCGCTGCCGGGTCCAGCAGGCGCAGCCCGACCGATTGCAGCTCGGTCCGAAGCTCAGTTACCGACAACCGGCTCAAGGCCGGCGTCATCTCGCTGGAGTTCATGGTGGGTGCTCCCGTGGTAATTGGAGAAGGCGGTGGCCATGGGCGATGCGGTCGCCGCCGGCCGGTCGTTGATGGCAAGGCTGAGCAATTCCGGCCGGGCGTAGTGCCCCACCGAATCCATCATTCGCTTGCGCTTGGTGATGAGCGACATATCCAGGTCCGCGATCACCATGCCCTCGCCCTCGCGCAGCGGCGGCGCCAGGTGCTGGCCCTCCGGCGACACGATGGCGGTGTTGCAGCCGCCGCGCAGCGCCTTTTGCAAGGCGGGGTCGGTGGTCACCGAGGCGATCTGCTCGTCGGTCAGCCAGCCCGTGGCGTTGACCACGAAGCAGCCGGATTCCAGCGCGTGATGGCGGATGGTGACTTCGATCTGATCGGCAAAGATGGGGCCCACCAGCGAGCCGGGAAACTGGCTGCAGTGGATTTCCTCGTGCTGGGTCATCAGCGCATAGCGGGCCAGCGGGTTGTAGTGCTCCCAGCACGCCAGCGCGCCCACGCGGCCGATGGCGGTATCGGCCACCTTCAGGCCGGCCGCGTCGCCCTGGCCCCAGATCATCCGTTCATGGAACGTCGGCGTGATCTTGCGGCGCTTGAGCACCAGGCGGCCGTCGGTGTCGAAGATGAGTTGCGTGTTGTAAAGACTGCCGTGGTCGCGCTCGTTGACGCCGAGCACCACCACCATGGCGTGCCGGCGCGCGCGCTCGGACACGGCATGGGTGACGGGGCCGGGCACCACCACCGCCTGCTCGTACAGCCGCATATGGTCGCTGCCGGATTGCACGGGCGGCCGTACGAAGGAGAAGTACGGGTAGTACGGCAGGAAGGTTTCCGGAAAGACGATCAGTTGCACGCCTTCCCGTGCGGCGCGGTCGATGGCCTCGCACACTTTGCCAAGCGTGCCTTCGCCGTGCTCGAGGTCCGGTGAGATCTGGACCGCGGCCGCGCGCACAATGCGTTTCTGTGACATGGTGATGCCCGCCCTTTTTCTAAGCGTTGAACCGAAGCGTTAAACCGTCCAGGTATCCAGGATCAGCGCGTTCTCTTTGCGGTGGATCAGCTTCAGGTCCAGCACATCGAGCGGGCTGATCGGGCGGATGCCTTCGATCAGCGAGGCTTCGCCATGGCCATACAGCGCTTGCAGCGCAAAGCGGCAGGCGTAGACCTTGCCGCCCTCTTCCATGAACTTGGTGATCTGCTTGTTGAAGTTGAGATGGCCGGCGAAGGCTTCGTCGCCCAGCGTGGGAAAACCGCGCTGCAGGCCCAGCGTCACGCCCGGTCCGTACAGCAGGATGGAGGTCTCGAAGCCCTTGCGTTGCAGGCGCGTGGCCTGCAGCAGGTTGACGAAGCCAATCGAGCCTTCGAAGGCCACGGTGTGGAAGGTAACCAGCGCCTTCTCGCCCGGTTCTGCCTTGACGTCCTCGAATACCTTCTCTTCGTAGTCGACCAGGAAGTCGCCTTTCTTGTGGGCCGGTTTGTTCACTGCGGGCATGTTGCACTCCATAGGGTTGGTGGATCTGTCGATCGATCGGCGCTGGGCCGACACCAAACCTTGAGCATGGGACATGCCATCTGCCACGCCCGATCATGCGATCAATGCCCGATCAAGCAGCGAATCGCTCATTGATCGCATCGCTGATTTTCCGGATGGCGAAATGTGCGGGAAACGCTTGTGCGCTAGCCGCTACCGGCCCGCTGCGGGCCTTTTGCCGCCATGCACTGTGGTGGAACACGCCAGCCGGGAAACACGCCCGGGCGCGGTGCAGTCCCGCCATATCGCACCATCATTGCGCAAACAAAAATGCAATCATTTCAAGCGCAAAAAACGATCATTGTGGTAGCCTGAGGCCTCAGCTAACCCAGCTGAAGCCGCATCCGACAACCGCGAACAAGCGAACGCCAGGAGCCCACCGTGCCCGGACTTGCCAGCCACTGGCTCAAACGCCTCGGCGAAAGCACCAAACCCGCTTACCTGCTGATCCCCGACCTGATCGAGGAAGACCTGGCAAGCGGCCGCTTGCAAGCGCGCGACCGCCTGCCGGCGCTGCGCGACCTGGCCGACGCGCTGCAGCTCAACTACACCACCGTGGCCCGCGCCTACGCGGAAGCGCGCAAGCGCGGGCTGATCGACGCCAAGGCCGGCAGCGGCACCTTTGTGCGCGGGCGCGCGCCGGCCCTGCCGCTGCGCGCGGGCACCGGCGCCGAAATGACCATGAACAACCCGCCCGAGCCAGCGGCGCTCACTGTGAGGCTGCGCGAGTCGGCAGCGCGCCTGATGAGCACGACGGATCCCTACGACCTGCTGCGCTACCAGGATTTCGGCGGCACGCCGGCGGATCGCGCCGTAGCGGTGGACTGGCTCAAACGCTATGTGCCCGCCTGCCGCGCGGATACCGTGCTGATCTGCCCGGGGATTCACAGCGCCCTGGTGGCGCTGGTGTCGCTGCTGGCCCGGCCCGGGCAAACGATCTGCCTGGATACGCTGGCCTATCCCGGCATCAAGGCCATCGCCACGCAGCTCGGCGTGCGGCTGCAGGCCCTGCCCAGCGATGAGGAAGGCCCCCTCGGCCCGGCCTTCGAAACACTCTGCAAGACGCAAAAGCCAAGCGCGCTGTACTGCAATCCCACGCTGCAGAACCCCAGCACCAAGACCATGCCCCAGGGACGGCGCGAAATCCTGGCGGATATCGCCCTGCGCTACAGTGTGCCGATCATCGAGGACGATGCCTACGGCATGCTGCCGCAGCGCACGCCGGATGCCATGGCCACGCTCGCGCCGGAACTCACCTACTACGTGACCGGCCTGTCGAAATGCTTTGGCGCCGGATTGCGCATTGCCTTTATCCACGGCCCCACCGCGCGCCAGACCCAGCGGCTGGCCGGCACGCTGCGCGCCACCACCGTGATGGCAAGCCCGTTCAATACGCTGCTGGCCACGTCGTGGATCAAGGACGGCACGGCCGAAGACATGCTCAAGGCCATCCGCGCCGAGTGCGTGGCCCGCCAGCTCCTGGCCCGCGACGTGCTGGCGGGGCGGCCATATGATGCCGACCCGGAAGGCTTCCATCTCTGGCTGCCGATACCAGCGGACAGCGGCTGGCGTCCTTCCGAGCTGGCGCTGCATCTGCGCTCGCGCGGCATCGGCGTGGTGTCTAGCGCGGCGTTCGCCACCGATGGCAATCCCCCGGATGCGATCCGGATCTGCCTGGGCGGGCCGGGCGAACGCGACGAGGTCGAGGAATCTCTGCAGATCGTGGCGGATACGCTGGACGATCCGCACCATCTGCATTCGGCCATGCTGTAGCGCGCCACTGCGCCTTCGCCCTGCCGGCGCTTGGCCGGCGCTGGGCCGGCTTCGTTGGGTTTTGGCAACGGCATCAATGTCTGCCGGCGAAACCGCAAATGACTTTGCCGTCTCGCGGACAACCGTCGATAAAATACGCCCCGCTGCGCCCGGCAGGCGCTGCCATTCCATTTCGTTCCATTTCAATACGTATAAAAAGTGCACCTCGGCATCGACCGAGACGTGTGCAAGCGGATCACTGTTTTTGGGAAATCACGGGAAATCATGATGCAAACAAAATTGCGGGCCCTCTATCTGTCCATGGCCGCGGCCTCGCTGCTGAACGCATGCGGCGGCGGCGGCGGCAGCGACACCGCGCAATCGTCCGGCAACGCGCCGGTCACGGTGGCACCGGCAGCCTCGATCTCCGGCGTTGCCGCCACCGGTGCGCCGATCGCCAACGCCACCGTGGCACTGAAATGCGTGGCCGGCACGGCCTCCGTCACCACCTCGGCCACCGGCGCCTGGTCGGTCACCACCGCCGGCCTGGTGCTGCCGTGCGCGGCCCGCGTGACCGGCCCGAACGGCGTGCTGCACACGCTGATCCTCGGCCCCGGCGTGACCAACATCACGCCGATCACCGAGCTGGTGGTGGCCAGCGCCACCGAAAACCCCGACACCGAAGCCTTCTTCAACACGTTCTCCGCCACCTCGGCCGGCGCGGCAAGCAACCGCCTGCCCACTGCCCTGGCCTTGACCAAGCAGCGCCTGGCCAACCTGGGCGTAACGGTGGACACGCTGAACCTGCTCAACCAGGTGTTCCAGCCGCAAGCCGGCGACGCCTATGACGACAAGCTCGAAGCGCTGATCGTGCGCCTGAAGGCCAACAACGCCACCCTGGTCACGGTGGCACAGGAACTGGCCCGGGGCGATGTGGGCCCGGCAGGGGCAACGGGCGCGACCGGCGCCACGGGTGCCGCAGGTCCCACCGGGGCTACCGGGGCTACCGGCGCTACGGGGGCAGCCGGCGCACAGGGTCCGCAGGGTGCCGACGGGAGCAATGGCGCCACTGGCGCTACCGGCGCGACCGGAGCGACTGGCGCAACCGGTGCGCAGGGCGTGACGGGGCAGACGGGCGCGACCGGGGCCACTGGCGCCACCGGCATGCAAGGCCCGACGGGAGTCACCGGCGCCCAAGGCGCCACGGGTGTCACTGGCCCGACGGGCGCTACCGGCGCCACCGGTGCGCAAGGCGTAACGGGTTCCACGGGAGCGACAGGGGCCACGGGAGCAACGGGAGCAACGGGAGCAACGGGCGCTACCGGCGCCACAGGCCCCGCCAACCCGGATCTGGGACAAAACACCGGAAACGCGGCAGGCGGCGGCACCGGCGCCCAATGTACGATAGGCAGCGTGTGGCTAACCGCCACGACATTCGGGCAAGGCCTGCCGGCCGATGGCCGGCTGCTCCCCATCGCGCAAAACACGGCGCTGTTCTCGCTGCTGGGGACTAACTTCGGCGGCGACGGACGGACCACGTTCGCATTGCCAAATCTTGCGTCCGTCACGCCCAACGGCCTGACGTACATGATCTGCACTGACGGCATCTTCCCCGGCCGGAGCTAAGCAGCCGGAGGCCGGGGACACAAAAAGCCGGCCTGCTTGCCGCTCAAGCCTCGGACGCGTTCATTGCCCGGGTGGTGCCGAGCGCGGCTGCGCGGGCACCGGCGCAAGGCTGCGCGCGATCACCAGTTGCTGGCTGTCCCCGCTCGCCAGTGCCAGGTCCCGCAGCTTTCTCCGGATACGAGCCTGGAAATCCGGATCGAGCCCCGCCTTGCCGGCTTCATAAAGGCCGAGCATCTGCCGGAACACCAGCGCCGGCGCAACGTCGGCCGGCAGCGCGGCGATCACCTCCGCCTCCCGCTTGCACCAGGCAAAATCCGCTGCGCCCAGGTCCGTACCGCCCACCGTCAGACTTAGCGTGCGCACCTGGCGGCTCTGCGCAAAGTGCGTGCCACCGCGGCTATTCGTCATGCCGCAGAACAGATAGCTGCCCTCGACGTCCAGCACATACGTCATCTTCGGCACCGGCGCGCCATCGGCGCCACCCGTTGTGGAGAATGCCCGGCCAAAATCGCCCTCCCCCACGATGGCGTCGAGAATCCATTGCGCCTGCGCATGGCGCTCGGGCAGGCGCACCGACACGGTACGGCCTTGCCGGTCGGTCATGCCGAAGACCACGCTGGCCTTGTCCCCCGGGCCAACCGGTATGCCGGCAATCTGGTGCTCAGGCAGGGCCAGCCGATAGCGCGCTTGCGGCATCGGTGCTCCGGTCACTGCATCGCGCAGCACGAACTGATGCCGGTATGGGCCTTCACCGACCGTTCCGGGGCCGCGATATTCGCGGGCCTGGGAGATGCCGGGCAACGCCAATGCCGCCAGCAGGATGACGCTGCTCAGGAAAGGGGGGGTTCTGGCCATTACCATTCATGTCGGATTGAATTCGCCCACACTCAGCGATTTTGCTGTTTATGGCGAATTTCAAGCGACGGATTCTACGTCAGCCAGGCCGCTGGCGTGGCTGCCTAGCGCCAGCCGATCACCGCCTCGGTGCCGTGACAGCTAGCGTAGTTGTCGCATCCGGCGCAGGCCGGTTCGGGACACGGGTGCAGGTCCAGCCGCCGGCATAGCTCGTGGTAGAAGAACTTCTTCCACTTCATGTCCGTGGTGTTGGCCGCGTAGAGCGAGGGAAAATACGCCTGCAGCAAGCGCGAAACGTCATGCCGGCCCGACAGGCCCATGTCGTGCCAGAGATGGGAGCCACCAAAGCAGCCGCTGGCCAGCGCGTGGGCGGCCCAGCGCATTTCGGGGCGAGCGGGGCGAGCGGGATCGCCCGATGCGATCAGCATCTGCACCAGGTCAGCAAACTCGCAAGGCAACGCGGCGGCATCAACCGGCGCCGACTCCGGCGCCCACCCCGCCGCCCTGGCACCCGGAAAACAGTGATCCAGCATCTGCCAGAACTCGGGCTCCGCAAGCCCGAGCCACTGCGCGAACCTGGGCAGCCTGGCAGCGTTGGCGCTTTCCAGCACACCCGCCAGGGCGCGGCAGGCCGGCTCGCCGGGAGCGAGCGAAAACGCGTCTAGGATCAGCAACGACTGGTTCACTGGCAATGCCTTGTGGAGCCGGGCCGGCAACAAAGAGGGGAGAATGCCCTGTGACCGCAATATAGCGATGTATATAACGACAGTCAAACGCAGGCCAGAGCATACCGGGGCAGGCATCGCCTAAAGCTGGAGCCGCTCGAAGGGCATCGGGGGTGAAATGGCATACCCCTGCAGCAGATCCGCGCCGAGCGACCTTGCCAGCACCACGTCGTCCGGGCTCTCCACGCCTTCGGCCACCGTCTGCAACTCCAGCGAGCGCGCCAGCGCCATCGAGGAAAAGAACAGCCGCCGGGCGCGCTCGGTATGGCGTGCGCGGTGCAGCAGGATCTTGTCCACCTTGACCTGTTTGAACGGCAGCAAGCCAAGGGCTTGCAGCGAGGCATAGCCCGAGCCGAAATCGTCCTGGGAGATCACCATGCCGCGGGCGGAAAGCGCGCTGAGGTTTTCCAGCAGGCGCGCCTCGCTACCGCGGGAAATGCGGGTCTGCTCGGTCAGCTCCAGCACGACGCGGGCGATATCCAGCCCATGGGACATGCTTGCGCGCACGAATCCCTGGACGAAGCCGGCCGCCGCCGCGGTCCTCGGGTTGACGTTCAGGGAGAACCGGCCTGCGTATTGCGGAAACCGCATGCGCACCCGGCCGCATGCGCCAAGGAAATGATCCAGCAGCAGTGTCTCCACGCCATGGCCGGTGATGCTGCCGACAAACTTGTCCGGGGCATGGTGCCGCCCCTTGTCGGACCAGCGCGCCAGCACCTCCAGCCCGACGATGCCGCCGTGCTGCGCGCTGATCTGCGGTTGGAACACCGGGTAGATATGCCCGAACTCGATCGCACCGATGAGGTCGCCCCGGGTGAGCGAGAGCAATTCCTCGTGATCCAGGCCGCGTTCGGTGGCATCCATGTCCTGCGGCCCGCCTGAAGGCCACGCCATCCTCTGGCGCAGCCCCGCCAGGCGCGCGGCTGCCGGATCGGCGAAGCCACCGTCGGTGCCGGCGCTGGCCCCGTCCGGATGCGGGACCCTGGTACCGGGAGACGCCGTGCCACTGAAAAACGCGTAATGCAATCTAAGCTCCTGGAAGGCATTTGGACGGCCGGGTGCGACATGCACACGCATCACGCAGGTTCCCCTCTGAAGGAGGACCACCTACCAAGGCAGGGTACTGACGTAATACAAGCCGTAAGACAATCCGTTCTAGCAAGACTGACCCCTTGCTGAACTGTTCAAGGGGTGTAGGAGCACCCTGCGCCTACACCTCCTTTTTTTTGCCCGGGTGTCCCGCACCTGGATCCAGGTGCAGCCCCCCGCCCAAGCCCGCATTGCCCCGATCCCTGTTTTGAAATTCCCGTTTTAAAATCCCTGCTTTAAAACCCCTGCCTTAAAACCCCGAAAAGCGAATACCGATCGAGCCATAGCCGTAGTAGCGATCGAGCTTGCCTGCGGTAGCGGCGTTATAGAGAAACGGGATCGTGCCAACGAAGTTGTACAGCGATGCCTGCCCACGCAGGAACACCTCGACATTTTTCACCACCGCATACGACAGCTCCATCCCCAGCGTGTGGTTTGACTTGATGGGGGAATAGCCGTAAGCACTCGCGCGGCTATCGACGTTGCTGCGCAACAGGTACTGGAACTGATAGCCCAGCCGCGCGCTGAAGTTCTCGTACTTCCAGCGCCAGGAGCCACCCAGGTTCAGGAAGCCGGCCGTGTAGTTGAAATCATCGTTGATGTTCAGGCCGTACTGGCTGGCATCCGTTGAAAACGACGCCGACTGCAGGTTGGTGTTGCCCACGCGGCAAGGCGCGGCCAGGTTGCCGCTGGCAATATTGTCCGAGCCGATGCTCACATTGAAATTGCACCCGCCCTGCTGCAGCCGCGTATTGATGCTGCCGATTGTCACGCGGCTGACGCCCAGGCCAATAAACCCGGTGAGCTTGTTGCGCTCGGTAAGGTCGCCAGAAAAAATCACATCGGCCTGGCCCTGGATGTCGTTGGCGTCGTTGACCGTGACGCTGTTGAACGTGGCATTCCTGACCTTGAGCGCGGATGAGCGGGTCAGGCTGCCGGCGCGGTCACCCCAAAGGGAAAAGCGCAGCATGATGCGGTCCCGCGCGCCAGGCTCGGCCAGCGGGTCATAGTGCAAGGCCAGCATCCAGCTATCGATCTGGTTGTTGTCCTGGCCGTAGTCGATGCCACGGCGCCAGTACGTGGCCGATCCCGACCACTTCGGCGAAAACTTGTAGCCCAGCATCAGCTTGCCGCCGCGATAGTCGCCGGCATTGTCCGGCACGGCACCCTGGCCCTCTCGCAGGTTAAAGACGTCCACGGTCTTGTTGACCATGTCATAGCTGGCCTCCACGCGAAATGACGTGAACTCGCCCGTAGCGGGCTCGGCCTGCAAAAACACATCGTCGGGGGCCGCATGGGCAACGCCGACGCACGACAAACCCAGCATCAAGGCACCGGCATGGCGGAGCCGGCGCGTGCGATACAACAGCATAGGGAGACTCCGAGGCCGGGAGCGGACCTCATCCATGGCGTCAGCCAGTTCTTGGTCCGGCCGACTGCACACAAAAAGAAGCCGGTCACCCGTCACAAGCACCAGAAGGCGCACATGACGGATGACCGGGCAGGCCCTCCCCTGACCATGGGAAGGGCTTCACTACGCACCGATCAGGGGTTCAGCGTGACCGAGGTCGTGATGCCGTTGCCGCTAACCGTGGAGGATTTGGTCTGCACCGTCCGCGCCAGCGTCTTCTGCGGGCTGCCGCTGACCAGCGTAGCGACGTTCACCGCCTTGCCGGCCAGGCCAGACACCGCGAACGTCACGGGGAAGGTGCTGGGCGACTTGGGCGTAATGGCATCGAGCTGCGCCGCGTTCAGCGTGCTTGCGCCCTTCAGCTTGGCCAGGAAGACCGAGAAAGGCAGGCTCAGTGTACCGCTGCCGGCGTACAGATTGTCCGCGACCGCGTTGGTCAGGGTCGTCTCGGCGGAAAGGCTCCCGCCCGTGGCGACGCGGAACGAGTATGTGGTGTTGGCAGGCACCTGCGCGGCCGTCAGCACACCGCTGCTAAACGTGAGCGCAACCTTTTCGATGATGACATCGACCTGGTTGCCGTTATACGTATAGCTCAAACCCGCACGGACTTCAGCTGCGCCGTCGCCAAACGGCTTGCCGACTTGCGAGGTCGCGACCGTGATGCTGCTCAAGGCACCGCCGCCCGTGACGGTCACGGCATCAAAGTTCGTGAACAGCTGGCCGTTGATGGTCATGCTGGCCAACTGGATGAAGTCGGTCGGCTTGACGGCGTTGACCACGTCGGTGATGGCGCCGCTGTTGACGTTGCCGCCTAGGCTGCTTGCCGCGTTCTGGATTGCCGTGGCGTTGCCGGTAGACACGGCAGCGCCGAGCGCAGCCAGGCTGGTCGTCAGCGTCGGGTCAGCCAGCGCGGCCGGCGTTACCGCCGCCACCAGCGCATTGCTCGTCGTGGACTTGGCGCTGTCGGTCACCGCATTGACCGAGCCGCTTTGCTGCAAGGCAGCCAGCGTGGCAGCGGGGTCGGTGCCCAGCACGATCGTGCCCAGCGCGGTGTTCACGTTCGACACCTGGGTGGCCACAACCGGGCCAGCCAGCGCGGCGACGTTGGCCGCCACCGCGGCAATGTTGGCCTGGACGCTGGCCGGGAAACCGGCCTTGGCGTTCTGCACCGCCGAGTTGATCACCGACGTGACCAGCGTGCTGTTGGTCAGGTTAGCGGTACCGGTGGCGTTGTTCACCGCGCTAGCCACGGCACTGGCCGCCGCCGCTGCGGCAGCTTCCGCCGTCAATGTGCCGCCCGTGGCCTTCGACAAGCCTGCCAGCGTCTTCGCGACCTGGTCCACCAGTTGCTGCACCAGCACGGCTGCCTTGAGCACCGCAGCGTCCTGCATCGGGTCCAGCGTGGTGAGGTCCTTGCCTTGCAGGCCAAGCTTGGTCGCCAGCGCCGCGGCCTGGGTTGCGCCCAACTGCGCAACCAGCGTCGTCAGCGGCGTGATCACCGGGGTCTGGCCGGCCTTGTAGGCCACTGCCGGTGCCTGCAGCACGCCGGTGAACGGCAGGTTGGTACCAATGTCGGTACCGCCGGTCACCTTGAGTGCGCTGGTGGAGCAACCATCCGGGAACGTGAAGTCCCCGTTCGCCTTGGTCGTGGTGGTCTTGTTGCTGCAATCGAGGAACGTCACCGTAGCCTGTGACAGGTAGAAGTCGACGGCCTTGCCTTGCACGGTAACCGATGGCGTCGTCGGGGTCGGCGTCGAGTCCGAGCCGCCCCCGCAAGCCACAAGTGCCGCTGCCGCGGAAGCCATGATGCCGAGGGTAAAGATATTCCTGATATTGGTTTGCACTCTTCTCACTCCTGAATCGATACGTCGATTTGTCAATGCGTCAATGCGTCAATGCTTTAATGCGTCGATACGTCGATAGGTCAATGGGTCACTAGGTTGTCTATGGATCCTGACCACGCCTTGGCTGCGCACCGCATGCGGTGCCTTACGCTGCCCTGGCTCGTCGCATCTCATGGATACCCTGGCTGGCTCTTGCGATCGGAATCGGCAGCACTACAACAAGACTGCGCTACTGCCTTTGCCAGCTTCACTAGATAAACAATCTCCACAACCGTGTCACCCCTACTAGGAGGGGGAAAGCGCAAGCTTGCATGTCAGCCCGTAACCCCCACCCTCGCGAGAGTCGCAACGGCATCGCTGCCGCGTGCCGTTCCTACGGTTATCAGGACGCGTAAAACGATGCCGGCTAACGCGTATCCTTGCATTGCCTCGCATCGCGTCGCCTCGCCTCGCCTCGCATTACCTCGCGCCTAGTGCAGAACCGGAAAATCCGCCGGCACCAGCCAGCGCGCCACATATCGGCCCATGGCTTCGAGCAATACATCGGAAGTCAGCCCCGAAGCGCCCGCCAGCGCGGGGCACATGATCCAGGTCGTGCCATCGTGCTCCAGCACGCGCAGCGTCTTGGCCAGATCGGCCGGCTGCAAAATGAAATCCCCCACCCGGGCTTGCTCAAGCCCGAACGCCAATACGAAATCCAAGAAATGCCGCTCGCCCAGGCACACCACCACCTTGGGCTTCCACTCCCTGCGAATGCCTTCGATAAAGCGGAAGCGGTTGCCAGCCCGGCACAGATCCAGGTAGCGCTGCTTGGGCACGAGCGCCGGCTGTCCGCGAAATGCCTTGGACCAGGGCGTCTGGCCAATCAGGTGCGCCGGCAACGGAAACAGGCTGAGCTTGAACTCCGCGCCCCCCGGCGCATAGAGATGCTGATCGAAGTAATGCTTCCAGTCGCACTCGCTCTGCGGGCGCGCAAAGGTCTGCGCACGCGCCGCCGCCATGATCCTTGCGATCTTCTGATGCGACTGCCAGCGCTCCATGCTCTCGCGATGGCGCTCGCGATACGCGCGGTCCCAGGCGCCTGGTTGCATGCGCGGCTCCAGCGGCGCTACCAGCGACTCGACCCATGGATGCGGTGTGCTGTCGCAAAACCAGACTGCCGCCGCCGGATTTCCCCCTTCCATACCAACGTAAGACGCGAAGTACGCGTCCAGCTGCTCACGTGAGAATACTGTCTTCTGTTCTATTTCCATGCCCCTACCGCTTGGTGGAATTAAAGATGCCCACGCGCTGAGGCAGTACTTACCTATACGACGTGACGGGCCGTGAGACGCCTCGAATGCAACGGCAAATCTCTAATAGAACGATGGAGACAACCCGCTGACGGGGAATGCAGAGCTTCCCGCGCTTCCCGCGCTTTTCGCGCCTCCCACCTGCTTCGTCTCGGATGCCGGCCGGCATAAAACCAAAGCCTGGCTCCAACGGATTTGACCTGCCTACAACCAATCTGGATCAGTGCTTTTCCCTTTGGGAAAGCGATTGCCGGAACGTATATCGTCAATCCCGCGACGCTCCGGCTACCGCCCCAAAAAGCCCGATCTCGTTTGCGCGAAACAATCACTTGGCGGTGCAAGATTCTGCGTGAGATTTGATCATGACGCGCCCCCCTTTGGAGGGATTCGCGGCAGTCTTCTTTCCCTTCTTACGCGGGGTAACGACACTTTGCGCGGCATCGCACAATCGGGCGGCGGTAAATGGCGAATGCACGGCGAATGCACGGCATATGCACGGTATATGCACGACATGTGCGGGGCGTGTTCACAACATGTGCGTGGCAAGCACAGGCATGGAAGTGGGACAGCCACAACGCGTTGCCTGCAAGAACCTCGGTTTTTCGATAGAGTGGTGCCGATGCGCCGGCGTTTTGCCGGTCCTATGCAGCACCGGGTGCGCCCAACGCCCATGACCGAGCCTCCCATCGCACTTGCACCGACCCAATCGGAACCGCAGCCCGCGCCCCCGGACGCGCGTCTGCCGCATACCCATTTCCAGGTAGGCGGCGACGGGCCCCGTGCCACCAGCGTGGGACAAATCCTCGCCTGGCGCCAGCGCGTCGGGCATGTGATGGACGTCAACCTCACCCGGGACACCCTGGCAGCCCCGTTCCAGGCCTGCATCGACCGCTACCTGGTCGAGGACATGCTCTTCACCGACTGCCGCTGCGATGGGCTCACGCTGGAGCGCAACGTCGCGCGCATCTCCACGGACACCATGCGGCACTATGCGCTCCAGGTGTTCGTCGAAGGCAGCGCCGGCGTGGTCGAAGGCATGCGGCACAACCCGATGCCGCAACACGGCGGCATCCTGCTCACGGACCATGGGCAGCCCATCCACATGCACCGGGGTGCCGTGCGCGCGCTCTCGGTCTTCGTGCCACGCACGATGATGGATTCCATCTTTCTCGGCGCCGAGGCCGCGCACGGGCGCATCGTGCAAACCAACACCCCGCTGACCCGGCTGGCCGTGGAGCACCTGACGGCGCTGAGCCGCGAGATCCCCGGCATGGCGCCGCAAGCGGCTGTCCAGGCCATGCACGCCAGCGTGCAACTGCTCACCGCCGCCTTTCGCAAGGGCGCGCGCCTTGAGGAAGGCGCCCGCGCCGCCGCGCGCAGCGCCATGCTGGCCCGGGCACGCCGGCTGATCGACGCCGACCCCGGCGCGGCGGAGCTGTCCCCCGGCAAGCTGCTCGCCAGGATGGAAATCTCCCGCCCGACCTTATATCGATTGTTCGAGCAAGAAGGCGGCGTGCAGGCCTATATCCGCAAGAGCCGCCTGCGCGCCGCCGCCGCCGACCTCGTGAAGTTCCCCAGCTTGCCGATCAGCAATATCGCCTACGGACTGGGCTTCAATAGCGCATCGGACTTCACCCGTGCGTTCCGCCGATCCCTGGGCATGTCGCCCAGCGACCTGCGCGCCTATGCCACCAGCCCCGAGAACACCGAATTCAGGCTAGCCGCGTTCGCAGTGCAAGGCGATGACTTCCGGCAGTGGCTGCATCGGCAACAGCGTTGAGCTGCGCGCCCGCGGCCACTGCATCGCCATCTCAGGCCGGGTAGTACTCCGCCTCGCAAAGCTCCGCCTCGTGCGGCCTTACCTGAAAATCGGCCATGGTCAGCCATTGGCTGATAAAACGCCCCATGGCGTTCAGCAGCACATCGGACGCTAATCCGGCCGCCCCGGCCACCGAGGGGCAAATAATCAGGTTTGTCCCCTCGCTGACATAAACGCGCAACTCCCTCGCCTGATCGGCCGGCTGCAATGTGTGTGTGGTATATGGCACGCCCCGCATGCCAAAGGCCTGCAGGTAATCCGCCTCGAAGCGCTCGCCAAGGCAAACCACCACCTTGGGCCGCTCGAGCCGGCGCAACTGGGCGATAAAGCGGAACCGGGCACCATTGCGGCACAGCGCAAGGTATTTGGATTTGGGGTTCAGCTCCGGCTGGTTGCCGTGCAGTTGTGTCCACGGCAACCCGTTCTCAGAACGGATGGCCAAGGGGAACAAGCTCAGCTTGAAATCCCATCCGCGCGGCCGGTAAAGATATTGCGCAAGGTAGCGCTGCCAATCGCCGCTATCGTCCCGGCCGAACAGCACCATCTCCCGGGCCGCCGCCATGATGCGCGCGATGCGCTGGTGCGTTTGCCACTTGGCCATCTCGCGCAGATGGCGCAGCCTGAATTGCGCATCCCACGCCGGCACCTCAAGCACCGGGACAAGCTGCGCGGGCAGCCGCGTGCTATCCGAAGTCGGCATGGCGTCGCAGAACCAAACCGCGCTGGCCGGACTGCCCCCCTCCATACCCACGTAGGAAGCAAAGTAAGCATCGAGCTGCTCGCGGCTCAGGGTGCCCCCGCCCTGCTCCGTCGCTCCAGACATATCAGACAAACTAGCCAAACCAGCCAAACCAGATAGATCAGCCATCACCAACACCCCCATCATTCCCGTCGTACGCCTATTGACCCGTCAAGACACCGGATCGCTGCCGGCATTGCCCCGGCTGCGTCGGTTCCCCCCTCTCTTCGAGTTCCGGGGCAGGGGTCGCCAAGCATCCCCCCTTTCGCGCACGCCTTATAGACAATGGTCTCTAGCGTCCAAGATTAAAGCCACACCCGCGCGCCTCTTGACCGTGCGTCTCACTTTTTGGCAATTGGTGCGGTGATTGACCTGGTGACGGGCTCCGATTGGCGCGTCAGCCACACCGGCAGCCCGGCATGCCAGCGCCTGAGCCGGGTCAGCCAGCCGCCCGGCCACCCCCGCCAACACAAAAAAGCGTCAAAAAAATCACTTACAGCCTTCGCCCGCAAGCCTTCCGCCGTCGGGCTTTCGCGATGAGGCGCGGGGCGAGAAGGCGCTGCCGCTGGACAGCGGCTATAAGAACCGGCTGCACCCGCAAAAGGGGGCAAGCTGCAAGACAGCGCGAGAGAGATCGCAGCCATTTCCCCTACCTAATATCCGCATTCATCCGGCAATCCCCCCTCTGAAGCGGGGATAGAAAATTCAAAGGGAGAAAATCCCCCGCCTTTAGAAAAAGGCTTCATCCGACTTTCGTGTGGGTCGATGTATCTCTGGGCTAAATCCAGCACTGCCGTAGCTCCCCCATACAGTACCCACACAAAGGTCCGAAGCACCAGAAAAATCAAATATCGATCCTGATACAAACTCGATACGTCATTGAACAATCCACGCACCAACATCATCCATCGGCACCAAGACCGCCCCAGCATGCACAAGTCCCGAGCGCAATGCGCGGCCTCGCCAGCAACCCCGCGCCATGATGCCAACAATCCCCTCGCGTTCCCTTCTCTCGCAGGGTACCGGTAGATGTCGCTGCGCCGCACTATCTGCCCCATCGATAAGACGAGCAAACCGGCGCCCATAGCGCCTGTTTAAAACGAAGCGACGATATTCCAGCGACGCGTCCTTGCATGGACGACGTATGGGCGCCAGGGTCAGCCGCCCCAAGTGCCACGGAATCGACTGCACACGCTGCAGCCAGCGCCGACTTCCTTCGTCCGATCAAAAACGCCATGCCATTTGAGACAGCGCGCATGGCCGGGCCGACGTAGTCAATGGCACGTCGCCTTTACCAATTGGGGATAAATGGTTCGGCCGCACCAGCGTGCGGCGGGATTGCGAACGCTTTCGGGGAAGATCATGGGAGTTTATCGCGACATGTTTGCCAGGCATTACGACCAGCTAACGCTGGCCGCACGCCTGCTGGACGTAGCTGTCATCTGGATTGCCGGCTACCTGGCAACCGAATTACGCTTCGCAACGGACGCCACGCCCAGCGCGCCCATCCACCAGTTCATCCAGTATTTCGGCTGCACCGTCGCGTTTATCGTATTGCCCGCGTTCGACCTGTACGCCTCCTGGCGTGGCCGCAGCGCCTTCTCCCTCTTCACACGCATGCTGGCCGGCTGGACCCTGGTCTGGCTGATCAGCATCCTGGTCTGCTTCCTCCTCCATCAAGCCGACTCGCTCTCGCGCCTTTGGGCCACCTATTGGTATGTCGGGTCCATCGTTGGCCTGCTGGTGCTGCACATCGCCAGCCGCTCCCTCCTGAGCCTTGTCCGCGGCACCGGTGTGAACACCAAGCACGTACTGATCGTTGGCTACGGCCGCACCGGCCAGGAAATGTACCTCCGCGCCACCGCCAACCGCCGCACCGGCTACAGGGTGGGGGGCATCTACGCATCGCCGGTCGAAGCCACGCCGGCCGGTGTGCTGCGTGTGGAAGACAGCGCCAAGATTGCGGACTTCGCGCGCCAGCACAAGATCGACGAAGTCTGGATCACGCTCCCCATGAGCGCCACCCGCCAGATGCAGAGCATTGCGTACTCGCTGCGCAACGACTTCATCGACATCAAATGGATCCCCAGCCTGCTGGACTTTGACCTGCTCAACCACAAGGTGGGCGATTTTCTTGGCATGCCCGCGGTAGAACTCAACCGCCCGCCATCACTCGGCGTGCGTGGCGCAGTAAAGTCAGCATTCGACCGCAGCTTTGCCGCCCTGGTACTCGCGGCCCTCTCCCCGCTGTTCCTGGTCATCGCCGTGCTGATCAAGCGCAGCTCCCCCGGCCCGGTGTTCTTCAAGCAAGAACGCCTGGGCCTGGACGGCCGCGTGATCCACGTCTACAAGTTCCGCAGCATGAAACCCCACGACGAGCACGGCGTGGTCACCCAGGCCACCAAAGGCGACAGCCGCATCACCCCGATCGGCGCCCTCCTGCGCCGCACCAGCCTGGACGAGCTGCCCCAGTTCATCAACGTGCTCAGAGGCGAGATGAGCGTGGTAGGCCCCCGCCCGCACGCCATGGCCCACAACAATATCTATAAAGAACAGCTCGACCTGTACATGCTCCGCCACCGCGTCAAGCCCGGCATCACCGGCTGGGCGCAGATCAACGGCTACCGCGGCGAGACCGATACGCTGGACAAGATGGCCAAGCGCGTTGAGCACGACATCTTCTACATCCGCAACTGGTCGTTCTGGATGGACTTGCGCATCATCTTCTGGACCGCATTCAAGGGCTGGACTGGACAGAATGCGTACTAATGGCAAGACCAAGGCATCCCTGGTCGAGTGCTCTCGGTCTTGCAAACAAACTCCCGTTGCTAGCCCACTCTGGTCCATCCACGACGAGGAAGATCCCAACAGAGAGAACAGTCCGTGTCAATGGCTTTCGACCGCCCCAAGCATCTAGGGACTTCGCCCTATACAACTTGATAATTCATAGTCTCTGCAGCACAACCTAGACATGGCCCAATCCTGACTACTCGTCGAAAATGAAAATCGATATCCAACCGGTAATTCTGTGCGGAGGCTCTGGAACACGGCTTTGGCCTCTATCTCGTGAAGCCTACCCCAAGCAATTCCTACCCCTCATGGGAGAACGTTCCCTCCTTCAGGAAACAATAGGTCGCATAGGAAAAGTACCTCTCAAGCGCCCCCCGCTTCTAGTCGGAAATGAAGATCATCGCTTCGTTGTGGCAGAACAACTTAGGAAGATTGGCATAGACGATTTCGAGCTCATATTGGAGCCTACTCCTCGCAATACCGCGCCAGCGATTGCCGCTGCGGCCCTTCGGGCGATTGAGGATGGTTCCGACCCGATACTAGTCGTGCTACCTTCCGATCATGTGATCGCGGACTCTGAGAAGTTTTCGGCCTCCCTCAATACCGCCATTGAGGTGGCGAGCGCCGGTTATTTAGTAACATTCGGTGCGCTACCGACCGAACCGGCTACAGGCTATGGGTATATTCTTGGCTCTGATGAACCACTTCACTCATCCGATAGTTTAATCAATAGATCCTCGGCTCTACGCGTCTCGCGTTTCATCGAGAAGCCTTCTATTGAGAAAGCCACTCGTTACTTGGCGGATGGTGGCTACTACTGGAACAGTGGAATGTTCGTATTTCGAGCATCGATCTATCTAGATGAATTACAGCATCACTCACCACATATACTTCAATCAGTAAAGGAAGCAGTCGCTAAAGGCAGCGGCGACTCCTCGTTCTTTAGACTGGATCGAAATCTATTTTCAGCTTGCGAAGCCGACTCTATTGACTATGCTGTAATGGAGCGGACCAACAGAGCCGCCCTAGTACCCCTGGATACACCGTGGAGCGATGTTGGCTCATGGGATGCGGTTTGGAAGCTTGGAAAGGTGGGCTCCGATGAGAATATGATCCAAGGCGACGTCTTTACAGAGAAATCTCAACGTTGCCTAGTTCACGCATCCAGCCGTCTTGTTGCAACAATTGGAGTTTCCGATCTTGTTGTTATTGAGACTACAGACGCAGTGCTCATCACGAATCGCGATGAGGCGCAACGCGTAAAGGAACTAGTAGGAAAGATAAAGGACCTCGGTCGAACCGAAGGTAGTCAGCACAGACAAGTTTCTCGGCCTTGGGGCACGTATGACTCCGTGGAGAGCGGATCTCGCTACCAAGTCAAAAGAATAACCGTGAATCCTGGAGCAAAACTCTCTGTCCAGATGCACCATCATCGCGCCGAACATTGGATCGTTGTTTCTGGAACGGCTAGGATCCGGAATGGTGAAAAAGAGTACCTTCTATCCGAGAATGAGTCCACATATATACCGATTGGCGAAATCCATTGCCTAGAAAACCCAGGAAAGATACCGCTTGAATTGATCGAAGTCCAATCGGGAAGCTATTTGGGTGAAGACGATATTGTGCGATTCGAAGACAAGTATGGTCGCGCATAGGCAGTCGAGAACAACAATCTAGCTGAAACGACGCAAGGCATATGAAAGTGAGAGGGCGCAGTGCCAATTGCGGGAGTTGGGAATATGCAGTCTCGTACTTGCATTGCACGGGCTCCGCCTGGCGGCCGCCAGGATAACTCGCCGTCTGCCTGCGGACGCCCGGAAGCCCGAGCCGGAGGTTCAGGAGCAGTTCACCTGACCGAACGCTCGTACAAAAAAGCAGGCTGCCCGCTTCGCGCTATTGGCGATGAGTATTCAGTTAGATCGCCAGAATCCTGTTACCAACTTGTGATCGAACTGCCTGCGACTCATGCTTGGCACATCAATATGCATGAACTGCTCGGCCTCGGCGGCTCGCGCGTCGAGTGCTACCGCCTGAAGCGGCACGCAAGGTTTGGGGCATGCGCAATGCGAGCCCGCCCCCTGGCTATTGGAGATTGCACGGGAACGGTGAATAATGCGGGCATCGTGCTATCACCGGGGGATGTATGGACGGAAGACGACGTGCCGCGATTGTGACGCTATGCGGGTTCGGACTCAGCTGCTACGGCCGCGCTGGAAGTGCTCAAGTGAGCGAGGCAATGGCAAATCTGTCCGACCGGGTGAAGGCGCTGGCGGACTATACGGCGCTGCGCGCCTACGGCGGTAGTGCGCAGGCGGTCTATGTCACGGGGCCGCTCGGTGCGGGCCAGTCAAGCGGTATCGCCGGCAGCTTTGTCGGCGATGACAGCGACACCACCAGCGCAGACAACGGCGGTACGATCATCGTGGCGGCGAATGGGCGGCGATGGAAGCGTCAATATCGTGGCGCTATCAAAGTAGCTTGGTTCGGGGCGAAGGGGGACGGCGTTTCTGATGACACCACGCCAATCGGGAGGGCTATTGCCTACGCGGTTTCGCTCAATCAGCCGGCCTCCGTCTATTTCCACCCAGGAAAATTCATGACTACGGCGGGAATTACTGCGAACCCGACGCTTGACCGGAATCAGCTCGTTACAAGGCTGACGCTGTTTGGCGATGATGGGCACCGCGCGTATGATAGTGGTGCCGATATGCCTGCGTCAATTTCCGCTTCGGGGACGTTTTCCTCTGTCCTTGACATGCGTGCTGTCCAGAAATTCACGATTAAGAATCTCGGATTCAATGCGCCCGCAACTGTCGATAGCATTATCCGCTTTGGGGCGGAGGGCATTGCGAATTCCACACAGATCCCTCGCGTTGGTTCCATCACCGGCTGCCTATTCTACGGCGCGAAACGCTGCTTAGATGGCTACCTGACCAGTGGCTTTAGGATCATTGGTTGCAATGTAAGCCGAGCCACGACAAACGGTGTGCGGCTGAATGCGTGCGGCGATTGGGAATCTACAGACAACTTCTATAATAACATTGGCCCTTTATTGAGGGGTGGTGTTGGTTCGAATTACTATGATGGTGCCGCATTTCTTGCTTATGGCGGTGGCGGCAATAACAATTTCCGCGGCGGCAAAGTTGAGGTTAACAGTAAAGGTTTGCTGTTCGACAACGTTCAGGGCGTAAATATCTCAGGAGTTCAATGGGATAAGAACAAGGAATTTGCCCTCGCTATTGGCGGAAATCAGAACACCGCTAGGAAGACCACCAATCTCGGTTATCAGCCACGCTCATTCTCCGTATCGAATAGCCGGTTCATCGCCTCAGGGTGGGATGCGACTTACGGGTGTCATATCCTTCTCTCCAATAGGGGAAATGATTCTGAATTGGCGCTCTCGATAATCGGGTGCACATTTGCGCGGGGTGGCCAAAATGCGACCGATCTCGATATGACTGCATCCGGCATTTATGGCGCCGGTCCGGTCCGCTGCATACGCGCAAACAACGATGGCATGGGAACCAGTTCAATCTATGTGTCAAGCGCTGGGAATTCTTATAACGGGGGTGCTACCGCATATTCGTTTGAATCCTATACTGCCAATACCGTCTTCGATTCGGGCGGCGGCGATCACTTCGATCTGCCATGCATCAACCAAGGCACAGGCAGCGAGCGTCGCGGCACAACCCGCCACGTGTATGTGAGCGTGACGTGGACACCTGGCGATATCGCAAACGGCGCTATGGTTCAGTCCCCTGTGGCGGCGCTCGCAAATGTTGGCTTTGGTACGCCACTGCGTGTGGCGGCACCGTCGAGCCTTTCAGGGCTGTTCGCGGAGGCTTATGTGACCGGCAAGGGAACTGGCGTTATCCGCCTGCTGAACCAAACCGGAGCCACCGTACCGGCACCAGGCGGTACGTACAGAATCTCGTATGAGGTAGACAAATGGCTCTGATCCGTTACACCCTTGATGCAAGAGGGACCCTGGTCGACGCCCGCGGCCGAGGAGTGATCGTACCGGCGCCACTTCTGCGCCACCTCAGAACCCGTGGCCGGCGATGGCCGTGTGTGAGCTAGGCGCGCGGACAGTACTTGAAAAGATGTTGATCTGCCCAACCTCGGCCGCCAACCGTCATACGGATGAGCTGGCAACCTGAGGGCACCAACAGCAGTTCCCGCTTGACCGTGATCGCCTAGCTAAATTTGGCGCCGAGCGCATACTAGGCTCGCCCTGCGAGCAGTCGGATCAGCGGATCCGGGCGCCATGCCTCATTGATTGGCCACCCATACTCCAAGTTAGTGAGACAGATCGCACAGATTCCCGGAACTTCACTACTCCCTCAGAAACCGCGCAATCCCTTACGTGGAGTCAGGAGGTTGCCGAAGAACGGCTCAATGGCAGCACATGGCGTTCGTGACTTAATGACTTCAGCGGCGACACACCAGGCGCAATACATCTGACGCAAGAGGTAGGGTTGCCGCGTCTTCCAGCATGCTCCGTTCCGGTGCCGTTCCGCTGGCTCCCAGCGTCGCAAGAAGGTCACCAGAGATTATCAGGCACCCAGGGAGCATGCAAAAGCCTACTATGGACAACAGCTAAGGGAATAAGAGCTTGCACCGGATGGAACTAGGCCAAACCTGGAATCTCGTCAGCCCAAAAAACGCCATCATAATTCGAAAAAACTGCCTCTTCGCTATAGAGTTCGCGAAAAAAACCCTTTGCATCCTCCGACATCTGGTTATTAATTTTCAAATCCGTTAGTTTGATCAGCCACGAATCGAAGTCCTCCACATTATCTTCTATAAAGCAATGGATACCGTGTTTAACCGGAATGCCTTCGACGCCAATCGCGGTACTAACCAGTGGCAGCCCTTGAGCGAATGCATCAAGAGCCTTCAGCTTCACCCCACTACCGAAAAGTAGTGGCACGATCATGGCACAACAGCCAGACAAAATCGGCGCAAGATTTTCGACATAACCAATCATACGCACACGCCCACCGAGCGAATCCACCTTACTCCGCAATCTCTCACTTGGATTTTTCCCTATAATTATTAGCTCCGAATTCGGCAACTTCTCAATAAGCTTCGGAAAGGCCGTACTCAAAAAATTATACAGCGACACTTCGTTGTGAGGAATATTTAGAGAACCCAGAAAAACGAATTTCGGCTGTCCATCAAATCGTCTTTCCATGGTTACGGGCTGGCGCACCCATGGCCTAATGACATCCACTTTGCGCCGAATCTCCGTGGAAAGCTTCTCTGCCTCCTCATCATTAAGTAAGATCGCCCGATCGAATTCTATCGATTGCGCGCACTCACTGCGTGCAATTCTTCTTTTCTCAAATGAAAGTAAGTGTGTCTGCAACCTCACACTATTCTCGACGAGACGCCTAGCAAAAGTCGGGATAAATCTTCCGAAATTCCCAAATATGCTATCACCCAGTGACATACCCACCTCTATCTGCTCACTCATACGGGCGTATCGAACCGAAAACAAATCGTCCAGATATAGTAGCGAAATCCAATCAGATTTCGGGCGGCGATATTGTCCAAAACGGACAGTATCAAAAAGCACTATAGTTGGCCCAAGCTGCTGCAGCTTTTCATGTAACTCCTTGCTCGCTCTGCGAGACCAAAAAACTGACTCCTGCAAGCTCTTCTTTCTAACTATAACCGAATGATAAATTACATTTACCAATTTTCTGTAAATACCCGGCGGCTTAATGTAATGCACGTTCCGCTGCAGCAATCCACCTTCCGATGGCAGAGACTCATCGCGATCATCCAAAATCACCCAATGAACCGACTCCGATCCGAAACGCTTCAGAAAATACCGTAGCAACCCATTGATAACTACCTTCTTCCCATTATCAACGGGGAATGGAAATAGGTTGGAAACAATCACTATCTTCTTTCCGCTCATGTCAACCCTCCTTGCTCAAGCGATATAATAAAACTAACGCCTCGCAAAAATTAAGACCATTAATCTCTTCCATTTTCCTTCTTCCAGCCGACACCAGCTCATCTCGAAGATGCGCACTATCCAGTAGCTGAGAAATAGCAGAAGAAATAGACTCAATCGAGTTTGGATTCACCTCGAGAACAGCACCCGCACCAATCTCGTTCATTGGCGGCAGATTTGAAGTAACAACGGGTAGGCCGGCAGTGAAAGCCTCAATAATTGGCAACCCATAACCCTCTTTCAGACTAGGAAATAGCATCATTTCTGCGCGGCGCAGGTAATTGGCCACTTGATCATCCGAGACCCACCCTGGAAAGATTACTTGATCAGACGCGAATTCTTGTGCAAGTTCAGAATCGGACGGGAGTCCGAGAACAATCAAGCAAATATCTTGTCGCTTAAGTGATCGAAAAGCTTCGATTGTTAACCTCGAATTCTTGTGTGGAGACGTTCCACCAATATGCAGCACGATACGCCGAGTGCCAGCCGATTCCTCATCTCCCTGTTCAGTCAAATGCAGACGGACCGTTTCCGCTGGCGTGTACATCACCATAGGCTTAATACCAAACGATCGCGTAAGAGCGCCTGCCGAAGCGTGACTGACCGTAACGACCTTCGGTGCACGCCATCCGATCCATCGCATAAGCAGTCTTCGGTATAGATTTCCTAAATTTTGATATAGGCCAACCCCGAGAGACTCTTCGAATATCAAGTCGTGTACCGTAACAACAGAAGACCTCGGTGAGGAAAAAATACTGATTGTATTGTATGGAAAATGAGTAACATCGGCGCCGATTCGTTTGCTTAACAAAGGAACTACAACTTGCTCCCACAGTGGGTAAGGCAGACGAGGTCCATTCACTACCTTTATTCTATTGAACGCGGGAATATTTAGATGAAGCGAGCCGGGCAATGCAACATAGACTTCTAGCCACTCTGGAGAATAGCGATCAAGGGCATCCACCACCTCTCTCATATACCGGCCGAGGCCACGTGGCTTATCCAGCCAAAAACCATCTATCAGGAGTCGCAACGAAGTATCGTGCTTAGGCATGATTTAACATCCGCGAGCGCTTGACAAGTCTCGAGGATTTCTTCTCAAAGATTTGACTCAGTGTTAGCCCTCCGAGCCAAAAAACAATGAACGGCAGAGTTCTCACCAAAATTTCTGTAACAACAGATCCCGTGAGAGTATACAAAACGCTGTGAAACCAAATCATAATAAAAAAAGCCCTTGCATATAATGTACGTTGACGCATAGCAAGCGCCCAAAGTAAGTTCAGTAGGATGACCCCTAAAACAATCCCCAGCCCGACAGCAGTCTCCCCGCCGAGAATATAGAAATCACCAAATATTGTTACAGTCAACTCCCAAATATAGGAATAAACATCCCCACCATAATATTGAGCAGTGACCTCTCGCCCCAGCGATGGAGTAAACCCCTCATATCCTTGACCAAAATATTTATCAAAAACATCAAAAGCGAATCTAAAAACGGAGTCCGAACTCAACGCACTACCAGCATCGTTTACAACGACGTGCAATCCAAACTCACTTGTCGCAGTAAGCCTTTCCAGCAGACCGAGAGCCGCCTCAATCAGGTCGTGCGCGCCATACACAATCTTGAACAAGAAAAGCGTTATCAGGAGAATAGAAATTCCTGCAATAGCTGATATTGCAAAACTCAGTCTCTTTCCACTACAGCGGCGTCCCAATATAATAAGAACCCCAGCCCAAAGAACAGCACCTTTACCACCAGTAAGCGAGTACGAAATTAGTAGCCAGATAAAAAGAAGCCAATCGATTGCCTTAACTCTCTGTGACAATGCGAACCACGCGGCAACGTAGATAATAAGAAATGGCACATAAATCTTAATAATCTTGAACGCGATGCCGGATTGCATAAATTCCATTCTGGCAACATCGGGATCACTTGAAAGCAGTGGAATACCTGCCACCGCATAGTGGAAAACGGAAAATGCCACTGTTATCGCAACAACCGAACGGACAAAAACTCTACTTTCAATCTCTACGAGAGATACACCCCGGAAGGGAGATCGACGGCGCCTCAGCTTATTCCAGAGCATCCATAGGAGAAGGAAGCCGACCCAGATTGAAGTGAAATACACATCTACGCCATGCGCAAGCGTCCGAGCGCTGTTAGCGAAAGCACCAATCATAAGCATCACCGCGATAAGTAGCGGTATTGCTAGTGGTGGGGAAGTTCTGTTACTTGGTACTTGCATAGTTAGCTCGCAGGCTTAGCGAACCATCCGGCAATACGACCCCTCGCGATAGCTAGTTGCAATCTCACCGCTTGACGATCATTCCTAATAACTCCAATTGCAGCTCGAATAAGACATGCCGTTAATGACCTGAGCACGAAGTGCAACGAATAGTCGTGCTTTCGGAATACTCGACCCGCTCCGGGCGCATACAGCGCTGCCCTGCGGATGGCTTCGTCGGTAACCGCACTACCTTCGATTTTTACGGGGTGGTATAAAAGAATAAGCGGGTCAAAGATGATCTTGAACCCCCGGTCAATGCAACGGATGAGGTAGTCGGTTTCCTCTCCAGATTGCCAAGGTGTTTCAGATCCAACGCCAAGTGTTTCATCGAATTCTCCAATCTCTTTCACAACCGGCGCTCGCAGGAAGATCGTGAAAGAAATTGCATTTCTCCACACGCTAGTTCGATCAAGCGTCAGCCCCGTTTTAGACCAGGCTCGTTCACTCCGCCCAACTTCATCTGTGAAACGACCCACCACGCCATCGATGCTTGTGTTCTTGCTGAGAACTGAACTTACCTCTCTAAGGGTATCTTGCGAATACCAGCAATCGTCGTCCGGAAAGGCGATAACCTCGCCGATGGCGTGCCGTAAACCAACATTTCGTGCTTTAGATAGCCCTGGCGACGACCGCAAATGCAAAATTCCATCTATTCCGGAGTTTTCTATAATCGATACAAGCCTATCATCCTCGTTCTGGTCAACGACAATTAGTTGAAAATTCTGATGTGTCTGGAATTTAAGACAATTTATGAAATGCGCCAATTCCTTAGTGCGGCCTTTTGTAGCCAAAACTAGTGAAATTTTCATACCTATACCCGCACTTTCTGTAACGCCTGTAGGCCATTGCTGTTGGAGGCTATTCCTCCAAAATTTACTACCTTCGATCCATGCAGCGTCGCATCGTAGATGTCTCGATTCTTTCCGTAAGAATTATCATAGAGCGTGACCGACTTCCCTACTAAAGCAGCACCAATTCCAACATGAAGTCGATTGGTGTTGATATGATTCGCCGAGCTCAATATCTTGAGAAATCTGGATGAAACAAGATCACATTCTTCGCGCGAATAGTAGTTAGATCCATACAAGTTCGATAAGTCTTGAGCTGCCACGCCAACCTGATCAGGTGGAGCTTCACCATCGACGCGAAATATATTTAACGCCCCAGTGTCGCTAGGAACCACTCCCTTCGTGCGGTACATCCATAATAAATATTTAGCAAGTGTCTTTGGTCTGCTCGCAAGGTGCAGGGCAAGATTTGATATGCCTTTAATTCTATTCGCTCGCAGGTATAAATCATTCACTCTTATCCTAAAGGCCATATCTGGACAGAAAAATGATCGAACATTCGGAGCGTTACTGCGAACCCAATTCAGACTCCGATGCTCACGGCACACAAGCGTAAAGCGATCATCGAGACTCCCAAGCAATTCAACATTACCTCTAATTGTATGGGGAAGAACCAAAGCGGCATGCACACCTACACGAAGACACCTTTCAATAAAGGCGGCACATTCACCATAATTCGGCACAAAATTACCGCCCCCGGAATATATAACGGTCATTCCATCCCGGAGTGAATTCAATTTTATTGTCCGTGGCTTTACACCAATATCATCAAAGAACTGCCACATTCCAGAGGCAATCAGTGCGTCTCCACCGTTCCCCTCATTTGGCACATAATAGACATCACCTTTAGCTCCATCGACCAAGCCCTTAACTACTTTTTCCAACTCCAACCATTCTGTCGGATCCACGATTCTGCTTTTCTCTTTCATAATTTAAACTCCAAACATTGCTTTATGTTTGATTCGCAATAGAGGGCGCAGATCCGGATCGATCCAGTCCATTAAATAGTGCGCGACGAACATCGATATGAGCGTCGCCAGTGCGGCCCCTTGAATGCCCTGCTTCGGAATTAGTACGAGATTCAATCCCGCATTCAGAAGGGCGGCAACCACCGTTCTGAACGCTATCTTTCGTTGCAATCCCTCAGCAATAAGATACCTGGCTGACACAGAGCCAAGCGCAAGCCAGCTCGAAGATAGCATCACTAGCCATAGCACATCAGATGCACCTAAAAATGCCTTACCAAATGTGTGAATTATTAGAGGTTCTGCCACAAAGAAACTTATAGCAGAAATGGTGATTGAGGCCCAAAATACCAAAGCGAAGACCTGGGCAAGGCGCTTTTTGAATTCGCCCTCATCTCTAGCCTTCGCGTTAAGAAGCGCCGGAAATAATGATATGGAGAGAAGATAGGGCACATTCGCCCAACCTTCGTAAATCTTTATCGCCGCAGAATATATCCCTACGTCGTGTTCACCAAGCATTACACGTATCATCACCTGGTCCAATCGCATGTAAATGGTGACAGCAAGTGCCGTGACAAGGAGTGGCCAGGACTTGGATACGAGGTACCTCGCTAGCTTAATGGCGTCGGAAATTCCAGAGAATTTGATGCCTAAATTCCTGGCCTGGTATAAATATAATGCGGAAAGAAAGATGTGATCAACGGATGCCAATATACAAAATAACGTTAGATCAGCACCACTGACGACGGCCAGCACCTTAAGACCCGAGGAAGCGACTATCACCAGACTCTTGCAGAATGCCACGCGCTTCGCCATTAGGCGCGAATAGAGTACCTGCTCAATGACAGCAAGGGGCTGAAGTATTAATATGCCACTGGCGAGAATCTGATATTTTGCGGTGGATTGATCCAGTAGAATTGTGGCAATTGAGACTGAGAGGAGCGCAGCCGTTCCTGCCACCAGGGAAAGCCAGAATGCTGCGGATACGATTCTAGATTTATCGTACTGAGGAACATTAAGCTCTTTGACGAGGATTCCATCGAATCCGAGGCGCGAAAATGCCGCGGCAAATGCCACTATTGAAGTAACATATGTGAAGAGACCAAAGTCCGCAGGCCCGAGATATCGCGCGACATATATTCCAACAACCAGCGCCGAAAATACTCTAAAAAAATACTCGGAAAGGACCCAACCACTATTAGCCGCGTGACGGCGAAACCCAGGATGACGAATGAAGGAAAGCGCTTTGTTCTTTACGCCTCCTATTGTACCGAGCTTCATATTTATGAATCCGAAGACGTCTTTTCACTTTCGGGAAGACGCGTAGCTAAAGCACTTCACCCTTAAGCATTCTGGGCGAAGCGCGAAGGCCGCATACATTTCGTGCAAAACGAGTGCCCCAGTTGGAGGTCGCGATCCGAGCATGACGAAAGCTCTCTCTCCCCACATGCGGCACTGCAGCATTCATCATAGAGAATTTCCAAATCTAGGGATCCCCCATCTAGGGGTAACTGGCATGGCTAAGCACTCAAGCGTCATTTGACGTCACGTACCCGTAGTATGCATACCGGTATCGCCCATATTTGGAGCCGTAGCCATATCGAAACGCACTTGGATCTAGTCCGTTGAATATCACACCCTTAACATCGACGTTCGCATTTCGGAGTTGCTTTGCACTCTCTGCAACCTCGCCAATGGTTGTCTTCTCGAACCGCGTAACCAGAAATACAGTGGCACAACGAGCAGCCAAAATGGCGGAATCTGATACGGCCAAGACGGGCGGCGAGTCGATCAACACCAGATCGTAGCGCTCACTAAAGCCGTCCAGCAAATGAGCGAGGCGATCATTAAGCAACAATTCTGCCGGATTTGGAGGAATGGTGCCCGTGCTAACAAAATCGAGACCGTCAACCAAGTTGTGATGAATTACGTCATCCAGCTTTGCTTCACCGGCCAACACATCAGATAAACCTGGTTTCCGATCCTTCCCAAAATACTGGTTGAGATAGCCTTTTCGCATGTCTGCATCCAACAGCAGTACGCGCTTGCCACCTGCCGCCAATACCGCCGCTAGATTTGCCGACACGAAGGACTTACCCACACCCGGCGTAGGCCCGGACAGCAGCACGCGGTTATTGTCCGCATCCAGTAAGGCGAATTGCAACGCGGTGCGAAGACTGCGCAGGCTCTCGACGGAGGGATCGTTCGGATAGTGATTGGCCAGAAGGTGTTGGCCGGGCTTACGCGAACGGATGTCATCAGTCAGGGCTACCTGCGTCCGAGAAAGAGGAACGGTGGCATAAACGTTCAACCCCGTATGCTGCTCCATATCCTGTGCATCAGTAATACCGCCGTAAAGAACATTGCGTACAAATGCGACGACTATACCCAGGATCAAGCCAAGCGCGGCCGCAAGAGCGATAACAAGAGGTTTCTTGGGCTTAACTGGCTCTTCTGGAATGCGCGCATTGTCTACTAAGCGCACGTTGCCCACCTTACCGGCCTTTACCAGCTTGAGTTGCTGCATATTGTTCAACACGCCGACGTAGAGATCATTATTGACTTGCACATCTCGCATCAAGCGCAATGTATCCTGTTCAAGGTCGGGCAACGTCTTCATTTGCCTCGTCACATCTCCAACCTTTGCGCTTAGTGCGACGATCTGCTGATCCAATGCCTGCAAGGAAGGATGGTCAGGCCTGAAGCGGGTCAACAGCTCCGCGCGCTTCTGCTTGAGTTCGAGCAGACTGGTTTCCGAGGTGACTGCGTCCTGCAAGTAGGCCTTCCCTTCTTCGCTCAGGTTGAACGTCCCTCGCTTGTTACGCATGCTGTTGTACTTGACTTCTGCACGTTCAAGCTCAGCCTTGAGTTGAGGCAGAAGGTCTCCAAGAAAAAGCAGCGACTTCTCGGCTTCGGCGGCCTTGCGCTTGATGTTCTGCGCGACATACTCATCACCGATCTCGTTCAAGATTGCGGCAGTGAGACCGGGATCCTTGCCCTGGAGCGATGCACCGATAATGCCGCTCTGCTTGCCTTTCTCCGCGATCTTCAGGTCGTCCTGAAGATCTTCCAGCGTCTTCAATTTCGAGTTCCTGACGAGAGTGAAAACCGAGCCAGGCTTGGCCTTGAGTTCATTAATCAGCATAGTGATCGTGCCGATTTCCTGCGTTACCTCCAGGGCCTGACCGACAGTCCCTTCGATGGGACTGTCCAGGTCACCCTGCTCCAGCCGAAAGCGACCTTCACCCAGCGAGGTGAGCTTGAACTTTTCACCTTCCAGATCGATCGGTACATTGAACGCTGTAACCTGGATAGCTTCAGTTCCCCAGACATAGCCGCCGATACCAAACAGGCCCGGTTCGGAGAGCCGCTTGGCCCGGCTAGCGATCCACGAGCCAAAGACGGGGAAGTACTTGGGCTTGGCCTCGATATACAATCGAAGATTGTCGACAGCTTTCCCGACCACCATCCTCGAGCGCAGGATCTCGATCTCAGCCGTGGCCTCCGTCTTCACATCGAACAGCGAGGAAACATCCCCCAGCAAGCTCTTGGCACTGTTGGGATTGTCTTCCACCTGCACGAGGATATCTGCTTCGTAAACCGGCCGCGCCAGGAACGCATACGCCACCCCGAGCGCCAATACCACCGCGGCAACGCAGGCAATCAACCGCCGGTTGCCCAGCAGTACATCCAGGTATTTGACAAGATCTATCTCGTCATCCGCTGGCGCGGCAACGGGTACATAGGGAGGGTTTTGATTCATAGGTCAGACTGCGAATTCTGTGGATGCTGGATCGGTTCAACCCAGTGCCCGGATTCGGGGCACCCAGGTCTGCACGCCGTGCTGTATCTGCTGTAAGGCGCGCTCGAAGGCCTCGCGCGGCTGGCGGTATGGGTCGGGGATATCGAACTTGGCGATTTCACCAAGGCGAAAAACCTTACCTGAGGCTGCGGGGTATCGGCGCTGTATTTCATGCTTTTGCTCACTGTCCATGACCAGTATCAGGTCGGCCTGCTTTGCCTGGATGCTGGTTAGTTGCTGGGCACGGTGCTGCGAGATGTCCAGTCCGGACTCACCCATGACTTCGGTGGCAATAGGGTCGGGAGGCTTGCCAACCAGGGCGCCCAAGCCCGCCGAAGCGATATTCACATTCGGCAATGCGTGCCGCAGCAATTCTTCCGCCATGGGGCTGCGGCAAATATTGCCGAGGCAAACGACAAGTACGTGCCGAATCATTTCAGCGCGTTGGCAGTGGAGGTGAAGAAATTCCCGCTCGGGACCAATTGATTGATCACGCGGCTCCAGCGGACGACACCGGCTGCATCGACATACACGACGTCTTTCGGCTTTAGCTCGAACGACTCCGCCAGAGCCAGCGAGACTGGGGACTTTCCATCGAGATGAAAGACATGCGGCTCCCCGTCCAAGTTTCTGCGAATAACGTACAGCTCTTTTGCATCGGCGGAGGTGGGATTCACGCCGCCGGCCTCTCCGATAGCTTCGTTTAATGTCAGCCTTCCGTTGCGGGGAAGCACAGTGGACGGGCGGACCACTTCACCGGTTACAAACACCCTACTATCTTCGCGTTGTTCAACTCGAACAATGTCGCCGTTGCGTAGGAGAACACGACTTGGGTCAATACCTTGTTGTAGCAGCCCTGGCAGGTCGACATAGTAGTTCTTGCCACCACGAGAGATACGAATACGACTGTTGTCGCCCGTGCTCGTATTTACGCCGCCGGCACGATTGAGCGCTTCAACCAACGTCATCGGTACGTCATCGATGTTTTGCGGACCTGGGGTCTTCACTTCACCGTCCATGTATACGCGCTTGCTGCGGAAGGCGAGCACACGCACGGTTACCTGGGGCATGTTGACGACATTCTTGAGCTTGGCGCTCAACTCCCCGCGGATTTGGTCAGGCGTCTTGCCGAGTACGATGAGCACGCCTGCATACGGGAACTGGATCGTGCCGGCGGGACTGACTACATAGCCGGGTACATTGGCTGCGCCGCTGTAGTTGGGAATTTCGTACGTGGACCCAATCGAGTAGGTCTGCGTAGGAAACACCAGTTCAGGGTGATCCCACACCACGATGGAAAGAATGTCGCCAACGCCAACTGTATAGGCCTCAGGCTCACCAAACAATTCGCTCACCGATGCATTAGTCGGCGTGGCAGCAGCCTTCATAGCCCGCACCAACGCCGGCGTAATCTGCGTAACCTTGGGCACCGATTCCGGATCTTCCGGATCGAGCGGGCGCTGCGGATCAAAGCGCATGCCCGGCGCTAGCGCGCAGGATGCCAGCACCGGAATCGTCCCCAGCAACAGCAACGCTCTACGGAAAGACAGAAGGCTTGAAAGCTTGAACACGTCTTGATAATTCCCTTGATACCCGAAAGTCCGCGCTCCTGGCCGTCTCCTGGCTTGGGATTGCTGCGACGAATCCGCTTGTTCAACATGGCACACGTCGGTGCCTTTCCGCTGCGATGAGCTGCAGGGCGGAGATGAACGTTGCGGCGGTGGCGTCTTGATGCCTGCACGCTTGGCTCTTGCAGTGCATCACTGCGCGAAGACCGGCGAAGTGTATGGCTCTTGGGGGTAGATCTTCAAGGCGAAGCGGCCGTTTTTGCCGTGTTTTCTATCCCTACTGAAGAGTGGACCCGACAAAAGTAGGGATGCCCCTAAAAGGGGTAATGCAGAAGAATTTGGTTTGTGTTCATGATGGAGTTTCTTGCCTCTGTTTGTATGTTGTCACCCGATTGGGCTAAGCGATTTTTGTCGATTTTCCCGGGGTTTTTCGCGTTTTTCCGCTGGTGCGCAACGGAGCGGCTTGAGGATGGATCGAGCCAACTCATCGTCCGATTGCGCTGGCCACGCGTCGGCCATGTAGGGGCCATGCATGGCTTTCACTTCCCCACCAAGGGAGGGATCAAATAACTTGGGAGGGACTTCCCCGGCGATGCGAATTCGTGCTTGCGTGGAGATGAATAAAAGGCTTTGCAGTTAGATCTAAAACATCATGTTGTGATGTATTATTGCTGCGCTCTGTTTGGCATTGCCGATTGCCATGACCTTAAAAAACGGACCTCTGACTTTCGTTTGGGTGCTGCATGCCGCTGCGAATGCTGGACGCAATACGCTGGTTTGCTCTCCTCTTCCATGCAGTGGGTGAGGGGCGGGCGCTCGCTCAACGTGATGCGCCTCGCGCTTTGCGCAGGCCCGCCCTCTCCCCCAACCCCTCTCCCGCCGTGCGGGAGAGGGGAGCTACGGCAGCGCTGGGATTGGCCCAGCGTTGGCTGGAATTAGCCCAGCGATGCATCGACCCACACAAAAATCGGATGAACCTAAAAATCAAATGAACCCAAAAAAAAGGGTGTAGGCGCGGGGAGTGCCTACACCCTATCGGGAATTAGCAAGGGGTCACGCTTGCTGGTGCTGATTATTGGTGCACATGTCTATTACAGTTACCCCGCTAAGGTAGGTGCCACGCTTAGGTGGGGATAGGAATGTGCTGTCGCCGTCGATATGGCATTCGTGGCCGGGCGGGGCATGCCTTTGTCCAGACATTCGTACCCTGCGCCGGGGTGGGTCCTACCAAGGCGGGGTACCGACGCTGCGTTTGCCTAACGAGAATGGTTCGCTGTTGCACTGGTTGTCACCTTGAAGGGCAGAAGCAGATGCTGGATTCAATCGAAAAAAACCTGGCGGCCGATGCGGCGGTGTTTGCATCGGGCGAGGCGTGGATCGAGGCGCATCTGACGCCGTCGGGCTGGGTATATGGCAGCTACAAGGAGGAGGATGCGCACCCCGTCTTGATTCCGGCGCCCGGTGAGTCCGTGCTGACGGTGCGGCGGCACTATATAGTGAGCGGCGCGACCGCACCCCGGCGGCTTAGCGAGATCCGCACGACGCGCGCGGATTCTGCCCGGGAGATCATTCGCTTGCTGGAGGCCTACGGCGAGCCGCATTTCAATATCAAGACGCGCCAGGTGCCGAGAGTCCCCGGCGTAACGTTCTGACTGGCATTGTCTTGTTGCCTTGCCTCCCCGCCCGATCACGGCGGCGGGCATGCCCGGCCTTAGCCCCGACCATAGCCCCGACCTTAAGCGCCAGAACCTAGCCCGAAAGGATGACGGGCTAGGGCAAACGGTGAATTGACGGCCTATGCTCGGGCGCTACCATCGAATTAATCTGGCTCGATCTTCTTGGCTACGGCCTGTCCAGCCGGACACAGCAGGGAAAGCGCCTCTGGCTGCATGCGTATACACTGCCGGTTCTCCGCGGGGGACAGGGTCCTGCGAGTGCCGCGCCGGGAGCGCGATTTTGCGGCGTAGTCTAGCCTGCGCGGCCGTAACAACGAGACAAGACAATAAAATCATGAAAGTTTCGACCACCAACGTCCTCAATATCCTGGAGCAGGGCGAAATCACTGCCGTCCGGGATCTTGCGCGCTACATCTCGCATCCTCGCGGATTTGTTCTGCTTCGCACTGCCTTTATCGCAATGGCCGCGGTGGCCGTGCTGTGCTTTGCGGCGAGTAGCTTCCATCTCGATGGTTTTGAGAACGTGGGGATTGGCGCGGCTGTGGTGGCCGCGCTGCTGCTGCTTGGGGAGCGCCGCTGGTTCGGTAACCGCGACGAGGTGGTGGTGCCGGCTGAGCTGCTTGCGGTGCTGCGCGGGCAGCTTCGCCAGGAGATGTTTGGCAAGCTGGAGGAGGTGGCGAGGCGCCTGACCCATGATGGCCCCGGGGATGGGGTGATCCGGGTTCGCACCTTGTGGCAGTTCCTGTCGGAATCCGTGGCCAGCGATACGCTCAAGCGCCGGGATGCCCGCCGGCCTGCCAAGGAATCTCAAGCGGGCTGAGTTCCGGCACGCACAGCCCGGGTGGCCTGGCATCCTTATATCCGCGATGAGCACGCGGCTTGCCCGCGGCGGGCCACGCAGGCAGCACGGCGAGGATTTCCGTAGGGTGGAGGATCCTTATCCTTACCCAGCCGCGGCCTTCTCTGTCGACCGGGCCGAACAATTCTTCTGCGGGAAAGCGCCGATCTGGCGTGCTGCATCGCCTCTGACCCTTCCTCCTGATACGTCGCCAGCGTGCCCGCGTGCGAGTGGACTCGCGCTACATGGGTCGTCTGAAGCACACCGGGAGTTTCAGTATAAATTAGGCATATTGCTGTTTTACACTGAAACCACATCTTGCTAACGGCTGGCATCGGCGATGCAGATTCTCGGCATCGTTGGTCTCATAGGGATAAGGCGGGGAGAAAATCCCCCGCCTGTGAACTCCCCCGAAGCTACTCCGAATATGCCTGGAACTGGATGGAAGCAGGTGACGAGCGACCCGCCGCTATGCGTCGCCGCGCCCGTCCTCCCCATGCTCCGCCGCGAGTTCGCTCAGCACCAGTATTTCTTGCGCCAGTCCGGTCGCCAGTGAGAGCAGAGGGCCCTGGATGTCTGCGACCAGATCACCGAATGTTCCGGCGGCGGCGCTGTCGCGGGTCATGAAGAGTAGCGCGTAGAGTTGTGCCGCTTTTTCGCCGGCGAGGCTCAGCGGGCTTTCGCATGGGGTATGGGCGGTCACGAACATGTCCGCGCCGGAATGTTCGGCTGTGACGCCGTAGCGGCTGTGCCTAAACATGGGCAGCCTCCGTCGCGGTGGCGTTCCGGTGTGCGTGGGCGAGTGGACTAAGGCGAGTCAGGCGTTGCCCGGAATGGGCGAGCGAAGATTGGGGCATGAGAGTGCCTCCTACGGTAGCGAATCGAACTCCGCTCCCCGCTGCTATTCGGGGTGGGCGGGCGCAAGGCCGGGTAGCAGACCGGAACGTAGGTGCCGGCGAGCCCGAAGGCTCCCCAACCCAGGCCCGCCCATAGGGGCGTGCGAAGGCACCGGACGTGAGAATCCCGCCTAGCGGCGGCCGTCCGTCTACGTACTTCGGGCTGCTATTCCCGATCGCTGTTGTTGCAGCGACCCGGAGAGTATACCCCGACCAGAACCCGGAGAGAAACGTCGGCTGGACCGCCCCAGCCCCCTGGGCGGCAGCGCTTGACTTCCCGCCTCCCGTTCTGTAATTTCTGTCTACACAGAAATTACAGAACGAACAGGTGGCGCGATGAAGATCTTGGTGACCGGGGCGAGCGGGCTGGTGGGATCGGCGCTGGTGGCCCGTTTACTGGCCGAGGGGCATCACGTGGTGGCGCTGGCGCGCCGGCTCGATGCGCTGCCCCGTCATCCACGGCTTCACCGCGTCGCGGCGGACTTGTCCACCTGGACCACGCCGGCGCATTGGCTGGCGGCCTTGCGCGGTGCCGATGCTGTCGTCAACACGGTGGGCATTTTTCGGGAAACCGCGCTGCAGCATTTCCGGGCATTGCACGTGGATATGCCGCTTGCCCTGAT
This sequence comes from Cupriavidus sp. GW822-FHT02D05, assembly GCF_058802485.1. NCBI lineage: Bacteria > Pseudomonadati > Pseudomonadota > Betaproteobacteria > Burkholderiales > Burkholderiaceae > Cupriavidus > Cupriavidus sp. GW822-FHT02D05. The sequence goes on along the minus strand of NZ_JBXAOE010000045.1, from coordinate 6,500 downwards.
GCGGGCCTGCGAGCGGGCTGGCGTGCGGCGCGTGGTCCAGCTATCCGCGCTGGGCGCGGCGGCGGATGGGGCTACCGCCTACTGGCGCAGCAAGGGCATGGCGGACGATGCCTTGCGCGCTAGCGCGCTGGACTGGGTGATCGTGCAGCCGTCGCTGGTGTATGCGCCGTCTGGCCGCAGTGCCACATTGTTCCGGCGCTGGGCGGCGTTGCCCTTGCTGCCGGTGCCGGCGGATGCCGGGCATGTGCAGCCGATCCATATCGACGACCTGGTTGCGCTGCTGCTGCGGGTAGTGCGCACTGACTGCGCGGGCCGGCGCACGGTGGCGGCGGTTGGGCCGGTCCGGCTGCGGTTTGGCGACTGGCTTGGCGCCCTCAGGGGCGGCATGGGGCTGCGCACAGCGCGGGTGCTGCGTGTGCCGGGCTGGATGGCCGGCCTTGGGGCGCAATGCCTGGCGAGGCTGCCGGGCAGCCTGGCCGATGTCGACAGCCTGGCCATGCTGCGCACCGACAACAGCGCCAGCCCGCACGCCGCGGCCACCTTGGCCGCGCGGCGCTTGCACGCGCCGGCCGGCTTTGCCACCGCTGCCGAGCGGCTGCCTGCCTTGCTGTTCTGGACCCTGCTGGCTGCCCGGCTGGCCATTGCCGCGGTCTGGCTGGCCACCGCCTTGGTCTGTTTCGCGGATCTGGCCGCGGGCACGGCCTTGCTGCGCGAGGCGGGGCTGCCGCCGGCCTGGCGCGCGCCGCTGGTGTGGCTGGGCGCGGGGCTGGACCTGGCGCTTGGCGTGCTGGTGCTGTGGCGCCCCACCCGCGCGGTGTGGGCCATGCAGATGGCGCTGGTGCTTGGCTATACCGCGCTGATCACCTGGCTGGCGCCGGCGTGGTGGGCGCATCCCTTCGGGCCGGTGCTGAAGAACCTGCCAATGCTGGCGTGGTTCGCCCTCTTCCTGCAGCTCGATGCCGATGCCCACGCCGGGAGCGACACCAACATCGGCACCAACATCGGCATCGACACCAGCGTCGGCCGGCAAGCCACCGCATATGGACCAACCGAGGAGCAAGCATGACCTACCTGACCGTCAAGTGGCTGCATATCTTGTCCGCCACCTTCATGTTTGGCACGGGCTTTGGCACCGCCTTCTATCTGTTCTTCGTGAACCGCAGCAAGAACCTGCAGGCCATGGCGGTGGTGACCCGCTGGGTGGTGCGCGCCGACACCTGGATCACCGCGCCGGCCGTGGTCTTTCAGCCGCTGAGCGGGCTTTACATGATGCATGCGGCGGGGTATCCGCCTTCGGCGTCCTGGCTGTGGATCTCGCTGTCGCTCTATGCGCTGGCCGGGGCTTGCTGGCTGCCGGTGCTGTGGCTGCAATGGCGGATGCGCGATATGGCCGGGCAGGCTGCGCAGGCATGGCAGGCATCAGGCGGCACAACCGATGCCGCCGATGCCGCCGGGCTTGCGCCGCGCTACTGGCTGTATGAGCGTATCTGGGTGGCGCTGGGGTTTCCGGCGTTCGGCGGCTTGCTGGTGGTGTACTGGCTGATGGTGAGCAAGCCGGCCTGACCCACCCGGAAGCGGACGGGCAACCTTAGCCGATCCGTCTTTGGTAGGATGGCCAATCGCCACGGATTGAGATGCGTGCTGACAATGCCCCAGATCGACCTGAGAACGACTGTCTTGCTGTCAGCGGTGATGTCGGCCCTGATGTCGGTCGTGCTGTTGTCGGCGTATTACAGTTTCCCGCGGTCGATCAAGGGAATTGGGCGTTGGGTCAGCGGCTCGCTGCTGCTGATCGTTGCGCCGGTGCTGTTCTGGTTGCGCGATATCGCCCCGGACTGGCTCTCCATCGTGGTGGCCAACTGCCTGGTGATGGCTGCCATGGCCCTGTGGATGCTCGCCGTGCAAGCGTTCTACGGGCGGCCGCAAACATGGCGGTCCGCCGCCGCGCTGACGGTGCTGGGCACGCTGCTGCTGGCCTGGTATGCGCTTGGGCAGCCGAACTATGTGGCCCGGGTGACCATCGTGACCTTTGTCGCCGGGATCTTCTACGTCGCGCAATGCGTGCTGATCGTGCGCTATGGCGAACGCCATTTCAGCACCTACTTCTTTGGCACCCTGATGATCGACCAGGCGCTGGTGGTGGAGCTGCGTTTCGTCACCAGCCTGTTTGCCGGGATGACCAGGCAGTCCTTTTTTGCCCCCGGGGACGTCATCCAGATCATCTACCTGAGTTCCAACACCCTGATGGACCTGGCCTTGTCGGTCGCCTTCATGCTGGTGATCACGCGGCGCCTGCACGTGGAACTCGACATGCTCTCCAGGACCGACCCGCTGACGCTGCTGCTCAATCGCCGCGCCTTGAATGCGGCCGGCCAGGAGGCGCTGGAGCGCATGGCCGAGGACGGTAGCGAGATGGCGTTGCTGTTGATCGACCTTGACCACTTCAAGCGCGTCAACGACAGCATGGGGCATGCCGAGGGCGACCGGGTGCTGATGGAGTTCTCGTCCATGCTCAAGCGCGAGCTGCCGCCCGGCGCCTGCCCGGGGCGCTTCGGGGGCGAGGAATTCCTGGTGTTGCTGCCGCATACCGGCATGGCGGGCGCGCTGGCGCTGGCGGAGCGCCTGCGGGCTACGTCGTCCCGGTTTTTTGGCGAGCGCGTCACGCATCTCACTATCAGTATCGGCGTGGCCTGCGTGGAAAAATCGGAGACGCGCCTGGACGACGCCATCGGCCGCGCCGATCTTGCCCTGTACCGCGCCAAGAGCGCGGGCAGGAACCGGGTCGAGGCGGTGATGCAAGCGGCCTGAGGGGCCTGAGGGGCCTGAGGGGACGGAGGGGACTAAGAGGTGGCCATCAGGCGAGCAGGCGGCCCAGCGTGGCTACCGCGATGGTGAGTGCGCCAAGTGCCAGGTTCAGGCCGACGGCCTGCCGGATGCGGCCCAGCGCGGTGCCGGCGGCCTTCCAGTCCTGCGCATCGACGCCGCGCCGCAGCGCACCGTAGGGGCCGAAGAACACATAGGCAAAGATCCCGATCATGATCAGGCCAAGGCCGAACATGATGTGCCAGTGGACAGGCGCGGCGGCAAACCCGAGCGCGCCGAGCATGGACAGGCCGCTGATGGCGATCAGCGCGACGGCGCCCCAGACCCAGGCCAGGAACCGCGCGAACACGGCTCGCCACAAGCGCAGCCGCTGCGGCGGCTCCAGCAGGGTGGCCGCCGCCGGGCGCAGGCAGACATAGGCGAAAAACATGCCGCCCACCCAGAGCGTGACGCCAGCGATGTGCAGGAAGCGGAGGACGGGATCGAGGGTCATGGGTTTTTGGATTCTTCGGATTTTTCGGATGACGGGGATGGGCAGGCTCCAGCCGGCGAACCGCGGCGGGGACTGTTGGGGGAATGCCGCATTCTAGCCCCCGAACGCCACTTGTGCCGGCCAAAGCAACGAATAAGACACACATGCCAGAGCAATGGCGTCGGCATAAGCGGAGCGCTCCCCCGCTTCTGCTAACCTACCAACCGGGTCAGTCGCCCACGATGGAACATGGGCAGCCAGGACGGATAGGCCAGTGGTCAGGCTGGTCCGCAAACCAAGAATAAGATACTCATGCGGCACTCTTTAAAGTATCGGGTCGCCTTAGCCACGGCGCTCGTGGTGACATTCATCATCCTGGCGCGCGCGCTGTTTACCCAGTACTACGCGTTCCAGACCCTGGCTGCGCTGCGCCAGGCCCAGCAGGAAACGCTGGTCAAGCTGGTTGCCGAACAACTCGACGAGAAGTTCGAGACGCGGGCGATCGCCCTGCGCCGCCTGGGGCGCCAGCTGGCGCCCATGCTCGGGCAGCCGCCCGCCGACCTGCGGCGCTTTGCGTCGCAGGCCGTATCCATGCCGCAGTTTTTCAATGCGGTGTTCCTGGCCTTGCCTGACGGCGACATGGTGTTCAGTACCGCCGTACCCATCGGGCAACGCATCCACCTGTCGGACCGCGACTACTTCCGCGCGATCCTCAACGGTTCCGAGTTTGCCGTGTCGGACCTGCTGCGCGGCCGGATGAGCGATTCGCCCGGCGTGGTGCTTGCCGTGCCCCTGCGCGGCCCGGACGGCAGGCTGCTGGCCGTGGTTGGCGGCGTGTTGAATTTCTCCGAGAGCAACTTCCTTGGCCAGCTGGCGCACAGCCGGGTTGGCCTGACCGGCGGCTATTGCCTGGTTTCCTCCGGCACGAATCCGCGCTACGCCATGCACTCCGATCCTTCGAAGGTGATGACGCCGGCCAAGGCGCATGGCGAAACCTGCGGCGTTGGCGCGCCGCCCTCCGGGTGGGAGATCCTCAACCCGACGCAGCCCGTGGTGGCGCGTTACCTGCTTGAGTCCAATGGCTGGGAGGTGGTGTCGGTCCTCCCCGCCGACGAAGCGTACGCCCCGCTGTTCGCGGCCCGCCACAAGACGTTCATGATCGCCGGCATGTCGCTGTTGCTGGCCGCGCTGCTGATGTGGCTGGTGATACGCCGCATGCTGGCGCCGCTGGAGCTGCTGCATCGGGTGGTCAGCCAGGTGCCCAAGAATCCTGCCGCACTGGCTGCGCTGCCAACCGGGCGCAATGACGAGATTGGTGAGCTGGCCACCACCTTTGGCGCGGTCATGCACCAGCTCTCCGAGCGGGAAGCCGCGCTGAGCGCCGCCAAGGATCGCGCCGCCGAGAGCGAGAAGCGCATCGAGGCCATTGCCAACCATGTGCCCGACTTTGTCTCGTTCATCGACATGAGCGAGCGCTATGTCTTTGTCAACGAGGCCTACGCGCAGCGGTTCAACCTGCCGGTGCAGCAGATTGTCGGGCTGACGATGCGCGAGCTTTGGGGCACCTCCGTCTACGTGGCATCGAAGCCTTACCTGGAACAGGCCTACCTGGGCGCGTCGGTCACCTTCAGCCTGGAAGGCAAGGATGATGCCGAGTGCATGGAGGTTACCTACCAGCCCGCCTGGAATGACGGCAAGGACACGGTCCAGGGCTTGTACATGTTCGCGCGCAACGTAACCAGCGAGCGCCAGAAGATGCGCAGCCTGGAAGCGCAGACGCTCACGGACCACCTCACGGGCCTGCTTAACCGCAAGGGGTTCGACCGGCGCATGGCCGATGCCATGGCCCGAGCTGGCGCGAACCACGCCAGCGCCGCCCTGTTGCTGGTGGACGTCGACGATTTCAAGACCATCAACGATACGTTTGGGCACGCCGTTGGCGACCAGCTGCTGGCTTCCTTCGCCGAGCGCCTCTCCGCCTGCGTGCGCACTGGCGACGCCGTGGCCCGGATCGGCGGCGACGAGTTCGGCATCGTGCTGGACGACGCACTCAACATCGCAACGCTGGAGCGCATCGCCCAGGCCATCGTGCACGCAGCCCGGCGAGCGCATTTCATCGAAGGCCATACCATCGTGGCGACAGCCAGCGTGGGCATGGCCATCCATTACCCGGACGACGGCCAGACCGCGAACGAACTCTTCATGCGTGCGGACATGGCGCTCTACGAAGCCAAGCGCAGCGGCAAGGCGCGCTACACGCCGCCGCCTGCCTCGAGCAACCGTGCCTAGCGTCAATACGCGTCAATGCGCGACAATACGACAAAGCAACAACACAGCAGCACACTCCCCCCCTGAGGATGACCCCGTGACCGACCCGATCCTGATCCGCCCCGCCGAGCCAAGCGATTTTGAAGCGTGGAAAGTGCTATGGGATGGCTACAACGCCTTCTATGGACGCAAGGCAGAGACTGCGCTGCCGATCGAAATCACCCGCATGACGTGGTCGCGCTTCTTCGACGCTTACGAGCCCATGCACGCGCTGGTGGCGGAGCGCTCCGGCGAATTGCTTGGCCTGGTGCATTACCTGTTCCATCGCAGCACCATCCAGATCGGCCCGAGCTGCTACCTGCAGGATCTCTTTACATCCGAGGCGGCACGCGGCACGGGCGTTGGCCGCGCGTTGATCGAGGCGGTCTACCAGCGCGCCGAAGCCGCCGGCGCCAAGCGGGTCTACTGGCAAACGCACGAGACCAACACGACAGCGATGAAGCTCTACGACAAGGTCGCGGAGAACTCGGGGTTCGTGGTTTATCGCAAGCCGGTTTAGCGTCCTGGATGCATCGGACCTCAGCGGGGGTCGATGCATCGCCGGGCTAAATCCAGCGCTGCCGTAGCTGCGCTCTCCCACGCGGCGCGAGTGCTGTTGTGGGAGAGGGCAGGCGTGCGCAAGAGCGGGGCATATCACCTTGGGCGAGCGCCCGCCCTCTCCCCCGCCCCTCTCCCATTTCATGGGAGAGGGGAGCAAACCAGCGTTGTGCATCTGCCCCGTCATACATCGGACTTCAGCGATGGGGCAACGCATCGCTGAGCTAAATCCAGCGCTGCCGTAGAGCAAACCAGCGTTGTGTATCTGTCCCGTCATGCATCGGACTTCAGCGAAGGGGCAAGGCATCGCTGACGCTAAATCCAGCGCTGCCGTAGCTCC
>NZ_JBXAOE010000044.1:0-59768 GCF_058802485.1 Cupriavidus sp. GW822-FHT02D05 | reverse complement strand
GACTGCACGCCGAAGGCCATCTGCGGCTGGTGGTCGATGAAGATCAGCTGGCTGTTTTGCGGGGTCAGGACTTCGAGCTTGGCGTTGGTCATGATTTCTCTCCTTGGCTATTTGGCTATCTGGTTGAATTATTTAGAACGTCGTCTTTGGCGTCGATCCGTCCATGGGTTGAACTTTATGGCAGCGTCGGCTGACGATGTGATGAGTTAGTCGGATAACTTGTTCAATTTTATTGATTGATATTTAATGGGAGTAGGAAGCAGCCAAACGGTGGGGTGGCCGCGTTGGCTTTCGCGACACCCAAGTAGTAATCTTCAATACTGGCTGCCGCATAGGGAACAAAGGCAAAATGCCCGACTGCTCGATGGCGGCTTGAATTGCGATGGGGCAATACGGTCAGCCAACGATATGACTTGAGGAGCCGGGCCAATGGGAAGCACCAACGCAGTTGCGGTGGCGGCAGTCGCCTTCGTGGGCAGCCACTTTCTCTTGTCCCATCCGCTGCGCAGGGGTTTGGTCCGCGCACTTGGCGAAGCCGGGTTCCAGGGCGTTTATTCGCTGATTGCAGTCTTGACGCTCGGCTGGCTGATCCTGGCATACCGAAAGGCGCCCCTGACGGCACCACTATGGCCGGTAGGAAACGGCCTCTGGGCGGCTGTGACCACGGTCATGCTGATCGCGTCGGTCCTCCTGATGGGTTCGCTGATCCGCAACCCGGCGCTTCCCACCGGCGGTCGGCTCGGCGCGCTCCCGGAAGCAGCGCGCGGCGTGTTCGCGGTGACGCGCCACCCAATGATGTGGTCGTTCGCACTTTGGGGGCTGTGCCACATCGCGGTGTTTCCGGTGGCCAAGAACATCATGATCGCAGCGGCTATGGTCATCCTCGCGCTCGTCGGCGCCGCGCTGCAGGACCGGAAAAAGGAGCAGCTCCAGCCCGATCTCTGGCCCGCATGGGAGTCCAAGACGAGTTATCTGCCGTTCGCGGCGATTGCCGCTGGCCGTGCGCGGCTCGGCGGGTTCGGCTTGCACGCGCTTTTGGGCGGCCTCGTCGTCTGGCTCGCAGCAACCTGGGCACATATCCCGCTCGCCGGTTGGGCCGCGGGCATCTGGCGCTGGCTGTAGCTGTAGCGTCAGGCGTCCAGATACACCCGCATCAGCGCCTCGAACCACTCCACGAACACCGCCAGCCCTCGCGAAGACCGCTATCGGGCCGCCCCGGGGCTACGCGCGTCGTCAAAGTTGTGAAGGCTTAAGCTTTTGCCTCGGAATCCGGAGGGAGAGGGCGGCGCGGGGAGGAAGCGAATGGGGCATGATCCCCCTCCGCTCCGCCCCGCGCTCTCTTTTTACTGCAGCTCGATCTTCGCGATCGCTGCCAGCCGCTTCCAGCGCGCTATCTCGTCCTTCTGGTAGTCGCGAAGTTCTGCCGGCGTGGACAGGATCAGCGAGGTGGACTGGCGCTGGTAGTACTCCTTGACGTCGTCGGCGGCGCCGGCCTGGGCAAACAGTTCGCCAAGGCGTTGTGCAATGGGCGCAGGTGTCTTGGCGGAGACCGCCGCTGCCACCCAGTTGTAGGCCAGGAAGTCCGGCACGCCGGCTTCGGCCGCGCTCGGCACGCCCGGCAGTAGCGGCGAACGCTGGGGCGCGGTGTAAGCCAGCGCGCGCACCTTGCCGCCCTTGACCAGCTCAATCGCGCCGCTGGCATCCACCACGGCGAAGTCCACGTTGGCGGCCATCACGCCGTTGATCGCGTCGCCCGCGCCCTTGTAGGGCACGGCAGTGGTCTTCATGCGGCTTTGCTCGTTCAGCCATTCGCTGTACAGCGTGTACGACACCGAGCCGGTGCCGTAGTTGAGCGCGCCGGGCCGCTTGCGCGCGTCCTCCACCAGCGCCTTGAGCGTGTGGTACGGCGAGCTGGCGGGCACGATGATCAGGCATGGCCCACGCGAGAGCAGCGTGATGGGCGTGAAGTCGGTCAGCGGATCGTAAGGCAGCTTGCGAAAGGTGGCGGCATTGGTGGACAACGTGGAGTTGCTGCCGATAAACACCGTGTAGCCGTCGGCCGGCGCGCTGAGCAGCGTCTGCACGCCGATAAAGCCGTTGCCACCCGGCTTGTTCTCCACCACCACGCCCTGCCCCGTCAGCTCGCCGATCTTCTTGGCGAACATGCGGGCGGTCATGTCGGTACCGCTGCCGGACGGGAATGGCACGATAAAGCGGATCGGCCGGGTGGGAAATGCCTGCGGCTGCGCCAGCGCGGCGAACGGCGCGCCTGCCAGGCTCGCTGTAAGGACGGTCCCAGCCAGGACAGCGAAGCGGCGCCGGGAACAGTTCACGGTTCGGGTCATGTTGTCTCCTTGGTCTTGCGCCTGGCAGTGGGTTCCGCCAGTGCGGGTGCGTCAGTGATTCCGTGGTTCGCTTTGGCGGCGGGCTAACGCTTGAGGCCAAGCAGATCCCGCGCGATAACCCATCGGTGCACTTCGGACGGGCCTTCGTAGATGCGCATCAACCGCGTCTCGTTGGCCATCTGCTGCAACGGCATTTCCTTGGTCATGCCCATCGCGCCAAAGGCCTGCATGGCGTGGTCGATCACGTCCCAGGCCATCTCGGTGGCGAATACCTTGATCATCGAGACCTGGGTACGCGCCTCGTCGCCGGCGTCAATGCGCGCCGCGGCCTCGTATGTCATCAGGCGACAGGCGTGGATGCGGGTGGCGGCATCGGCCACCCACCACTGGATTGCCTGCCGGTCCGCCAGCGCGGCGCCGAAGGTGCGGCGCTGCGGCGCGTACTCGCACAGCATGTCAAGCGCGCGCTGGGCGCGGCCAATGCACCAGGCCGCCATCTGCACGCGCCGGCTGGACAGCCGTGCCTGCATCGGCGCGAAGCCCTGGCCTTCCACGCCCAGCAGCTGCGTGTGCGCGACGCGGCAGTCCTCCAGCACCACCTCGTAGGTGGAGGCGCCGCCGATCATGGGGATGCGCCGTTCTACCTTGAAGCCGGGCGTGCCACGGTCGACCAGAAAAGCGGAGACGCCGCCGCGGGCGCCGCGCGCCTTGTCGGTCACGGCCATCACGATGGTCCAGTCGGCGCGGGCAGCGCGGCTGATCCAGATCTTGCGGCCGTTGAGCACCCAGTCGTCACCGTCGCGTTCGGCGCGGGTGGTCATCATGGCCGGGTCGCCGCCGGCGCCGGGCTCGGAAATAGCGATGGCGGAGATGGTCTCGCCGCGCGCGTACGGTTCCAGGTAGCGCGCACGCTGGGCCGCGTCGGCGGTCTTGAGCAGCATGCGCAGGTTCGGCGAATCGGGCGGCAGGTCGTAGGGTGTGACGGTCTTGCCCAGTTCCTCGTTGACGCCGACCATGGCCACCACTGGCAGGTCGGCACCGCCCATCTCGGCCGGCGCATCCAGGCCCCACAGGCCCAGCTCACGCGAGAGTGCGTCCAGCTTGTCCTGCTCCTGCGCCAGCAGCGTGAGCTGGCCGCCCTCTGCCTCGCGGGCCAGCACGCCCGCTTCAAGCGGGATCAACTGCTCGCGCACAAAGCGCGCCACCAGATCCTTGAGCATCTGGTGCTCTTCTTCCAGTGCGAAGTTCATGCAATGTCTCCTTTATTGTTTGCGTCCCGCTTCAGGCGGCGTTCCGGCCGCCCGTCACCCGGGCGATGTCTTCAGGGGCTAGCCCGGCTTCGCGCAACACTTCATCGGTGTGCTCGCCCAGCGTGGGCGCGTGGCGGCGCAACGACAGCGGTGTGGCGGAGAAGCGCGTCGTGGGCCGCATTTCGCGCAACGGGCCCTCGGTGGGATGCTCGGTCTGCTGGAACAGCCCGACCGCCTCCAGGTGGGGATGCGCCAGCAATTCGTCCGGCGCATAGATCGGCGTGGCGGGGATATCCAGCGTCTCGAACAGCGCCATCCACGCCTTTGTGGTCCGGGTCGGCGTGATTTCCGCGAGGTGCTGGTACAGCGCGCGGATATGGGCGTTGCGCTGCGCGCGGCTGGCGATGTTGTACTTGTCACCCAGGTCATCGCGGCCCACGGCGTGGAAAAAGGCTTTCCAGTGGCGGTCCGTGTACGGTAGTGCGCAGATCCAGCCGTCCGCAGTCTGCGCCGGCCGCCGCCCTCCCTGCAGCAGGCGCGCATAGCCGGGCGCGCCGGTGGCGGGCTCGAAGGTCAACCCCGCCAGGTGCTCGGCCATCACGAAGCTGGCCATGGTTTCCAGCATCGGTACCTCCACCGCTTGCCCGCTGCCGTGGCGCTCGCGGTGCAGCAGCGCGGCCATCACCGCGTTGGCCAGCGCCATCCCGGTGGTCTTGTCGGCAATCAGGCTAGGCACGTACTCGGGCCGGCTGCCGGCGACGCAGCCCAGCGACACCAGCCCGCAAGCGGCCTGGATGATGTCGTCGAAGGCCGGTTTGTCACGGTGCGGGCCGTCCTGGCCAAAGCCGGTGGCCACGCAGTAGACGATGCGCGGGTTCAACGCTGCCACCGCAGCGTAGCCAAAGCCCAGCCGCTCGATGGCGGCCACGCGCATATTGTGGATCAGCACATCGGCGCCGGCGATCAGGCGGCGCAGCGCCGCAGCGCCTGCAGGCGTCTTCAGGTCCAGCACCACCGAGCGCTTGTTGCGGTTGAGCGCCAGGTAGATCGAACTCATGCCGGCGTTGCGCGATACGCCGTTGGCGCGCATGAGGTCGCCTTCCGGCCCTTCGACCTTGATGACGTCCGCGCCCAGGTCGGCCAGAGATTGCGTGGCCAGAGGGCCCAGCACCACCGAAGTCAGGTCGAGTACGCGAATTCCCTCGAGCGGGCCGGCGCAGACGGGTTTCTCATGTTGCATACGGCCCCCTCAGCGGCGCTGGAACACGGGCGCGCGGCGCTCGGCCATCGCCGCCACGCCTTCGCGGAAATCCGCGGTGGCGAACTGCACGCGCTGGATGGCCAGTTCACGCTGGTTGGCCTCCACGATGCGGTCGGCCAGGCCCAGGCGCAGCGTCTCGCGTGTGCTTTCCACGGCCAGTGGCGCCGAGGCCGCGATATCGTGCGCGAGCGCCAGCGCGCGGGCACGCACCTCGGCCTGCGCCACCAGTTCGTCGGCCAGCCCGATGCGCACCGCTTCTTCGCCGTCGAGGCGCCTGCCCGTATACAACAGCAGCGCGGCCTGCTGCTCGCCGACCAGGCGTGGCAGCGTCACGCTCATCCCAAAGCCGGGATGGAAGCCGAGCCTGTTGAAGCTGGCGCTAAAGCGCGCTTCGCGGCATGTGATGCGAAAGTCCGCCACCAGCGCCAGTCCCAGCCCCGCGCCGATCGCGGCGCCCGCAACCGCGGCCACGATGGGCTTGCGGTTGCGGTACAGCTTCATGGCCTGTGCGTAGAAGGCCGATGGGTCGCGCGAGACACTGCCCTGGTCGGTGCCGCTGAAATCGGCCCCGGCGCAGAAGGCGCCTACGCCGGAAGACAGCACGATGGCGCGACAGCTGTCGTCCTCGTCGAGTTGCAGCAACGCTTCGGCCAGCCGGCGCATGACATCGGCGTCGACAAAGTTATGGGGCGGGCGGGAGATCTCGATCTGCGCAACATGCTGGTCGCGTGTCAGGACGATTTCGGGGGTGGATGCCGAGGTCATGGCGAAGGGCTCCGGGAAGTGGAAAGGCACCCAGTATTCGCCGATGCGGATTCCCGCGCTACACTACAATTTCGAATACCGAAATTACTTGCAGCGCCCCGATGCTGGATTGGCGGGCCTGCGGCCAACTACATGCCTGATCCGCACCCCCATTCCGACCCCGGTTCCGCCCCGGCTTCCCACCCGGATTCCCGCGTCAAACCGCCTTCGAGCCGCGAACTCACGCACAGTACGGGCCGGTTCACGCGGCAGACCGAAGGCAGTCAGTCGCTCGAACGTGGCCTGATGCTGCTGCGCGCGTTCCGCGTCGGCTCTTCCAGCCTGACCAATGCGGACCTGGCAGCGCGCACCGGCCTGCCGCGCCCCACTGTCAGCCGCCTCACGCGCTCGCTGGTGGACAGCGGCTTCCTGTGCTACGACGCCACCGAGCGCGCCTATCGGCTGGCGGCCGTGGTGGTGAGCCTGGCGGACGCCTTCCACCACGCCACCACGGTGCCCGATATCGCCCTGCCGCTGATGCGCAAGATCGCCGAGGCGGAAAAGGTCAATGTCGGCCTGGCCGTGCCCGACCAGACCGCCATGGTCTACCTGGCCGCGGTGCGCCACAGCCGCGACAGCGTATCGCGCACCCGGCGCGTAGCGCCCGGCACGCGCGTTCCCATGGAACTGACCTCGATCGGCATGGCATGGCTGGCCGCGGTGCCGGCCGGCGTGCGCGACCATTTCCTCGCACGGATCGAGGAGAAGGCCGGCGACGAATGGCCGGCCTTGCACAAGGAACTGTCGCGTGGCATTGCCCAGGCCCAGGCGCAAGGCTATTGCAGCACCAACTACCAGCCCGGCCACCTGACCGCCGTGGGCGCGGCGTTCCGCGGGCCGGACCACCAGTGGTACGGGCTCAATATCAGCTTCCCGCACAAACCCAGCGAAAAGCCGCGTGATGTGGCCCGCTATGCGCCGCTGCTGCTCGGTCTGATCGAGAAGATCAGCGCGTCATGCGGGGTGGAGGACGGCGTGGAGTCAGCATGACGGCCGGCGGCTAGCGCGGGGCCAGCCTTCTTGCCCATCAGGGGAGTCATACTGATTGTTTCAAAATGAAGCGAAGCGGTTCTGGCTAGGCGCGCGGCCGCGGACAGTACATGTGGTACGGCCAAGGCCGCGCAATAACGCCAGGATCTTTTTGAAATGGCCTCTTACAAACCGACGTGATGGACCCAGCCGGCCGGGCCAGCGGCCTGGTTGCGCTGAATCTCCACCAGCCGCTCCCTTAGCACCTTGACAGTGTTGCCAGCGGCGCCGTTCCCGATCGCGAAGCGCGTCCGCGCGGAGCGCACTTCGCCAATGGCCACCAGCGTCGCCGCCGTTCCGCAAACGAAGGCCTCGGCCAGGTGTCCGCTTTGGGCATCCGCCTCCCACTCGGGGTACGAATACCGGCGCTCTTCCACCACCATGCCCATCTCCCTGGCCAGCTCGATCACCGAAGCCCGGGTGATGCCCGGAAGAATCGAGCCGCTAAGGGGCGGCGTGACCAGAGTGCCGTCGTCCATCACGAAGAAGATGTTCATGCCACCGAGTTCCTCCACCCAGCGGTGCTCGGCGGCATCCAGGAAGACCACCTGGTCGCATCCGTTCGCAGTGGCCTCGCTCTGCGCGACCAGGCTGCCGGCATAGTTGCCACCGCACTTCGCCTCGCCGGTGCCGCCGGGCGCGGCGCGCGTGTAGTTCTCGGATACCCAGACGGAGACGGCCTTGTCTCCGCCCTTGAAGTACGGGCCCACCGGGCAGGCAATCACGCAGAAAATGAACTCGGAGGCTGGCTTGATGCCGAGGAACACCTCGTTGGCAAACATGAAGGGACGCAGGTAGAGGCTGCCCGAGCCATGCGGCACCCAGGCCTGGTCGATCCGCACCAGTTGCTCGATCGCTTCCAAAAAGAGCGATTCGGGCAACGCCGGCATGGCCATGCGCTTGGCCGACGCCTGGAAGCGGCGCGCGTTCTCGAGCGGGCGGAACAGCGTCACGGCGCCATCCGCGCCGCGATAGGCCTTCATGCCCTCGAAGATCTCCTGGCCATAGTGGAGTACCGAGCACGCCGGATCGATCGAGAACGGCTTGCGGGCAGTGACCTTGGCGTCCTGCCAACCCTGTCCTTCACGCCAGGTGATCGTCACCATATGGTCGGTGAAGACGCGGCCGAACGCGGGGTCGCGCATCAGTGCATCCCGCGTGGCCGCGTCGAGCGCGTTCGGGTTGGGTTCGAGGCTGAAAATGGTTTGTTGCGTCATGAGCGCGCGTCTTCCTTCGCTGGCGTTGGGGATTGGCAGCAGGGCGAACACCCCTGTCTGCCGCCGGCATGGCACGTGGTTCTACGTGAAATCCGAGGGTATCGATGATCGCATGCTGGCGCCCAGTTTGTCTTCAATGACAAGGATTGACCTTCGCTCCGGACATTGCTTAGCCGCTACAACAAACCAATTGCCGCACAAAGGTTATGTTAAATCGTTGATTTGAGACGGTAAGCCAATTGAGACAGCCTCTTAGCCTGCCTCAACACGATTGCGTCCTTCAGCCTTGGCGCGATACAGCGCCGAATCGGCCCGTGCCAGCAATTCGTCAAGGGTCGCTTCCCCGGCCTCGATGCTGGCCAACCCCAGGCTTGCCGTGCAGGCGGGCTGCCCGGCGATGGCCGATTGCTGCTCGACTGCCTGGCGCACGCGCTCGGCCATGGCAAGCGCGGTCTCCATGCCGGTCTGCGGCAGCAGCACGACAAACTCTTCGCCGCCGAAGCGGCCAAGATGGTCCGTGTGGCGCAGTGCCCGCCCTACGATTTGTGCGAAATGCGCCAGCACGCGGTCACCCACCAGGTGTCCGTGCTGGTCGTTGATGCGCTTGAAGTGGTCGATATCCATCAGCAGCAACGACAGTGGCTGCCCGCCGCGCCGGTTCTTCAGTTCACTACTACCTGCGTGCAGCACAGCGCGTCGACTCAATATTCCCGTCAGGTCGTCGCGTTGCGCCAGGTACTCGAACTGCGCACGTAACCGCTCGCTCACAGTCAAAAGCAGTCCAAGGCAGACGAAGAGCGACGCGAAGCAATACGCTGCAATGTACGCGGTCTGAATAGCCGAAGGGGAAAACCGCGAAGTATCGACGGCATCCTGGAAAAGCGTCGTCGCTGCCCGCATGAGCAAGGCCAGCCCCTGGAAAGCGAGGACAACTGCCATGAAACGCGGGGCAAAACCCCGGCCGTGCTGCCAGGTCAGTCGCGCATGGGTCAGGCATATTGCCGCTAACACCGAGGTAAGCAGCAACACGCGGATCCGGTAGTCGGGATGGACCAGCAGGAACCAGGTAATGCCAGCCAGGCAGCCAACACCCAGGGCGAGCCAGCGTTTCCAGCTACAGAGCACCCCGTAGAAGCGCTGGCTGCCGAAGTAGAACAAGGCGCAGCCCGAAAGCAGCAGCGCGTTACCGCCAAGTGCGACGAGCACGGCCGGCCAATGCCCGTCCATCGCATAGAAGGCGGTGGAAAGCGCGCAAAGCACCGGTGCCAGCGCCCAGGGTAGCAACCCTTTGGTGGAGGCAGGATAGGCGCGGCGAAAAGCCAGCAGGACGATGCCCAGGGCGATATTGATCATCCCCGTCATCGCCGTCATGGAGCGCAGGTCCAGGTTTAGCATGGGTCGGCCGTGGAGAAACGATCTGTGCACATGGCACCGTGCACACATTGTACTGGCGGTTAGCCACCGCCCGGCCGCCAAGCCGGCCGTCGCCTGGTAAGGCAGGCAGTGTGTACACTACTGCCCTACCTTTTTCGCTTGACCCATGACGATCACTATCAACGAAGACCTCCGTGCCTATATCGATCCACTTACAGACGACGAATACGCGGCGCTAGAACGCAGCCTACTCTCCGAAGGGTGCCGCGATGCACTGGTGCTGTGGGGCGATCTCCTGGTGGATGGACACAACCGCTACAGCATCTGCCAGAAGCACGGAGTCCCTTTCAATACGGTACAAAACCAGACGTTCCAGTCCATGGAGGATGTTCACCTGTGGATGATCGACAATCACCTCGGGCGGCGCAGCGTATCGGATTTCCAACGCGGTGTACTCGCATTGCGGAAGAAGGAAATCGTATCCGCGCGTCTGGCACAAGCCCAAGCCCAAGCGCAGGCCCAGCCGGGTTCTGCAAAGCCTGCCGGGGCTGAAGTCGCCATGCAATCCGGGGCCGATACCGTGTTGACTCGCGAGGCGGTTGCGCGCACGGCGCGGGTGAGCAGTGCGACGCTTGGTCAGATCGAAAAAATCCAGAAGACCGCTGCGCCCGAGTTGGTCAGCGCGGTAAAAGCGGGCGTGATTTCCATCAATGCTGCGGCTGCCGTAGCCTCCTTGCCTGGCGAGAAGCAGGTAGCGGCGGTTGCCGGGGGCAAGAAGGAACTGCGCCAGGTGGCCAGACAGGTGCGCGAGGCCCGCGTGCCACCCAAGCCTGAACCGGCGCCCCCACCCAGCGACGCCACCCCCGACCAACTGGCAATTCATCGTCTGACGCAATTGGTGACACAGCTCACCGAAGAGCGCGATCAGTTGAAAAAGAAGGTGCAGCACTTGACGGTTGCACTCGCAGAGGCCCGCGGCGGGCAATCGACTGAGGCACACTTGTCTGGTGAGCGGGCACGCGTGTCCTAGCGCAAGCACTACTTGCGCTCGTCGAGAGCGCGCCGGTGTAGTGCTGCTCACCAGAACCGAAAGGCCCGTGATGATCGCCTATCGATGGCGGAGCGGGGCGGCGGCCCCGCTCCCAACGCCGCCGGCTTACTGGCTCAGCCGCGTTACCTTCAACTGCGGGTCCGCCGCAATGGCTTGCTCGCTGAACGGCAGCCGCACCCATCGCTTGGCGGAGTACTCCGCCATCTGGTCAAAGGCGTGCGGCGACTGCTGATCTACGGACTGGCCGTACACCAGCAGCGCCTCGGCGACCGGCCCTTGCTCGTCAAAGCCTACGGTCTGCACGTAGCTGGTCCCAAAGTAGACCTGCAGACCCTTGTCCGACACGGGGGTGCTTTGCAGCTTGTTGAGCACGCCTTCATATTCCTCGCCGCCGTGCAAGGCGATGCGGCCAGTCGGTGCCGTGGCGGCCTGCACCTGGCCCAGCGGCGCATCCAGCGCAAAGCCGGCAGTGCGCATGGCCTGCACGGCGTCCTTCAGTGCCTTGAAGACCTCGGTGCGCACAGACGCATCGCGCATGCGCAGTCCGCGTGGCGTGTTGACCGGATCGGTGGGGGTGAACTCGATGGCGTAGACCTTGGGGATCTTGCTGGCGCGCATCCAGAACTCGCGGAACAGCGGTGCGGCACGACTGTCGAGGTTGCTGTGGCGGTCCCACTTGCGCAGCGCCGCGCAGCCGTCGCTCAGGTCGGCGTCCTTGGCGCCGCGGCAGGCATCGAGCAGGTCATCCAGCACGAGCTCGCCGGAGAGGTTGCGGTCGCGGAACAGCACGGCCTGCAGGCCGGGTACGTCAAAGCGGTTACCGGGCAGGCCGTCCTCCCCCGCGAGGCGGCGGCCGATTTCCATCAGGCCAACGCGCGTGCGCAGGCGTTGCGCAACTTCAGTGGGACCCAGCACCGGTGAGAAGCCGGTCAGCTTCTGGCTGGGGTTAGACAGCCACGAACTGTCATTGCTGTTGGCGACATAGTCATCGCGTACCAGCACGGGCATGGCGTTGGGGGCCACCAGCCCCGGTACTGGCGACGCCGCGTCCACCGTCCAGTTGCAGCTAGCCCGCGTGCCGTCCAGCAGGACCATGCCGGTGCCCTGCATCAGCTTGGCGGCCAGCGCGGCGCTGTCGCCGGTCGGCGCGCATTGCTTGAGCAAGGCGGCCGATACGTTGGGCGCGACCGATACATCGGCAAACATGGCGCGGCCTTCACGGTCGGTGGCAATCGTGTTGACCCACGGAATGCCCAGGCGGCCAATGGCGGTGCGGATGCCAGCGACGTCGCGCGCGCGGCCGATATCAAGCCAGGTGTCGACCGAACGCGTGTTGTTGCGGTTGGCGTCGCGCAGCGCGTAGGCCTTTTGCGCGGACCACGGCAGGCCGGCCGATGGCATGGACAGCACCGGGCCGTATTCGGTCATGTAGAAGGTGTGCGAGCGCTGCTCGGTACGGCCGTCGGGCAGTTTTGCCGCATAGCTGACGGTGCGTGGGGTCATCTTGCGCGGCGCGCCGTCCACCAGGTAGGTGGTGGGGTCGCCTTCGGCCAGTTTCAGTTCATACAGGGTGAAGCGGCGGGCGGTGGACACGGTGTGCGTCCAGGCCACGTCCTTGTTGAAGCCGATGCTGATGATGGGGAACGAGGCAATGGACGCGCCCATGACGTCCAGCTTGCCCGGTATGGTCAGGTGCGCTTCAAAAAAACGATTGGTGGTGGTCCACGGAAAATGCGGATTTCCCAGCAGCAGGCCGCGCCCATTCGTGGTGGCTTCCTTGCCAAAGGCCCAGCCGTTGCTGCCGATCGGCGGATCCAGCAGCTGCAGGTTGTTGTTGACGGCTTCGAAGTCGATGCTGGCTACGTCCACCGCCCCCGCCTGCTGCGCGGTCTTGGCACTGCCCGCGGCCCCGGGCGGCACGGCGGCGACAATGCCCGCTGCCAGCGCGCCGGCGCTGGCTTGGATGCTCTTCTCCTCGGCCAGGCGGAACAGGTCGATGGCGGTAACGGGCCGCACCCAGTCAGCGTTGCGGCAGCCAGCCGGGCGTTGGGCGGGCGGGGTATCGCGCAGGTAGCGGTTGTAGCCGGCGATATAGCCGCGCAGCAATTCGCGCGCCTCTGGCGAGGCCTGCGCGTAGCCGGCGCGCAGGGCGTCGTCATCGATGATCGCGCGGAAGAATGGATCGGATTCGCTGTTCTTGATGCGCTTGAATGACACCTCGGTACTTTCGTCGGGGCCGAACACGCGCGAGCGATCGCCGCTGACCGTGACGACCTGGTCGGCCATCAGGCAGACGTTGTCCTGCGCGTATGCGTAGCCCATGCCAAAGGCCAGGCTGGCGTAGTCGTTGGCCTTGATATGGGGAATGCCATAGGCGGTGCGGCGGATCTCGGCGTTGAGTCCGCCTTCGCTCCAGTTGGCGCTGTCGCTGCCTGCGGTGGCGCAGCCGCCCAGGGTGGCGACCGCCAGCACGGCGCCGCCAAGTGCGGTCGCGCCGCGCACGATGCGTTGCTTCATTGTGTTGTCTCCTCGTTCTTGTGTCTGTGGGCCCATGGAACGTTGCGCGCCAACCGGCGACGCGCCATGGTGCCGCTGACATGGTCGGGCATCGGGGCCGTGACAGGTAGAGTGGATTCCGCCACAATTGGTGGCATTCCCGCCATCGGGCAGGCAGCTTTCCAACCAAAATCCACCGCGCCATGTCGGACGTCTATCTGCTGTGCTACCCCTCGGCCGTTGTCTCCGCCCTTTCCACCGCGGTCGACATGCTGGACATTGCCAACACGCTGGCCTCCATGCAAAGCCGGCGGCGCGGCACGGCGGCGCCCTTTCGCTGGCGGCTGGCGGTAGCCGAGCCGCAACGCTGGCAGGCGCTGGCCAGCGTGCTGCGCTGCACGTGCGTGCCGCTGGAAGAACTGGCCGGCGCAGGCAAGGACGCCATGGTGGTGATCGCGCCACCGTTGTTTGACCACATCGCCGGGCTTGAACATATGCTGTCGCTATTGGACCGCGAACGCGCCGCCATTGCGGCAGTTGCTACGCGGGGGGCGCTGGTGGTGGCGCCGTTCACGGCAGTAGCACTTCTGGTAGCCATGGATTTGCCGGCACAGCGCAAGCTGGCGGTGCCGTGGCTGATTGCCAACTGGATGCGGCTGAGCGAACCCGCGCGACGATTGCAGGCCGACCAGCCAGTGGTCAAGAGCGGCAACCTGCTCAGTTCCCGCGCCCTGGATCGCATGCATGCGCTGTTGCTGCAGGCGGTGGCGCATACCGCAGGTAACGCCCTGGCCCGCACGCTGGGCAACGCCCTGCTGGACCAGCCCGAGCGCGGCGAGGCAGTCAGCATCTGGCTGAAGACCGGCGATGCCCCGCGCCACAGCGTGGCGCTGCGCGCGCGCCGCTACCTGCAACAGCATCTGGCCGAGCCCTATGACCTGCCCCGGCTGGCGGCGGTGGCGTCCACCAGCGAACGCACGCTGCTGCGGCATTTCATGAAGACGGTGGGCATGTCGCCGCTGCAGTTCCTGCACCGATTGCGGGCTGAGCGCGCCTGCCATCTGCTGGAAGTCTCCACGCTCAGCCTGACCGCCATTGCCGAACAATGCGGCTACCAGGATATGTCCGCCTTCCGCAACCTGGTGCGCCGCCATACGGGCCAGACGCCGGGCGCGCATCGGCGGGCGCATTCGGTGCGCTCGGAATTGCGCGCGGGCTGAATGCCGTGGACAGGCGCCTCAGGCGCACATTTGAGCTCGGCCAGGACCGGACATAATGAAATGGTCAGCCCAGAGGAAATGCGAATCCCGATGCCGACGCGGATATCGGGAAAGCGCTTCGTGCACGGTTGGCGGTTGAACGATGGCGCTTAAGGTGGGGGTTCAACCGGTCCGATCGCCCCGGTCTAGTCCGGCCCTCGGCGCCAAAAAGCCAAGGCAGTGAAACTGATCGGCTAGCAACGCTATGGCACGGCGCGAAATCGCTTCCACGCCTCCGCCTCAAGCTCGCCACAGGAGGAAACAGCCATTCCTCGCTCATCCAGAATCTGGAAAGCTTGCTGATCGCGCCCTATGCTAGACGCGCCATCGAGTCCAAGAAGCAGGCTGTACATGGCGTCTCGCAATACGCCATCGAGCACATTACGAAGCTGCTCAGTCTGGTCCACCGTCAGCGCCATATTCCGAATCTGCGTAGCGATGACACTTTCGCCTTGTTCGCCCATCAAGACGGAAAGGAGGTCGTTTTTGAGGTCTACCCAGTTTCCCACGAATGTAGCTGCATCCATTTTCTTTGCTCGTTTGCAGTAGCCGGGACGCGGTGCGCGGCAGTTTAGTTCGGGCGCAAGCTCAATTCAGCAGGGGCCGGGCCGGCGCGTCACCATTGTAGCCTCCCTTGAACGGCCGAATCTGGTTGTGGCCGTCCGATCCAGCGGCCAAGCTACCGCCCTAAACGCTCGCGAAGGAACTCGATGAAGCGCTGCGTCTTCGCCGGCAACAGACGGGTTTCGGTGATGGCATAAACGAGCATCGGCGTGCCGTGCCATTCCGGCATGATGCGACGCAGCTTTCCGCTGGCCAGTTCATCAGCGACGACTTCCTCCGGCATCAGGACGATGCCCATATCGAGCGTTGCCAGGCGGCGGCTCATGCCAACGCTGTTGAGCGTGAACCGCCCACCCACCGGCACCGTGGCGCTTCGCTTCCCGTCGCGCAACGTCCACGAACCCGCCTTCAGGATGCTCAAGCACTCGTGCCGATCCAGGTCGGCGGGCTTGTTTGGCTCGCCCGATCGTCCAAGGTAGCCGGGCGAGGCGTAGAGGTTAGGCGTAAGCGCGGCCAACGCGCGTGCGATCAGCTGCGAGTTTTCGGACTCCCCCATGCGGATAGCCACATCGAAGGGTTCGCTGACCAGATCGACCCGTCGCGGAGTCAGGTCGAAATCGAAGGTGATGCCGGGATAGAGGCCAGCAAACTCGGCGATCAAGGGCGCCAGGTAGGTGACTGCGAAATCCACCGGCAACGATGCACGCAGCACACCGCTGGGCTGGGCAAGCATGTCGCCGAGCTGCTCGTGTGCCAGCCGGGCTTCATCGACGATGCGTTTGCATCGCTCGAAGTAAATCTGGCCGGCCTCGGTCAATTCGATCTTGCGTGTCGTGCGATGCAGCAGGCGCAGCCCGATCGCTTTCTCCAATGCGCTGATCCGCCGCGATAGTGTCGAGTTCGGCACGCCCATCACCTCCGCGGCACTTCGAAAGCCCTTGGCTTTGACGACCTCCACGAACAAGGCCATGTCGTTCAACAGCTCCATGCTCGTTGCTCCATCAGTGGATCAATGTTCTCCAAATTACCATATTTATCCCGCATGAGAAGCAGGCGATGATTCCTCCATCCACCACTTTCTGAGGATTCCATCATGAGCAAACTGTTCGATCCCGTCCGCGTCGGCCGCCACACCCTGCAAAACCGCCTGGTCATGGCACCAATGACCCGCAGCCGTGCCCAATTCGACGGCACGCCGGGAGAGCTGGCCGCCGAGTATTACGCCCAGCGCGCCAGCGCCGGCCTGATCGTCGCCGAAGGCACCCAACCCTCGGACGATGGACAGGGCTACCTGACCACGCCAGGCATCTACACCAATGCACACGTCGCCGGCTGGAAGAAGACCACTGACGCCGTGCATGCCAAGGGTGGCCACCTCTTCATCCAGCTCATGCACGCCGGGCGCATGTCGCACCCGGACAACACGCCGCATCATCGCCAGGGCGTCGCACCGTCGGCCATTGCGCCGGGCACGCAGATGTTCACTGCCAAGGGCATGCAGGACATCCCCGTGCCGCGTGCGCTGGCCACCGAGCAAGTGCACCAGACCGCTCAGGATTTCCGCCACGCGGCGGGCCGCGCGGTCGAAGCCGGCGCCGATGGCGTCGAGATCCACGCTGCAAACGCCTACCTGATCCAGCAGTTCCTCGCACCGAGCGCGAACACGCGCACCGACGAGTACGGCGGTTCGATCAAGAACCGCGCCCGCTTCGCCCTCGAAGTCGCCGCCGCGATTGCCGAGGAAATCGGCGCAGACAGGACCGCGATTCGCCTGTCGCCCGGCACGACGCTTTGGGGTATCGACGAAGGCGCCGAAGGGCCGGATCTGTACCGCTACCTGGTCGCCGAACTCGACAAGCTGGGCCTGGCCTACCTGCACATCCTGCACCAGGGCAACGAGCCGCTGCTGGCCGACATCCGCAAGCTCTGGAATGGCACGCTGATCCTGAACCGGCCGAGCCGCCCGCGTGACCAGATCGGGGCCGACGTGGCATCGGGGCTGGCCGACCTGGAAGCCTACGGCCAGATGGTTCTTGCGAACCCGGATTTCGTCACCCGGCTGAAGACCAATGCGCCGATGAACGAGGTTCAACACAGTGCTTTCTTCGGCGGCACGGCGCAGGGCTACACCGATTACCCGACCTTGAGCGAAGCCCAAGGAGCCTGAGGCCACCACAATGTGCGCCGACCAACATCGGCGCCCACCAACCCGCCTGGGCGCGTATGCCGCCCTCGGAGTCGTCCCTCGCCGGCCCAACCACACATCGAATGGCGGCTAGCTGATCAAGCCAGCCATGGCAATGGCATTCCAACGTCCCGATGAATGGCCGTAGCCGAAAACGGGAATATCGAAGGCCGCTTCGTTGCGATCATCGCAGCTTCAGAAACATGTGCTGTTCGTCGTAGAACCGCCCATCCACCTGCATTGCGCGAGGTTCGACGCCGAAAGCTGCGAATCCCAATGATTCGTACAATTGCTTGGCCGCCGTGTTTTCCGTATTGACGCACAGATTGCACTGCGCGCTATCCCAGTTCTTTGACGCATGGGCCATCGCGGTATTCAACAGATCCCGCGCGATTCCCTTGCCGCGTTGGTTTGGGTCGACAAATACCCCCCAGATGCTCGCCTTGTGGCTCACCTGCGAGAGCGATTCGCGACGTACGCCAGCGATGCCAACCAGGGTTTCGCAAACAAACGCACCAAAAACAGCCTGCGTAGGCGTCGATTGAATTCGCTCTGCGACTGCACTGGCAGAGCGTGCCTCTTCTTCGACGCGGGTTGGCCAGATTGCCGTGGGAGCGTTTTCGATAGCGTGTAGACGGATTGCCTTGAAGATTGCTGCGTCAGCGGCGGTAAGAAGTCGGATTTTAACCAAGGAGGTGGTCATAAAACCTCAAAAATATGTGTTTTCGTCATTTGAACAATGACGTCTTTATTGAATGCTGCGGTTATAGCCCGCTCGATAATTCAAGGATGGGCATTCTGCGGGGCGATTCTACCTAGCGGCAACCCGCCCATTGCGGTATAGACCATGGCCTCGGACACATCAGGACGCCGCTCGTAGTCCCTGACAAGGCGACGCCAGCGAACCATCCAACCGAAGGTATGTTCCACCACCCAACGCCGAAGTAGCACCGCGAAACCAACTTGATCCTCGTGGCGGCGCACCACCTGCACGACGAAGTCGAGCGTCGCGGCTTTGTCCATCAACGTGCGACGACCGTATGCGCCATCTGCAAACAAATGCTTCAGTCCCGGCCAACGCTTCTTTAGGGCCTCCAGAACCGCCAACGCCCCGGCACTATCTGCGATATCTGCCGGCGTCAAGTTCACCATCAGCAACCGGCCATTCGTATCCACGGCAATATGCCGCTTGCGCCCGACGATCTTCTCTCCCGAGTCGTAGCCGCGCTCTTTGGCGGCTGGCGCTTTTACCGACTGGCTATCCACCACGCCCGCGCTTCGGCAAGCGCTGCCTGCCTTCCAACTCCCTGTCGAGCACCAGCACTACATCATGAAGCGTCTGGAACAGGAACCCCCGCATCAGTCAGCGAAACCACCAGTACACCGTTTGCCAGGCCGGAAAGTCCTTGGGTAGCATGCGCCAGCCACACCCCGAGCGCACCAGGTTTCGCAAGGTGTTGATCACCTCCCGCAGATCGGCCTTCCTTCGCCGCCCTCGCTGTGCGGGCCTCGGCAGCAGTTCCTCCATCGCTGGCCACTCCATGTCCGTCAGATCACTCGGATACCGCTTTGTCTTGGCCGCCATGCTTGCCTGCCGCTCTCGATGTTCTTTTATCCACGTCCGAACGTTAGAACACATCTGCGGCGAATTTTCAAACGGGCGCTTACTGACCCTGGAACCCGACCATTGCCAGCGTGACTACGTCTTATCGCAAAGCCTCGATCGCCTGCGGTTAGAATGCCCCATAAAGCACTAACGAGGTGCCTGCGTTTCCCACTGAACTAATCCCTGCCACAGTGCGCGCCTGGGTCCCCGTGTAAGAGGGCAGACTGTGTCCGGCGAGTCAGGGGGGCCGTCTACGTTGTGACACGCCCCTGCAACTCAGGGTTCGCTTCGCAGGTGGCCCCAGGACCCGTCGCCGCGGACCGTGTGGGAGCGATCTCTACCAGATTACCGTCCTCATATTTACAAATGCGTGTATAGGATGTCAGGAATGAAGACGACGATCGACGAAATGCTTGCCTTTACGGCCGTCGTGGACACGGGCTCAATTACGGCTGCCGCTGAACAGCTAGCTTTGACGGTGTCCGCCACCAGCCGAACATTAAGCCGGCTTGAGGAAAAACTACAGACTACGCTGCTGCGGCGAACCACACGACGACTGGAACTGACGGAGGAAGGGGCGGCGTTCCTGGAACACGCCCGTGCCATCCTGACGAGAGTCGATGAAGCGGAAGAGCAAATGGCGGCGAGACGGATGCGTCCGGTCGGGCGGTTACGGATTGACGCAGCGACACCATATATGGTGCACGCAATCGTACCGCTACTGGAAGGCTTCCGAAGCCAGTATCCGGAAGTAGAGCTGGAGTTGAACACGAACGAGGGCATTATTGATCTGCTTGAGAAGCGAACCGATGTGGCATTTCGTATCGGTCCGCTGAGAGACTCCACGCTGCACGCGCGTCCGATTGGTAGCAGTTCCCTTCGCGTGCTCGCGAGTCCTGACTATCTGAAACGCCACGGCACTCCGACCAAACCGGCGCAACTCGCGCAGCATTCCCTGCTAGGCTTTACACAGCCGGAGTCGCTCAATGAATGGCCGCTGCTCAACCATAACCAAACGATCATGCGCATTGAACCGACAATCGCCTCGTCAAGCGGCGAAGTACTTAGGAATTTGGCCTTGGCTGGTCAGGGCATCGTTTGTCTGGCAGACTTCATGACAAGCGATGATCGACAATGCGGGAGACTGGTTCAGTTATTCACGCAGCAAACACTCGATGCGCGACAGTCGATTAACGCAGTCTACTACCGCAATACGGCATTAGCATCCCGCATTATCTGCTTTGTCGATCACGTGGCCAGAGAGCTTTCTGTAAAATCACAGAACATTTGCCATAATATCGGCGCGAGCAAACTAACACATAAAAAATAATGCAATCAATCTGATTTTTAATGCATTAAATTTAATTAACCCGCAGGGAGAGAAGGTATTGAGAAATTAAAAACCGTTCCCGTCGGATTTCCTGAACTACACCAGAGATGTCCGCCATGTGCTTTGATTATTGAATTGCAGATGATCAGGCCCATGCCAAGTCCATTCTCCTTTGTCGTAAAAAATGGTTCAAACATTCGTTCATTTGCCTGTTGAGTAAGGCCCGCCCCGGAATCCTGTACGGAGACGATGACACCTTTCTTGCCGAAATTCCTCGAACGTATATGGAGGATTCGAGGCCGCTCCGTAATGCCTTTTAGGGCATCCAGAGCGTTCAGCGCCAGATTCAGGATCACTTGCAGTAGCTGGACCTTGTTGCCGCTAACAGGCGGAAGGTCTGGGCTTAGATCGGTCGTGATCGCGATCTGCTCTTCCGAAGATTTTCCTCTAACCAGCGTTAACGTCTCTCCAACGAGATCGTTCATCTGCAAGCGAGCAGGAGCGGATGGCGTTGTTTTCCTGAGAAGATCTCGCATCCCGTCTATGATTGCCGCTGCTCGGATCCCCTGAGAAACAATGCTCCCCAAGGACTCGCGTGTCTCATGGAGATTTGGCGGATCATGATCCAGCCAGCGGATCGCTGCGGCGGCGTTGGTTGTTAGTGCTGCTAGTGGCTGACTGAGTTCATGTGCCAGCGAAGATTGCAGAACGCTCAACGTCATGACTCTTGACGCATGTTCCAGATCGACTTGCGCCTTCCGAAGCGACTTTCGCTGCTGATCTACTTCTTCGATTAGTCTGTAGCTTTCAAGGAGGACTGCCAATAGCTGCGCGAAGAATCTGAGCACTGCGATCTCTTCGGGGACGCGATCTGACGTCGATAGCTGGCACTCAATATAAAGAGAACCGACAATTTTCTCATGCCTGATTAGCGGCAGACAAATAATCCGGCGCGTGCGGTGAATGGATATATAGCGATCGTCTTTAAATGGCGCTACTGATAAAGCATTTGCGAGCACTAGCTCCGCACCCGTGTTCAATACATGGTGGATAACCGACTGAGGAAGTGCGATTTGTTGCGGCGTTGAATCGACAATTTTCGGCGACGGAGAGCCGACGCCCGCCATCACCACTGCAGCTACGCACTGCTCAGTGCCCTGAATGGCTACTACCGCCGCACGCGTCGCACCGGTCAGTTTCAAGCAGGTGTGCAACAGGACGTTTAATATTGCCTGGCTATGCACATCAGATGCCGCTGGCGGAAACGCTGTACACAGCATTGCCAATTTGCTCGCAATACCGATCCGATCACAGTCAGGAATCGGAGAACACGATGGCATCTCGACAAGATCATGTGCGAGGTGCCGGTGCGAGCGGAAGGAGGCTTTAAGGCGAGCAAACTGGTGTCGGCGCCGGGCGCCGAGAGCACTGGGCACCGCGGGCCGATTCTGGCTGCTTCCTGTCAGTGGTTTCATGCTCTTCCTCATACAGCGGCCGACTGGCGGCGCCATAAAAAAGGCGGATTTTCCCTCAGAGGGGGAGTTGCGCAGGCGCCCCCCGGGGCTGGATGACGGATATGCTAGTTGAGCAAGTCGCAAATGATCAAATCAAAACACTATTTACAAGGAATCAAGAATCGATGTCGGTCGCGCAACGTAACGCCAGGGGAAAACCCATTTAGTCCGCGTGGCAGTCATCGTTGAGTGGCTCGTAAGTGTTGTCATGTGTGTGTCCCGGAGATGAGCCAGAGATGAAGCGACAGTTCAGTTTTGCGAAAGCAGAGAAACCACGGCAAGAAGTGCCTGACCCGTCGCCAGCGCCTTCCGAACGAGATGGAACGCGTGGTGGCACGGCGGCGACTGCTGGCGGCGATTGAGCTGCCCTATTCCAAGCGACGATGTGGCCGGCCGCCGATTGGATTGGAACGGATGCGTATTTGCTTCCTGCAGCAGTGGTATGGACTGTCGGACGAAGCACTGGAAGATTCGCTGTACGACAACATAGCGATGTGCACGTTTGCAGGGATAGAGCAAATGACGGAATCTGGCGCGCACTGCAGGCAGGAGCAGATCGCCAAAAGATGAACGTCTCGGCGATTGTGAATGGCGCCTCAAGGTGGGCCGCAGGGATCGCGATCGAGGCGGCAGCGGGACTACGGGACAGGCGGAGTGAGATTGTCTGCCACCAAGGCTGAAAGCCGAAGCGACACAGTGAATTGAAGCCCGCCAACGCCGCCGAGCGGGACAGCAAGGGGAAGATTCCGTTCGCTGAAATGCAAAATCGGAGTACCGATCGCATTGTTCATGACCAGAGCACCTCGTCGGAGTGCTTCCACTCATGCACGATGCGTTGCGTAGAACTCGGTCTTCCGCTTTCGGATCAAGCGGGCTTGATCATATCCCGGGCATATGCGAACCCTGTTCCGTAGCCGCCGCCATGCCCTAGACGCCGACGTCGAGATCACGACTGGCACGCCGAAGGCAACTGCGGTCTTTGCTACCGCCAGGCCGTTACTGCGAAGCAATTGCGGGGCCTGATATCCCGCTGCGAAAGCGAGTCCCGCTTGTTCGTCGACAAGGACGAACGCACATTGAGTTGGTTCGTGCAAAGGTAGTTCCGACATGGGAAGTTGCTCCCGTTTAAGAACGGGATGGCGCCCCCGTAAAGCATCGTGCTCGCGCACAAGGGCATCGCCAGAGGACGACTCAGGCGCCGCTCGCCTCCCGACTTTCCTGGCGCGTTACGACCATAGGAAGGCAATATCATGCCCAACCTTGAGATAGTCTCCAGCCAGCACATCGACATCGCCTCAGCTTCCTGGATGGAGCGTCGCTCATCCTGCATCGCTACGGCCTCCACATGACGCCACTGTGTCGGTGCGGCAGAGTTCAGATGCCTGCGGCGAACTAGCGGGACTTTTGGACTTCGTTCGCCCTCAAGCTCAATTCGCAGGTCAGCGCCATGACATTCAATCTCCGCTCAACGTCTCCCGCATCGATGCGAAACGGACCGCACGCGAGGCATCAGTCATTCCCCTGATACTGCACGTTGTGCGGCCGCACGAACCCCGACGGTCGCGATCAGCGCTGAGCCCGCGCAGAGCATGCCAGCTATCGCCACGCCGTGCCATCCATACCGACCGGCTGCAAACGTCCCAACTGTCGACCCTGCGGCGCCGCCGAGGAAATAGCAAGTCATGAAGATCGTGTTAAGACGCCCGCGCGCCGCCGGAAGCAACGCATATAGCCTTGTCTGGTTCGCGACGAGATTCGCCCGGCTTCCCAGGTCAAGCACGACTATACCGGCGATTAGCCACGCGATTGACCATATCGAGCCAGCGACAAGTCCGAACGCCAGCATCACCAATATTGCGGCCCCGCCGACGACTCGTCGCCCACCGAAGCGATCCGCAATGCGACCGATGGTGGGCGACGCAAACATCCCGACCAGGCCGACAAGCCCGAAGAGCCCGGCCACCTCGCTGCCCCAGCCATAGGGCGGCCCGGCAAGCATCATGGCAAGCGACCCCCACAAGACGTTGAAGGCGCCGAACAAGAGAAAGCCGGTCAGACAGGCCTCGCGCAGAAGCGGCTCTCGTGCGAACAGCTCTACCATTGAACGGAGCAAGCGTACGTATGACAGGTCGCTTTCCGCTCCGGCACGTGGCAAGTGAACCCAGACCATCGCGATCAGGACGAGATCGAGAGCCGCGGCCAACAGGAACATCGAGCGCCAGCCCGCGTGAGCACCGACATAGCCACTGACCGTGCGCGCTAGCAGCGTGCCGGCGAACAGTCCACTCAACAACCGCCCCACCGTCTGTCCTCGTTGCGCGGGGTCTACTTGCCCCGACACTGCAGGAATGATGACCTGCGCACTCATCGCCGTGAGCCCGAGGAGGACACTGGCGGCCAGCAACCAAGGAAGATTCTGGGCGGACGCGCACAACCCAAGCGCGGCCACGTTTGCCAGCAACAGAACGGTAATCAACTTTCGGCGATCGAGTTGATCGCCCAAGGGGCCAAACAGCAGCAAGCCGCTGGCGTAGCCGAGCTGCGTCAGCATGGCGATGGCGCCTTGCGCCTCGGCACCAGCGTCGAAGGCGGCAGCCATCGCTGGAAGCAACGGCTGGCTGTAATACAGGTTCGCCACGGCGAATCCGCACGACGCAGCCAACACCAGCACACTTCGCCCCGACAAGGACGTGCCGTCCTGTGCCCTGTCAATCATCGTTCAAGTCCTCAAAGATACTGGATTGGGAAAATGGTCAACGAGAGTGTGCGTATCGATATTTGCACCTTGCCCGTCTGCAGGTCGGTCAGCACCTTTTCCTGAGTGGCCTTGTCCAGTTCGGCGAATACCTTGCCATGCTCCTTCTTGCACCATGCGTTGCAGGCTGCGATGCCGTGCCGATAGTTGTCGCGTGGCACCAGGCTCAACTGGTAGCCGAACTCCAGCACCCGGTCCGTGTGGAAATGGTCTCCGCATGTACCAGAGCTTGCCGTGGCCGAACGGCGTTTCCATCTGGCGATCGACGAACTCGGGCAGCCTGGCAGCGAGTACCTGGCGCAGGAAGCGCCTGCGAGGCTCTTTGTCTTCCGACATGGCTGTCTCTTATGGGGTGCTTGCGGAGAAGGGTCACGCTGGGATATCGCCACCGGTGTGGCCCTTCGAGGTGGTTTCGTCGCGCCAACTACGCGCCGTTCCAGCCGCGCAAGAAGTCGATCAACAACTCGTTGACATGGGCAGGCTGCTCTTCCTGCGGCAAGTGGCCACACTGGGCGATAGGTTCAGCGCGCAAGTTGCTGGCCATTCCTTCCCAAACGGCCTTCATATCGAACATCCCGCCCACCGCGTAGAAGTCCTCGCCCCAGATCGCCATCGCGGGACACTTGATCTTGACGTCGGCATCGATCAGGTCCTGCGCCACATCTTCGGCGTTCGCCCGATAGTCAGCCATTGCTCCGCGCACTGCGCCGGGCCGCTTGTACGCGCGGACATAGGTGTCGAACGCCTCGCCTTCGATCGTGTGTGGGTTGTAGCACCAGTCGGCGAAGAAATGGTGGAGCCACTCGGCTTCCTTACCTGCGATCAGGGTCTCAGGGAGGTCCGACACCAGATGGAAGAGGAAGAACCAATAGGCGCGCGCGGTCTGTGCGCTCATGTTCTGCGCGACGACTCGTGTCGGCACGTTATCCATCACCACCAATCGGTCCACGCGCTCAGGATGATCCTTCGTCAGTCTCGTCGCCACCCGGGCACCGCGGTCGTGCCCTACCAGCGCCACCTTGCCGATCTTCAGTTCATCGAGCAGGCGGGTGATGTCCAGCGCCATGTTCCGCTTGTCGTACCCCGAGGACGGCTTGTCTGTTTCCCCGTAACCGCGCAGATCGGGAGCGATGACCCGATAGTGCCGGGCCAGCGCCGGAAACTGAAATCGCCACGCGAAACTGGTTTCCGGAAATCCATGCAGAAGCACCACGGGAGGTCCGTCACCGGCTTCGAGAAAATGCTGTCGAATACCATTCGCACGAATCGTATGATGCTTGATCCGAATCTGGCTATTTTCCATGATGTCTTACCTTCTGGCGGGGAACGTTAAATTGTTGTCCTCTCACTGATCGACATTCCGCATGCGGATCGATTTTTCGTTTTTATTAAATTCCCCAAAATTGTGAATGTCATCAATCGGGCAGCTTCGCTTTCTGACTCCCTGGCAAGCTCCCTCCATTCTTCGAAAGAAAGCTGAAATTTTCTACCCGATCCTCGTAGAACCGGCTAACACCAAGGTCGTAGGTCGCATCGCATCAGCCCGCCCCGCACACAAGCCCAACACGTCGCTCCTGCGCCAAGACACCTGTTGATCCAACACGTCGCTAAGACTACCGTCTCGACGATTATCCGTAAGTAGTATTGACCACAGGAATGGCATCCGTTTAACTTGCTGGGCTTCATGACACTTTCAGGTCACCAGAATGGTGTCGATCGAGCTTTTTCCCCTGGCCCGAAATAATCGCCGCAGCTAGTAGGCGCGCATCATCCTTCGCCTGTTTTTCGACTGCGCTCGATCAGCGCACTATCCGAACGATAGCCAAACTGAATCCGGTCACATTCCGGTCAAGGAGTTTCCAAATGAATGCTGCATCGCCAAATGGCGTAACTGTCGTGCTCGTCCACGGTGCATGGGCTGATGGGTCAAGTTGGGCACGGGTCATCCCGCACCTGCTGGACAAGAACATTCCCGTGGTAGCAATCCAGAATCCCACCAGCTCGCTCGCCGACGATGTGGCCGCGACCGAGAGGGCGATGGCGTCGATCAAAGGCCCGATTGTGTTGGTTGGGCATAGCTGGGGTGGGACGGTCATCACCGAGGCAGGTAACGATCCCAAGGTGAAGGGGTTGGTGTACGTAGCCGCGCTTGCGCCGGGGGCAGGCGAGTCGACGGGCGACCTGGTCTCGTCACATCCTGCCCCGCCGGCGCTGGGAAAGATTCAGGATGATGGCCGCGGTTACCTTAAGCTCAGCCCCGAGGCCTGGATCGAAGATGTCGCGAACGATCTGCCGGCATCCGAGGTGCGCATCCTCGCAACGGTGCAGCCTCCTTTGCCTACCAGCACGTTCGGCGACAAGATCACCAAAGCCGCGTGGCAGACGCGTCCGAGCTGGTACGTCGTGGCGACGGACGATCGCGCAGTGAGCGTGGAACTTCAGGCGGAACTCGCCAAACGGCTCAAGGCGAAGACGACTGAACTGAAGGCAAGCCATCTTCTGATCCTGTCGAAGCACCGGGAAGTTGCAGACGTCATCATCGACGCGGTTAAGTCGGTTACTGCTTAACCTGGCCTGCGTCTATGCCCGCCAGCGCCGGGGGCCATGCAGTGATTCCACGAGGCGGTAGCATCCGCCCTCACGATGGTCCGGAACGCGTGCGTGACTTCCCGAATCCCTCTGCCGGTTCCCGTCGCGATAGCGCCTCGGTCCGGGGTGCGAGCCCTACCCATCTCCTTGCGGTATCCGAAGTCATGAAGCAAATCCTCAAACGCCTGGCGCTCGCCTGCACACGGCTGGTGTTCACAATAATGCTGGGGGCATCTGTTCTGCCTTCCGCGCAGGCCGCGGCACCACAAGTTCGTACACAGGGGCCCGGCTTTCACCGCGTCATGGTCGGAGACTTTGAGGTGACGGCGCTCCTGGACGGAACGCATGCGTTTCCGATAGATGCGGTTGTTGAAGGGGTGTCCAAGGCACAAATCAAACGCGACCTCGATGAGGATTTCCTGCAAGCTCCCGTCCAGGGTTCCATCAACGCCTTCTTGATCAACACTGGCGCAAAACTCGTCCTGGTCGATGCCGGGGCGGGCGTGCTCTATGGTGACTGCTGCGGACACTTGTTGGCCAACCTGCGAGCGTCTGGCTATCAACCGGAACAAGTTGACGAGATCCTGCTGACGCACCTGCACAAGGACCACGTTGGTGGTGTCGACGCCAGCGGAAAGATGGCGTTTCCAAACGCCATCTTGCGCGTGAACCAGGCCGAAGCAGACTACTGGCTCAATCCAGCCAGCAAATCAAAGGCGCCCGACTTCCTCGCAACGTTCTTTGATGCGGCCATCGCATCGGTCGCACCTTATGTTGCGGCAAACAAGGTCCGCCCGTTTATCGGGGACATCGAACTGGATGCCGGTATTCAGGCAATGGCATTGCCCGGCCACACTCCCGGACACACGGGGTATCTGATCCGCAGCAAAGGGGAGGGAATGTTGGTCTGGGGCGATATTGTCCACGTTGCCTCAATTCAAATGCGAACACCCGAGGCGACGGTCAAGTACGATAGCACCGCGACCGAGGCGCAACGCTCGCGCCGCTCGGTCATGGATATGCTGGCAACCAGTCATTACACGGTAGGTGCGGCCCACATCGCCTTCCCCGGCTTGGGGCACATTCGAAGAGCGGGAAACAAATATGAATGGGTGCCCCTGAACTATGTGGGAGAACCCGGAAAATAGCCCCGCCGTTTGTGGCAGATGATGAGCCGCCGCCTGCTCGTCATGTATTAAGTCGGCCACTGGTCGCGAAGGCAACCTAAGCGAGGGACGTGCCCCCCGCCAGGCGTTCGGAACACGCTCCGGCGCGCAGCGCGATCGGCTGGCTAGCATTCGTTTGGACCGGCGAGGAACATTGGCGCTGCGTTGGACTTCCACGCAATCTCATCGCTCTCATCGTCGCATCAACCAACCAATGTCTGTCAGGTGAGTGCCCGCAATCGATTGCATTCAAACTGCCGTCCTCAAAGGGGGCATTAAGCCACATCATCCAAGAAGCTTGGGCAAGTCGATCGGTTGTATGAACTGAGGCGGCACCGCTTGCGTGAGCCAAACACCGTTCTGTGATTGGAAGAAGGCGTGACCGAGCTCGTACATCTTCGCGGACTCCACCCTCAACACAATAGGACTGCCGTGCCGACGCCCAACGACAAGCGCGGTAGCAATGTCTGCCGACAGATGCACGTGCTGCCGGTTCTGCGGCTTCAAGCCTTGGTCCTGAATGGCAGGAACGAACCTGCTTGCCGTGCCGTGGAAAAGTTGCACAGGCGGCTTTAGCGCTTCGAGACCAAGATTCACATCGATCGAGTGTCCCTGGTTGGCTCGGATCATCAGCCCGTCGTCGCTGATGGCAAACCGCCTCTTGTCGCTGGTCGCCACGATCTTCTCAAGCATCTCACGATCAATTCGCTTGCCGTGCGCGTTGGCTTGCCGCAGAAGCAACTCGACATTCGCCCAACCGGCTTCATTCAGCGAAAGGCCTATCGTTTCCGGAGCGTGTCTGAGCACCAGACTAAGGAATTTACTGCTGGACGTCAGGTCTTCACTCAATTCGCCCACTCCTGATGCTCCGGAAGCATGCATGTCTCGATCCAGTTCTTCATGTCGGTGTAGAAAACGGTGATGGGCCAGGGTAAGCGCCCGCGCGATTTCGACCAGGTTAGATGAACCACCGCAACCCGACCACTACCATCGAGTATTTCAAACAAAGCATCGTCGCCCGGGCCCCTTCCGATAAGTTTTGCAAGCAGCCCGAACATTTCGTGCCCCGGCGGAACCTCCAGCGCGAGCTGTCGCGCGAAGGCTTCGTGAAATTGCTCGTCCATACTTTTAGTGGACCACCACGGTTCAAGCCACTCCATGCATATACCTTTCACAAATAGCCATTCTTGGCCAGTGGCGAATCATCGTTCTTTGGCAAGACTTTCGGCCTGTCGCCGAACCCTGGCAAGCATACGCCGCCGGATTAGCCCACTGACAGGACGGATGATGTACCAGTAGGGAGCAAATCGGCGACGAACCGCCGCGGTTGGACAAAACACCCGGGTCTCCGTGCTCAGCACGGATGCGCCTGACGCATCGGCATCTACGTTGAAGCCCATGACGAGCTGGCAGACGTCCATTCTGACGCTCGCCTTGAAGGCTTCGGGGGACCCAATGTCCAGCAAACCGTAATCTGCCCGCCAGAAAGCTCCGGTCAGCCCGAACGCCAGCCCGGAATCCCCTTCGCGACCAAGAAATGTGAAATCGTCGAGATCTAGCGGGCGTCTGCTCGACCGGTTCATCCATCGCGACGGCAGTTCGCGCAGGCCAATGGCCAGTCGTACCAGCGGATCATCTTGCGCACGTTGGCGAGCAACGCAATCCAGAATAATGTTCGCTGGCGCGTGTACGAGCGCAGCGTGTCGCTCGCGGAAATCATATTGAGGCAGAAAATCGTCAATCAGAGTCATTTATATTTTTCCCACCGCACGCGAGATTTGCATCCTATGGTCTGCAGTTCACTCCACGAAGAGAATTGCCTGCCATCCACACGTCGATTGTCGACGATCCAGGCGTCCGTGTCGACCGGCCGATACTGGCGGGCCCGGCCGCGTTAGCCGGCCCCAAGCAGCCGCTTGAGAGCCCATGTGCCTATTCCGAAGCGGATCCAAATGCGCCGTGCCCGGCCACTACTTCGCTAAGAAAGTCCATCACCGCGCGCACAGGGGCCGAGCGCCGCAAGTCCCTGTGCACCACCAGCCAGATGTCGCGCGAGAATGCAGCGCCCTCGTGTTCCAGCCGTACCAGGCCCGCATCGGCATCCCCCAGGAAACAAGGCAGGCCAGCCACGCCCGCCCCTGCGCGGGCAGCGGCGAGATGGCTGCTGATATCGCTGAGTTCGCAGCCCACGGGCCGTGGCCCCGCCAGCTCCAGCAGCCAGCGCTGCTGCGGCATGTCGGCGAACTGCGCATCGTAGGCAATAAAGGTCCAGTCGCGGGGACTCCGCAATGCCGGATAGTCGAGGCTTGCGTACAAGGCGAATGGCATCTGCCCCAGCTTGCGCACCACACTGCTCGACTCGCTGGGCCGCACCAGCCGTAGCGCTACGTCTGCCTCACGGCGCGTCAGCGACACCGCGCGGGCCTGCGCCGACACGCAGAGTTGGATACCCGGATAAGCCGCGCGGAAATCCGCCAGGCGGCCGGCCAGCAGATGTGTGGTCAGCACCGGTGGCGCACTGAGCGACACCTTGCCGCTCACGGGCTCGTGGCTGGCACGCGTCTGCCGCTCGATAGCGAACGCGGCGGCTTCCATCGTCCTGGCTTGCTCGAAGACCGACACCCCGAGCGGCGTCAGGCGGCACGAGCGCGGCAGGCGTTCAACCAGAAGCGCTTGCAGCCCGGCTTCGAGCGCGGCCAGCCGGCGGCTTACCGTGGCGTGATCCACCTGCAAATCGCGCGCTGCGCCGGACAACGTGCCGGTGCGAGCGACTGCCAGGAAGTGGCGAAGATTTTCCCAATCGAGCATCTGTGCGTTTTCTCCAGGTTCGGTGGAGATTTTAGGGAATTTACGCGGATATGTCTGCAGCCTAGCATGCGGAGATCCTATCGTTGGAATCCATGCCATGCCTACCACCACCAATGCGCAACGGGCCACCCTGCTGGCCGCTGCGCTCGGCTTTGTCGTCGTCCTGCTGGACGTCAGCGTCGTCAATGTCGCCCTGGATACCTTGCGGCAAGGATTCGCCACCGATGTGGCGGGGCTGCAATGGGTGATCAACGCCTACACGCTGGTGTTCGCGGCGTTGCTACTGACCAGCGGAGCGCTCGGAGATCGCTTGGGCGCCAGACGGGTGTTCCTGATGGGGCTCGCGCTGTTCACGCTGACGTCGGTGGCGTGCGGCGCGGCGGGCAGCCTGGCGATGCTGGTGGTGGCCCGGCTGGGCCAGGGCATTGGTGCGGCGCTGCTGGTGCCGAACTCGCTGTCGATGCTCCAGCGGGCCTTTCCCGAACGCGAACAACGCAGCCGCGCAGTCGGCTGGTGGGGTGCGATCGGCGGCATCTCGCTGGCGGCCGGGCCGGTGCTGGGCGGCCTGCTGGTGACCCACTTCGGCTGGCGCAGCATCTTCCTGATCAACCTGCCGCTGGGCCTGATTGGCCTGTATCTGACGTTGCGCCATGTGGCCGCCGATGGCAGCGGACATCACCGCGGCCTGGATTGGCCCGGGCAAGGCGCGGCCATACTGGCGCTGGCCGCACTCACCGCATCGGTCACCGAAGCCGGCCGTCTCGGCTGGGGACACGCCTGGGTACTGGCGGGGCTGTGGCTAGCCTTGGCGTCGGCGGCCGCCTTCATCCGCATCGAATCACGCAGTGCTGCGCCGATGCTGCCGCTGGCGCTATTGCGCATCCCGGCGTTCAGGGTGGCGTCGCTCGCCGGTGTGATCGTGAATTTTGCCTACTATGGCCAGATCTTTGTCTTCAGCCTGTTCTTCCAGCTTCAGCAGGGACTATCGCCACAGCAGACCGGGCTGGCGTTCCTCCCGATGACGGTGGTACTGATGGCAGTCAACGTGCTCGCCGGCCGCCTGATCACGCGGATGGGCGCGAGATACCTGATGGTGCTGGGATTGCTCCTGGCCGCCCTGGGTTACCTGATGCTGTTGCCGGTGCGCATCGACGGCCCCTACTGGCTGCTTGCCCCGCCGATGCTGCTAGCCGCCAGCGGCATCGCGCTGATGGTGCCGACCATGACCAATGTCACGCTGTCAGCCGTGGATGGCTCCCGCGCGGGCATCGCCTCCGGCGTCCTCAACTCAGCGCGGCAGGTGGGCGGTATGCTAGGCGTGGCGGGGTTCGGTTACCTGGTGCGCGACACTGCCCCGCAGGCCTTCATGCGCGGCATGCATCTCTCGCTCTGCCTCGCGGCCGCATTGCTGCTGGTGGGAGCCGTGACGTGCTGGTTTGGCATTCGTGCGGAACGTCCCGCCGCTAGCGAGGACGGGCAGCAAGGCGCCACTGGAACCAATGCTCTCTAATCGGCACCTTCGCTGCCATGGCGGGATGGTCCGATCACGCTCCGGATTTCGAGAGCGGGATACCGGCAGTGTGTGGATTGCCTTCCTTGGAGTCCTCAGGCAGAAGGTTGCCATCGTCGAGCGCAGCATCGGCGTTGGCCGTTTCGGGAAAGCGCTCGGGATACAGATGCCGCTGCGCAATCTCGTGGTCAAAGGTGCCGGACCACTTGGCAATGACCACGGTCGCGACGCTGTTGCCGATCGTATTGCAGGTGGAGATCGCCATCGACAGGAAGCGGTAGACGCCAAAAATGACGGCCAGTCCTTCGACCGGCAGCATCCCGGTCGAAGTCACCGTTGCAGCGAAGACCACGAAGGAGCCGCCGGAGACGGTCGCCGCGCCCTTGGAAGTCAGGAGCATCAGCAACAGGATCCCAATCTGCTGATCCAGCGACAGCGGCACGCCGTAGGCATGCGCGATGAACATCACGCCCATGGCCATGAAGAGCGAGGTGCCATCGAGGTTGAATGCGTAGCCGGTTGGCAGCACCAGGCCCACGGTCTGCTTGGCGCAACCCAACCGCTCCAGCTTGATCAGCAGGCGGGGCAGTGCACTCTCCGACGATGCGGTGCCGAGCACGATAAGGATCTCGTCCTTGATGTAGCGCAGGAAACGCCAGAGACTGAAGCCTGCCAGCCGTGCCACCAGGCCCAGCACCACCACGATAAACACCGCCGCCACCGCGTAGAAGCTGAACACCAGTTGGGCCAACGCGATCAGCACCGCGGTGCCGTTGCTGCCGACCGAATAGGCTACCGCGCCGAACGTGCCGATCGGCGCCAGTTTCATCACCAGGTTGATGAAGGAGAACAGTACCTCGGAGATCTGGTCGAGCCCCTCGTTGATCTTCTCGCGCCGGCCTTCCGGAATGGCGAGGATGCCGATGCCAACCATCACCGCAAGCACCACCACCTGCAGCAGTTCGCCCTTGGCAAACGCCCCGACAAAATTGTCTGGCACGATGTGGGCCATGAACTCCAGGAAGCCGTGCTGCCCGGCCTTGGCCACCACCGGCGGGGCGGCGCCGGTGGCTACGGTGGTCATGCCCTTGCCGATCTGCAAGAGGTTACCCGCCAGCATGCCCACGACCAGGGCAATCGTCGAAAGCACTTCGAAGTAGAAGATGGAGCGCCAGCCAACGCGGCCAGCACTCTTCACATCGCCGGCGGATGCAATGCCGTGGACAATGGTGAGGAACACAAGCGGCGCCACGCCCGCCTTGATCAGCGAGAGGAACATGTCGCCGAGCAGCTTGAGCTGCGAGGCGAACTTCGGGAAGATGAAGCCCACCGCGATGCCAAGCACCAGGGACACCAGCACTTGCATACCCAGCTTGCGATACCAGGGTAGTTTTCTCGGGGGCGAGATCAGCGCATCTGCGCTGGATGAATGGTTTTCCATATCTGTCTCCTCGATGCTGTTTGATGCTGTTTCTTACACACCGTTCGACAGCGCGATGGCGCGGTCCACCATCTGCGGCGCCAGGCCGAGATAGTTGGCCGGATCCGTCAACCGGTCGATCGCCGCGCGATCGAAGTGTTGCGTGACCTCAGGCAGTGCCATCAGTGCCTCGGCCAGCGTGCCGCCCTTCTCGTTTACGGTGCGGCAGGCGTCGTAGACGATGTCGTGCGCCTGCTGGCGGCCGGTGAAGGGGGCCATGCCCATCATCACCGCTTCGGCCACGATCAGGCCACGAGTGATGCCGAGGTTGTGCTTCATGCGTTCGGTATCGACGATGAGGCCGCCAAGCGCGAACTTCGCCTGGTGAAGGGCACCCGCAGTGAAGATGAAGCTCTCGGGAATCGCAATCCACTCCGCATGCCATGGGCCGGTCGCGCGCTCGAAGTCTTGCACCATGGCATCGACCATCAGGCCGGCGTGCTGGCGCACTGCCTTCGAGGCGGCCAGCATCAGTTCGCTGGAGATCGGGTTGCGCTTTTGCGGCATGGTGCTGGAAGCGCCACGGCCTTTGACGAAAGGCTCATAGACCTCGGCGAACTCGGTCGATGCCATGATCATGATGTCGAGTGCGATCTTGCCAAGGGAACCCGTGATCAGTGCGAGCAGGTTCACCGCCTCGGCAAAGCCGTCACGTGCCACATGCCAGGTGGTTGCCGGCACGCCCAGCCCAAGTTCCTCGGCCATCGCCTGCTGCACCGCGAAGCCCTTGTCACCCAGCGAGGCCAGCGTGCCCGCCGCACCGGCAAACTCCACCACGGCCACCCGTGGGCGCAATTCCGCCAGACGCTGCTGGTGGCGGTCGAACATGGCGAGCCAGATCGCGACCTTGTAGCCAAAAGTGACAGGCAGCGCCTGCTGCAGGTGGGTGCGGCCGGCCATGGGCGTATCGCGATGCTTGACCGCCAGGCCGGCCAGGATGGCGCGCAGTTCGCGGACATCGGTGTCGATGCTGTCGAGCGCGTCGCGCACCTGCAGTGCCACCGCGGTGTCCATGATGTCCTGCGTGGTCGCTCCCCAGTGCACGTAGCGGCCGGCATCGCCGCACATGCCCACAAGCTGATGCACCAGCGGCAGGATCGGGTACCCGACGATGTCCGTCTCCTCACGCATATGGTCAAAGTCGATACGCTCGATGCGCGACTCGCGCGCAATCACTTCCGCCGCCTCGGCCGGGATCACGCCGACGCGCGCTTCGGCCTTCGCCAAGGCGATCTCGGCGTCAATGTAACGCTGGATCAGCGCCCGGTCGGAGAAAATCTCGCGCATCTTGGCGGTGCCGAAGGCATCGCGGAACAGAATCGAATCAACAACGGTGCTAGCCATGGGGACGGAAAAAGTGGACATATCGGCCTCTGAGGTAATTGCTGGTTTCGCGAACACGCTCAAATATGTTCGAACATATCCAACTATAATATGTTCAAACATATTCACAACCATGGGTTTACCCTAGCGCCATGAAACCGCCCGCTCCCCTCGCCATGCCGAAGCTCAACTTCGCATCGCCTGGCATCTTGATCAGCGCGTTGATCGAGGCGCGTTACGGCCGCTGCATTGGGGGCGCGTCCGCAGCGCCTCGGATCAGGGCTTGGCAGGCATGCAAGGCATGCGAAATTTCAAATGCGGACGTCGACATGTAGCGGCTGCTTTTTCCGCAAGGCTGGGCAAGCCGCATCGCCTTTCAACACCTTGCCGTCTGCCAACGTCAGCACTGGGACCGGCAGCCCGGCGCCGCCGGTCTCGTCTGTCCCCTTGTCACGCGCATAGATGCGGCTCCGTACTTGGGAGCATGCAATGTCGCACGCTGCTGGCCAACCTGATTCATGCCGACCGGCTGGTCGGCCGGCGGTACGCCATCAGCAACCGCCAGCGAGTATGTCCGGGCGCTGGCATCGCGCTCAGCCCCCGGCAAGAAAGGATTGATGGCGCCAGGCGCCGGTTTGATCAGATAGTCGGCCACCGATTCGACTGGCACGCCGGCGCCGTCATACTGCCGACACGGACGCAAGACTGCTTGTCCTTTCGCGGGCGCAGTTCGCGCGGAGCGTCAAGGAAGGACCAACGGCCTACCGCTACTTCGCGCTGCTCATCGCGCAGCGGCATGCCTGCGTCCTTCGCTATATCTCAGATACAAAACTGATGGCCCCGGAGGCTCGCGTACGCGCGAGGCTGGCGGAACTCCTGCTGTTGCAGCGCCCGCTGGTGCCTCAAGGCGGTCCCGTCACCTTGAAGGTTTCGCAGGTCAATCTTGCCGCGATGATTGGTGTGTCCCGCCAGACATTGAATAAGCTCCTGAAGCAATTGGAGAAGCGCGGGCTGATCGAGATCGCATTCCGGAGCATTCGCGTGATGGATCCGGAGCGCTTGCGGGATGAGGACAACACCTGACACGGGCATTTCAGTGCCGGGCCGCTTGGCGGGGTCCATGTCCCCTACCGATCGATCCGTGACCTAGCTCGCAATGCGGGCTGGCCCCAACTCGGCGATAGCCTGGGACGATACGAGATTCGCCGGGCGGCGCTCAGGCGTTGATCCAGGCGCGCGCCTGATCCAGCTCGTTGACGTGGAACACCTTGACTTCGGCCTTCGTGAAGAACCGCGCCAGATGCATCGAGGCGTGGATCCATCCCGCGTCGGCCACCACGGCGGCGCGCGTGATTTTGCGGGCCACGGAAACGCCGAGCGTCAGGTCGGTCCACAGTGCCTTTGGCTCGATGCCGGTGAAATGCTCGATGCGTTCGAGCACGCGGGTCTTGCCGTTCAGTTCGAGATCCCCTCGCAGGCGCTCGATGGCTTCGCGCAGATCGCGGTCAGTGATTTTGCCTTCGACGGAAATCTCGACGACCGGGGAATCGGGGTCAGTGTGATACAGGATCATGGCAGGACCACTTGGCTGGGGAGGCGTAACACGCTCAGGCACGGACGAACCTAGC
Source organism: Cupriavidus sp. GW822-FHT02D05 (assembly GCF_058802485.1). Taxonomy (NCBI): domain Bacteria; kingdom Pseudomonadati; phylum Pseudomonadota; class Betaproteobacteria; order Burkholderiales; family Burkholderiaceae; genus Cupriavidus; species Cupriavidus sp. GW822-FHT02D05. The sequence continues at coordinate 23,224 of NZ_JBXAOE010000044.1, read as the reverse complement.
GCTCGATCACCTCCTGATGGTACGCCTTTTCGCACGGCTCGGACCGCACGGGTTCCTGGCTCGCCAGAACTGGACCCAGGAACTGTGAGACAAAACCCACTAACCGTGAGACGTGACTGTTCCGTCTCAAATCTATTAGGCAACGGGTGTACAAAGGATCAATGACTTAGCTTGCCGAGTTTCAAACAAGCTGAGCAGGATTCTCAAAGTTAGTGGGCGAACGGCACGATTTGTCTCACAGTTAATGCGCATATGGAGACGTGATGCCGTCCAGCGCGGACTGGAAAACGTGCGTCAGATGCGCTGCGCGGTGCGGCGGCGATGGCCAAGACGCTACCCTGCTCAACTGCGCACCGGCACGATACTGAACCGGGAGACACCCTGGGTTGCAGCCATCTCGGCCGCCAGTCCTGCCGGCGATAGTGCGCGCGCCTTGTCCGGCGCGACCAGGCTGATTCGCCACACGGCCTGGTTGTCGGCAAACGTGATAGTCAGGCTGTCGTGCAGCACGCGATAGCCGCGGGACTTTGCCCTGTCGATCAGTAGATCGAGATCCGGCGCTTCACCGGGTTGGAAAGTCAGAGACACATCCAGCGTCGTGCGCCCCGGAAGCCTGGATTCAAGTCGGTGCAACAGAGACATCGAGCTCACGCATAGCACGGCGAGCAGCAACGCGGCGGCATAAAAACCAACGCCGAGCAACACGCCTATGGCCGAGGCAGCCCAGATGGATGCCGCGGTCGTGAGGCCGCGGATGCGCATGCCGTCCTTCATGATGACCCCGGCGCAGAGGAAGCCGACGCCGGTGACCACGCCCTGGATGGTATGGGTCGGGTCTGCCTGGATGTGCGCTGTGGCGCCGCCGTACCAGAGCGGCGCGTGGCCGACGAACACCGTCAGCGCCGTGGACGCCATGCACACGAGGCCGTAGGTGCGCATGCCGGCGGCGCGGCCATTGTACGAGCGCTCGTAGCCTACCAGCATGCCGAGCAGCAGCGCGCCCACCATGTTCAGCCCGATGAACGCGTTGGCGGCGAGAAAGGCGCCGCTCCAATAGTGCTGCAGATCTCCTAGCATAGGATTTCGCGATCAGGCTGCGAGCCAGGCATTCAGCGAGCGCAAGGTTTCCTCGCTCAGTTCCCCCGCGGCGGCGGCAAGCCGCAGACGGCCAAGGAGGTAGTCCAGGCGTGCCTGAACCAGGTCAAGCTCAGCGGCGAACACGCGCTGCTGCGCATCCAGTACGTCGGGTTGCGTACGGGTGCCAACGTCCCGGCCAAGCGTCGTTGCCGCGAGCGCGCTACGCGCCGAAGTCAACGACTGCTCGAGTGCAGCAACGCGCGACACGCCCGTTTTCACTGAGAGGAATCCGTCCTGCACCCTCAAACGCACGTCTCGCCGGGCGGCGGCAATCTCCTGCTCCGCCTGACTCTTCCTCGCGGCCGATTCCCGCTCGCGCGAATCCAGTCCGCCGCCCGCGTACAACGGAATGTTGAGCTGCAAGCCGATCGTCGCGGTTCGGGTGTTGCTGCCAGCAATCCAGGGAGCCAGGTTGCCGGTTTGCCCTTGTGCGCCATAACGCGCCACGAGCGCGACGGTCGGGCGACTGCTGAGGCGGTATTTATCGATTTCCGCGCCGGCAATGTCGTGCTCCGACTGCCTGGTCTTGACGAGGTAGCTCTGTTCTTCACCCTTTGCCTGCCACGCCGTGAGATTGTCCGGTTCCGGCGGCCGCGGTGCGAAGCCAGGCGCCAACCCGCTGAGCCGATCGGGCGGCATGCCGACGGTTTCCAGGAATCGCGTGCGTCGCTGTTCGAGCGCAGATTGTGCCGTGACCTCGCGACTCTCCACCCCATCCAGGCGCGCCTGGGCTTCATGAAGATCGGTGATCTTGCCCTGGCCGATGTCAAAGCGTGCCTTCGCGCGGTCGCGTTGCTGTCGCAACGCCGCCTTCTCGGCCTGCACCACGCGGAGCGTCTCCTCGCCCAACACCACGCCGAAGTATGCCTCGGCCACCCGCAAAGCCAAGTCCTGGCGAGACTGGTCGAATTGCGTTTGCGCCAGGTTGGATTGCTCGTGCAACTGCCGTCTCGTGGCCACAGCGCTCCTGTCGTACAGCGGCTGCACGAGCATCACCCCGGCCTGGCGAGCAGTGCCCGAACTATCAGCGGAGACCAACGGCGCGAGCTCGGCAGGCGGGTTGGCGGACGACCGATTGTTGATCCGGTCCAGCGCCGCCTGGAGGCTTACGCGGGGACGCAGCAAGGCGTCGCCTTGCACAGCCTTCTCCCGTCCCGCCGTGAGCGCATCATTTGCGGCGAGGCTCGTCGGATCATGCGCCAATGCCTGCTGATAGGCCCCCACGAGATCGATAGCGCTCGACGCTCCAGCGTTCATGAAAAGCATGCAGCCCAAAGCCACCTGCCCGGCCCGCAAGGCCATACTCATTCTATTCATCGCATTTACTCTTAACGTCACATCTGCGATCAAACGGTCGCAGGGCGCTTGGCCCGGTACCAGGTCGCATACAGAGCGGGAAGGAAGACGAGCGTCAGCACCGTGGCAACGGCGAGCCCTCCCATGATTGCCCACGCCATGGGGCCCCAGAACACGGAGTGTGTAAGCGGCACCATCGCCAGAATTGCCGCCAAAGCAGTCAGCACGATCGGACGCAGCCGCCGCACCGCCGCCTCGACGATGGCCGTCCACAGTGCGACGCCCGCGCCCACGTCCTGATCGATCTGTACGACCAGGATCACCGAGTTGCGGATGATCATTCCAGCGAGGGCAATAACGCCCAACATGGCGACAAAGCCGAATGGAATCCGGAACGCGGCCATGATCGCGCTGACACCGATCAGCCCGAGCGGTGCCGTCAGCAGGACCATCGCCATCTTCTTCATGTCCTGCAGTTGAATCATCAGCAGCACGAGCACCGCGATGATCGTCACAGGCATCACCGCGAAAACGGAATGCTGGGCCTTCGCACTCGATTCGTAAGCGCCGCCGATCTCGATGCCATAGCCGAGCGGTAGCGCCTTTTCCAGTGCGTCGATCTTCGGTTGTAGTGCACGCGTGACGTCAGGTGCCTGCGCCCCTGCGATATCGGCGCGAACGGTCAACGTTGGCACGCGGTTACGCCGCCACAGCTCGCTGTCCTCGCTGTCAAGCGTGAGCCGGGCCACTTGCGAGACCGGCACAAACTTGCCGTCGCGCACATAGATCTTGGCGTCCTTCAGGTTGTTCAGGTCCGTGCGCTCCGCCGCGACGAGGCGCGAGACCACGTCGATTCCTTGGTCCTCCTCACGGTACTGCGTGATTGGCGTGCCCGACAACGAGGCCTCGAGGGCTTCCTTGATCTGGCCTGAACTGATGCCCAGTGCACGCGCCTTATCCTGGTCCACATCGACCTGCACGCGCTTGATGCGTTCGCCCCAGTCCTGGTTGACCTGCCGCACATGGGGCTCTTCACGCATGATGTCCGCCACCTGCTGACCGATCGCACGAACCTTGACGTTGTCCTGCCCGTACACGCGAAACTGCACCGGGTATCCGACAGGCGGACCGTTCTCCAGCCGATTGACGCGGCCCCGCACATTCGGGAATCTCTCGCCGAGCAGATTCTCGATCCTCTCCTTCGCCCGCTCCCGTGCCTCACCGCCCTTCGTCATCACCAGCATCTCGCCGAGGTTCAGATTAGGCGTCTGCGCATCGAGAGGCAGGTAGAACCGTGGCGCACCGTTGCCAACAAAGCTGGTCACCGCCGCGATGTCCGGATCGCCCTTGAGCAGGCCTTCCAGCGTCTGTACCTCGCGCTGGCTCGCCTCGAAGGTCGACGCCCTCGGCATCCACAGGTCAACAATCAGTTCGGCCCGGTCGGATGCCGGAAAGAATTGCTGGGGTACTGCCTTGAACAGCACCAGTGCGCCCACGAACGCAGCGAGCGTGATGCCGATCACCCACACTCGATGCTCCAGGCAGAAATTGATGAAGCGGCGGAACTTGACGTAGAAGCCGCGCTGGTAGACCGCCTCCTCATCATGCGACGCGTGCGCATGCTCTTTCAACAGCTTGAAGCCGATGTAAGGTGTAAAGAGGACGGCCACGATCCATGACAGCACCAGCGAAATGCCCACCACCTGGAACAGGGAGTACACATATTCGCCCGTGCCCGACTTCGCAAAGCCGACGGGAAGAAAGCCCGCAGCTGTGATCAACGTGCCCGTGAGCATCGGGAAGGCGGTGGCCGTGTACGCATATGTGGCGGCGCGGAACTTGTCCCAGCCCTGCTCGAGCTTCAGCGACATCATTTCGACGGCAATAATGGCATCGTCCACCAACAGTCCGAGCGCAATGATCAGCGCACCGAGCGAGATGCGCTGCAAGTCGATGCCCATCACGTACATCGCCAGGAATGTCATGGCCAGAACGAGCGGGATGCTGAGCGCAACGACCAGTCCGGTCCGCAAGCCTAGCGACAGGAAACTCACGACGAGCACAATGACCACAGCCTCGGCCAGACTCTTCTTGAACTCGAAGACAGAATGCTCGACGATACGTGGCTGGTCGCTGACCGCATGGATCTGCACGCCCACCGGCAGGTTGGACTCGATGCGTTTTACCGTTTCTTCCAGCTTTGTTCCAAGGCGGATCACGTCACCGCCCTTGCGCATGCTCACCGCAAGTCCAATCGCCTCGCGGCCGTTGAAGTGCATCCTCGACGTGGCAGGCTCCACAAAGCCGCGACGGACGTCTGCGATATCGCCAAGACGGAAGGTACGTTGGCCAGCACGGATGCCGATGGCGCGAATCCCTTCGACAGAGTCAAACTCGCCACTGACGGCCAGCCGCACTTGTTCCGCGGTGGTTTGCACAGTCCCGCCTGATGTCACGGCATTGGTTTGTGCGAGCGTCGACGCGATCAACGCCGGGTCGATCCCCAGCGAGGCGAGCTTGGCGGTGGAGACTTCCACATAGATCTTCTGTTCCTGCTTGCCTACGAGGTCGACCTTGTTGACGTCGCCGACACGAAGGAACTCATTGCGCGCGGCGTCCGCGATCCGTCTCAGGTCGTCATAGTCGAAGCCATCACCTGTGATGGCATAGAGGTTGCCGAACGTGTCTCCGAACTCGTCGTTGAAGAATGGGCCCTGCGTGCCTTGTGGCAAGGTATGCCGGATGTCCTCCATCTTCTTCCGGACCTGGTACCACACATCCGGCACGGCGCCCGGTGGTACGTCCTCGCGCAGGTTGACCTTGACCTGAGTTTCGCCCGGCTTCACGTAGGTGGACGTATAGTCGATCTCCGCCACCTCTTGCAGCTTGCGCTCGATCTTGTCGGTCACCTGATCGGCCATCTGCTGCGCGGAGCTCCCCGGCCAGTACGCCTGCACGACCATGGTCTTGATCGTGAACTCGGGGTCCTCCTTCTGACCCAGGCTGCTGTAAGCCAGTACGCCGGCCACGGACAACAGCAACAGCAGGAACCCGATCATCTGCTGGTGCTTCAGCGCCCATTCGGACAGGTTGATGCCTTTCACTTAACACCTCCCGCCCTGGCGACAGACACCGTCTCGGCCACTTTCACCTGCTGGCCAGGCTGCAGCATATGCACGCCGGCACTCACAACGGTCTCTCCGCCCGCCAGTCCCCCAACCACGATGACGCTGTCGTTCTGCGCGGCGCCCAGCTTGACTTCACGCGCGATCACCCGCGACGTCTTCGGGTCAACCACCCACACCTGCCGGCCATGTTCATGATCGACAATGGCGGTCAGCGGCACGCGGACAACGCCGTTGCCGTCCACGTCGGGTGCTAGGACAGACGCGGTCATGCCTAGCCGCAGGAGATCCGAATCCGCGTCCTGAATGGAAATGCGGGCCGAGTACGTCCGCGTGACGCTGTCCGCGTCCGGCGCAAGCTCCCGGAGCTTGCCCGTCCAGGACTTGCCCGGATGCGCCCAGACCGTGATCTTCAGCATCGACGCCTTACGCAGTTCGTCGACTCGCGACTCCGGAATACTGATCGAGACCTCGCGTTCGCCGTCAGCCGCAACGGTAGCGATCGACTGCCCGGCCGCGACCACCTGCCCGGCTTCCGCGTTGATGGCACTGACCACGCCATCGCGGTCGGCCACGAGCGTGGTAAAGCCGCGCAGGTTGGCATTCAGCTGCTGGCGCGCCTGGGCAGAGCGCAGTTGTGCCTCCGCCTGGTTGAGCGCCAGCCGCTGCTGGTCCAGCTCGGCTTGCGAGGCAAAGTTCTGCGCGAGCAATTGCTCGGTACGCCGAACATCCACCCGCGCCTGGGCTACCCGGCCCCTTGCCGCATCAGCCTCCGCACCCGCCGCAGCCACCTGCAACGTCTCCTGGGTGGGGTCGAGCTGGAACAACGGCTGGCCGCGCTTGACGTGGCTGCCCACTTCCACCATGCGCGCGACGATCTTGCCGGCTGTGCGGAATCCAAGTTGACTTTCGTAACGCGCGCGAATCTCGCCTGAATAGGTCGCGCCGACCGACCCGGCGGTACGTCCGGCGACCACTGTCCGCACCGGCCTTACGTCCGCGTGTCCGGATGTGGGGTGCGGTGTACAGGCGGCTAGCAGATGTGCCGCGATGATGATAAGAGCTGCCGCTCGATAGTTCCTGTTCAATTTCTGCCCTCCAGTAAGGTCCGTCGCTCCCCTGCGAGTCATCAGAGATCCACGCCACCGAGGCGCTCCACGGACTCGTGCTGGCGTCAGCGACGGCAGGCCTGTTAGGGATTTCTCCCTTCCCGATAGCCCGGAATATACCTCATACTGACTCGAATGTCATGATGACGTACAATTTATTTTATGAGTGGAACGGGACGACTATGACGTACCGGATTCCACATCAGACGAAGAAGGTGCGTGGCGACCACAAGCAAGTGGACGCGCAGAGACAAGCACTGGACGCGGAGTGACGTGACGGGCATAGACCGGAGGCGCAGGAAGTGCTGCGCGCGCGGCTATGCCGACTCATTGACCATAAGGAAAGAACAGATCAATGACCCCGATACAGAAGAGATTGGCAGCTGAAACAGAACCGTCGGAGACTCGCGACCACCGTCAGCGAGTTGCGGCAAAGCGGCGGCAGCGTATGCGCTCGCTATTGCTGAACAGTGCGATGCGCTTGATGGTAGAGAACAGCGCCGAGACGCCTTCCATCGACGACATCATTTCGGCCGCACGGGTGTCACGTGGCACGTTCTACAAGTACTTTCCGTCGTCTGACGCGATCGTGCGGGAGCTTGTCGGGAAGGTTGCTGAACAATGGGAGCGGGCCGCCGACCCCATTGTGCGCAGCCATGACGACCCGGCCGAGCACATCGCCAGGGGAATACGGCTTGCGTCGATACTTACGATACGCCAGCCGGGTGTGGCTGCAATCCTGGGCCGGCTGGGCTGGGCTGGCTACCAGGCACCCAATATGCTGGAGTTTGTCCGCAGGGACATAGAGGAAGGTGTTCGACGCAAGCGCTTCAAGCGCATGCCGATCGCCCTGGGGTTCAATATCGTTGCCGGCGCGGCAATGAGCGCAATGCACCGCATGCTTGAAACCGAGTGTCGCGAAGATTTCTCGGAGCTCGCCGCCGCCGTGGCATTGCGCGCCTTAGGCGTGGAAGAAGCGGTGGCTGATGCGATATCCAAGTCGCCGCTGGATGCGAGTGAGGTGCTGTTCGATGGCTTGCTCGCCCAAGCGAGCGGCGAAGCACCGTAGTGTTGGCTACGCGCGCGGGTCGGAGGGCTCGGCCATTTCGGCGAGCTTCTCCTGTGCCTTTTCGAGCAGTGACTCAGGCGAAACGACCAGCTTTGGCAAAGGCGCAGAGGTCAACTTTGTGGCACTCGATGCAGACACGCCGAGCGACCGCAACACCGCCCGCACAATCCGCTCGGGATAATCCTTGGTCGTTTTTCCCTGGGCCATACGGTGAACGGCGATTACCCCTGCGCCTGCCACCATGTCCAATGCAACATCGGCCGAGGCCTCGTCAAACGTGCCCGTCTTCAGGCCTTCCTTGATATCCGAGGGCAGGTACTCGTACACGGCACTCTTCTTGCCGACCAAGGTCAAGCCTGTGCCGGAAAGAAACCGCGCCACCACGGGATAGGATCGCGCAAGGTGCAGATACAAGCGAATACCCGTTGCAACACGCAACGCCGGGTCTTCGATATTGCCGACCACGCTCTCGATCATTTGCACCATGTCGTGACTGAGCGCTTCGCTGACAGCCGCCAGCAGATCGTCGTTAGTACGGAAGTAGTTGTAGAAGGAACCTTGTGAGACGCCAGCTGCCGCGATGACTTCCGGAATCACGCTGACTCCGATACCTCTTTGCGCAAAGACGATCATCGCGCTTTCAATGAGACGCATGCGCATCCGTGCACGCCGTTCGGCTGCAACGCGAGGGCGATGGTCTTTAAGATCAGGGGCGGCAGGCATCTTCAATTTGAGGACCTTATGTGATTGGATGATTATATCAATACGCCGCTGCAACGCCGACACCATGGCGTAGGCCACGTCCCGCCCTCCTTGATACGAACAAGCTCAGTGCCGTCCTCGGCTGCGCACCGAGTGCGCAGCGTTGTGCAGTGTCTGTGCCACGACGACCAGCCGTTCGGCCACGGCAAAGATGTCATGCGGCAGGCCATCGCGAATTTCGACTTCGCAGACAACTTTCATGGACAGCGTTCTGAGGAAAGAAAGAGCCTGCATACAGCTGGAAACGGTGGGACAAGGAGGTGTTTTTCAGCAAAAGTGCCCGTTGCATTCCCTATAAGATACTTATTGTCATGATGACACGCAAGTCATTTTGTAGCAGAATGCGGGAATCTCGAAAGATTCCGGTGCGCTCGACGCACTGCTTGCCTCATGCAACGAGGCCGATAACCATCCCAGGACACGTCGTGCATCAGAACCACCTCCCGCCGCCAGATCCACCACAGGACATGCACCGGCTGGTTGCGTGCGAGCATTGCGACGCACTCCATATGCGCGTGACACTGCAACCGGGCGAACGTGCCACCTGCCTGCGCTGCGGCGGTGCGCTCTATCGCAACAGTTCACTTGCCTATCGCCGCCTGCTGCCGCTCGTTGTGACCGCTCTGATCCTGTTCATGATCTCGAACGCGTACCCGATTGTCGCTATGGAACTCAAGGGCTCGCGCGTGGAGACCACGCTATGGGGCGCCGTGCAAGCACTCTACGCGCATGACATGTCGCCGGTGGCGATGCTCGTGTTCGCCACGACGATCCTGCTTCCGCTGGCCGAGTTACTCATGATGTGCTACCTGCTCGTGCCAATGGCGCAGCACCGCATGCCCCCCGGATTCGACCGCCTTGTGCGCGGCATTCTCCTGACGCGGCCGTGGGGCATGATCGAGGTATTCATGATCGGCGTGCTGGTGACGGTGGTAAAGCTGTCGACCATAGCGCAGGTGCTTGCTGGCGTCGCGCTCTGGTCATTCGGTGCCCTCGTGGTCGTACTTGCCGCCATCCTGTCCTTTGATCCGCGCGACCTGTGGCATCACCTCGATGCGAACGGTGCAGATGACATACAAACCTGCTCGCCGGACGCCGCAACATGACCGCGACTCAATTGCCTTACGCTACCGCTGCTTCGCGCGGACTGCTGTCATGCCACGCTTGCGACCGGCTCAGCCCGATGACGCTCGAGGCCGGACCGTGTCCCCGCTGCGGCGCCGTACTACATCATCGCAAGCCAGCCAGCGCGTCGCGCACCTTGGCTTTCCTGTTGGCCGCTTACCTTCTGTATATCCCAGCCAATCTGCTCCCGGTGATGGTGACGCAGTCAATTCTCGGTACACAGCGCGACACCATCATGTCCGGCGTGATCTATCTATGGCTGTCCGGCTCGCACATGCTGGCGCTCGTGGTGCTGATCGCCAGCATTGTTGTCCCGCTGCTGAAGATGATGATCCTGACATTGCTGCTGGTATCGGTGCGCCGCAGATCGACCTGGCGCATCCGAGAACAGACCCGGCTCTACGCGCTGGTCGAGGTCATCGGCCGGTGGTCCATGCTCGACATCTTCGTCGTGGCACTGCTGGCCTCGCTGGTGCAGGTCGGGGCGCTGGCCACGATTACGCCCGGGGGCGGGGCCCTGGCCTTTGCCTCGGTTGTCGTACTGACCATGCTCGCGTCACTGAGCTTTGATCCCCGTCTGCTGTGGGATGCGCTTGAGACGTCGCCTCCCCCCATCGAATTTCCGCACTCCGATCATGCCAGAACACACTAATCATCCCCCACCTCACGGTGTACCGCAGCCCGGGCGCAAGCCTCGCGCGCGTTGGCTACCCTCGCTCGTCTGGCTGATCCCCCTCGTTGCGGCGGTAGTCGGGCTTTCGTTGTTGATCAACACGCTAGCATCGCGCGGGCCCGAGATCACCGTCACATTTCGCACCGCCGAAGGCCTGACGCCGGGCAAGACCCCCGTGCGCTACAAGGACGTCGATATCGGATTGGTCAAGACGGCACGGCTGGCAGCGGACCGTTCGCATGTGATCGCGACGATTGCGTTGACCAAGGACGCGGAGACCTTCGCCGTGGCCGACACACGCTTCTGGGTGGTGCGGCCTCGCTTTGCAACCAGCGGCGTGTCGGGGCTCGAGACGCTGCTATCGGGCGCATATATCGGCGTGGATACCGGCAAGTCAGGCGAGACGACGCGTAGCTTCACCGGGCTCGAAGTCCCGCCGACTGTCACTGCCGACGCCTCAGGCAGGCAGTTCGTGCTGCGTGCGCAAGACCTGGGCTCGCTCGACATCGGCTCACCGGTCTACTATCGTCGCGTGCAGGTCGGCCATGTCGTAGCGTATCAACTCGAGCCGAACGGCCACGACATCACGCTGCGGATCTTCGTCAACAAGCCCTATGACAAGCTCGTCTGCGCCGATACGCGCTTCTGGCATGCCAGCGGCGTCGACCTCAAGCTCGATGCGAACGGGCTGAAGTTGTCCACGCAGTCGCTGGTCACCGTGATGCTTGGTGGCCTGGCCTTCCAGGCGCCGGAGCACTCGACTGCCCACGCCACAGCCGCCGAGAACACCGAGTTCCTGCTAGCGGCGGACCAATCGGAAGCCATGAAAGAGCCGGAGGAACTCGCCCCCGCACTGGCAGTGCTCAACTTCGATCAGTCCGTGCGCGGCCTGTCTCCAGGTGCGCCAGTCGATTTCCGCGGTGTGACCGTCGGGCAAGTGCGCTCGATCGGTATCGAATACCAGCGTGACAAGAAGGCCTTCCGCATGCCCGTGGTGGTGGAACTCTATCCGTCTCGCATGGGTCTGCACGAGAAAGACGTGGCTGACGACGCGCGCAAGCTCGCCATCGTGCATAGCCTCGTACAGCGCGGCATGCGTGCGCAGTTGCGCACAGGCAACCTGCTGACAGGCCAGCTCTATGTGGCACTCGATTTCTTTCCGAAGGCAACTCTGCCGGCTGATCTGGACCTGAACGGGTCGCTGCCTGAGTTCCCCACCACGCCGGGCACCTTCGACGAACTGCAAGCCAAGCTTGGCGACATTGTGACCAAGATCGGTAAAGTGCCGTTCGACCAGATCGGGCAGGACGCGCGCACGGCGATGGTGTCTATGAACAAAATGCTCGTCAACGCGGACAAGCTCGTGGCACAGGTCAATGGCGATGTGGCACCAGAAGTGCTCGCCGCGCTCAAGGATGTGCGCCGCACGCTCGCCACGGCCAATGGCGCGCTCGCGCCCGACGCATCGCTGCAGCAGGATACGCGTCGGATGATGCAGGAACTCACGCAAACGGCAGTCTCGCTGCGCACGCTGACCGATTATCTCGAGCGGCATCCCGAAGCACTGCTGCAAGGCAAGAGGGAAGAGAAATGATGAAACGTATGACGCTGTTTGTTACGCTGGCCGCCGCGGCCACGACCATGATGTGCGGCTGCGCGTCACCCGAGGCGCGCTACTACACGCTGGCTGCCAATCGCTCCAACGCCGCGCCGGCCGTGACAGGGCGAGCCAGCCGTCGCAGCGAACCGTTATGGATCGAGGTCACGCCGGTGCGCGTGCCCGAGCGGTTGAACCGCATTCAGCTGGTGGTGCGTGACGGCACCAGCGGGGAGGTGAAGCTGCTCGACACATCGCGCTGGACGTCCCCATTGCCCGACGAGCTACGCGATGCACTGTCGCAGCAACTGCAATCGACGCTTGACGCGTTGGATGTCTACCAGCACGGCCTGTCGGCGACGCAGCCGGCCTTTCGGGTAACGACCGAGGTGGTAAACCTCGACGCCAATGTGGGCAAGTGGGCAGCGGCGACCATCACCTGGACCGTGCGGCGACTGCCGGACGGCAAGGTTCTGAGCGGCCGCACCAAAACAGAGGTGCCCGCGCCCGGGCAGATGGAGGGCGTGGTGAATGCGTATCGGGAAATCCTCGCAGCAACCGCTGCCGATATAGCAGTCGGCGTGGAGTCGCTTAGTCGCTAAATGTGCCCTGAATGTGCCGTTATGCACCTTCAGCGCAGTGGCGCGGGGACCAACCCGGCATATCGCACCGACTAGGTGTGAGCGACATAGCCAGATTTGTGAAGGGCATCGCCTGACCAAGAGCGTGACCAGGCTGACTCGCCACACCGCCTGGTTGTCGGCAAACGTGATGGTCAGGCTGCCGTGCCGCAAGCGATCGCAGCGGTCAAGTCCTACAGCGGCTGAATCAGCATCACGCCGGCCTGCCGCGCAGTTCCCGAACAATCGTTGGATGCCAACGGCGCGAGGTCGGCCGGCGGGTTGCCGGACGAACAATCGTTGATCCTGTCGAGTGCCGCCTGGAGGCTTACGCGGAGACGCAGCAAGGCGTCGCCCTCCGCACAGCCATCTCCCGTCCCGCCGTGAGTGCATCACTTGCAGCGAGGCTCGGCAGATCATGCGCCAATGCCAGCTGATAGGCCGCCGTGAGATAGATAGCGCCCGACTCTCCCGCGTTCAGGAAAAGCATGCAGCCCAGAGCCAAGGTCCTGAGCGGCCGCACCGAAACAAAGGTGCCAGCGCCCGGGCAGTTGGGGGGCGTGGCGAATGTGTATCGGGAAACTGCGGCTCATATTGCAAGCGGAGTGCACCCCTTGGCGGCTAGACGTGAAACGCCCCGCACCTTGCGCACGGCGGGGCGCTGCAACCAACCCACCTTGTCACACCATCTAGGTGTTAACGAGATATTAGTCATCATGACAAATAGACTATTATCAAAACCATGAAAGACGTCGCTTGACACCGCATTCCGACGTCGCAAGCGCCGTGGCACCTCCTTGGCAGCACCTGCAGGCACGGCGTCGATCCAAAACAATCACAAACGGACCGCTCAGCGGTTGGAGACCTCATGCCCAAATCGACTGTCATGCTCCGCCAGCCGGAGTCTTACCCGGAGAGCCGGCTGCCACCTGGCGTGCAACGGCTCACTCGCCCAAAGCCGTTCGGTAGAGCCGTGGAACTGGCGTTCCTTCGCTGGGAAAAGAAAGACCTGGCGGCGACTGAACGCTTCTGGCGCGATTTCGGCATGCATGTGGCCAGCGACTCGCCTGAGCGGCTCACGGCCCGTGGCGTCGGGACGGCCCCCTGCATTGCGGTGGCCGAACGTTCGGCGGCGAGCCGCTTCGTTGGGCCTGCCTTTCGCATGTCCGACGATACCGACTTGCATCGGTATTCCGATCGCTTTGGCGCCACGTGGTTGTCCGACCAGCAGATTCCCGGAGGCGGGCGCGGTGTCGAGCTATTCGATCCTTCCGGGCGCAGTGTCTGGCTCGTGCAAGGCCAGCAGCGTGTCGAAGCGCTGCCCATGCGCCCACCCATGACATTGACCAACACGGCGCAACATGCGCCGCGAGTCAACCGCACTGTTCGCACCCCGATTGAGCCGGCCAGTATTGTCCGGCTGGGTCATGTTGTATTTCAAACCGTGGACTTTGCCGCCATGGCGGCGTGGTACATGACCGTACTGGGTGTCATTCCGACCGATGTGCAGTACCTCGCGGATGGCAGTCCCAACCTGGCCTTCTGCCGGCTCGACCTTGGCCAGGCGCCAGCCGACCACCACACCCTCGTACTGGTGGGTGGCATCGAAGAGAAATACGAGCACAGCGCGTACGAAGTCATCGATCTCGATGCGCTCGGGCAAGGTCAACAGGTGCTGCGTGCGCAAGGCCATTCGCATATGTGGGGCATCGGGCGGCATTTGCTGGGAAGCCAGTTGTTCGACTACTGGCGCGATCCGGACGGCTTCGAACTGGAGCACTACACCGATGGTGACCTGTTCACCGCGGATTTCGAAACCGCTTACTCGCCGCTTGATTTCGGCGGCATCTGGGCCTGGGGCGCCGACGCACCGGCTTCCATGAAGCCAAGAAAGACTTTGCGCAATGTGCTGAAGGTGCTGAGGCTGGTACGGCGCAAGGCGATAACGCCGGCGCGGCTCAAGCTGATCGAAACGGCGCTGGGTGCACCCGCCAGACCCTGGCTTTAGAACTAAGCAATTCCCTAGGAAGCATCATGTCTCGTACCGTAATTCGCTATATCCATACGGATGGCCCGCAATGGGGCATTCTCTTTGGCGCACGCATCGCGCCGTTGCAGGCCAACGCCGCGACCACAGGCGAGTTGCTTGCCAAACACTGGCAAAGCATCTGGCAAGTGCCAGCGGCGCAGGCAACGATTCCGCGCGAGGCCGTGCAGCTTCTCGCACCCGTCACGCAGAACCAGCAATTCCTCTGCCAAGGCATCAACTACCGCAGCCACGTCATGGAATCCGGTCTGCGTGTCGAGAATTTTCCCTTCAACACCATCTTCACGAAGGCATCCTCATGCATCACGGCCGCGGATGCTCCGGTTGCCTCCCCAGCCCACGTCAAGCTGCTCGACTACGAGATCGAGCTCGGGCTGGTGCTGCGCCGGGATTTGCAACCTGGCGTGAAGGTCAGCCCCGACGCTCTCGGTGATTGGCTTGGCGGCGTGACCATCGTCAATGACCTGTCGGCGCGTGACGTGCAATTGCCGCAGGGTCAGTTCTACAAGGGAAAGAGCTATCGCGGCTTCGGGCCTGTTGGCCCTGGGCTCATATTGCTGACATCGGAAGAGTGGCAACGTTGGCCGGAATTGCGGATGCGCCTGGATGTCAACGGACAGCCCCGGCAGGACGCCTACTGCGCCGATATGATCCACGCGCCGGCTTCAACCTTGACGGAACTGGCATCCATGCACGACGTTCACACAGGCGACCTGATCGCCACCGGTACGCCTGCCGGTTGCGCGGCGCGCGCGCCGGGAAAGCTCGCCATGTTCTTGGCGAAACACTTTCTCAGCGACGCCGGCAAATGGCGCATGTTTGTGCGCCGCGGCATGACCAATCCCGCCTACCTTCGGCCCGGCGATAGCATCCGGGCCTCGATTCGCACGGATGACGGCACCATCGACCTGGGCGAGCAGACCACCGTTATCGCCCCAGCATGACGACTACGCCAGTTGGCGACGAAACATGTGGCACATCCCATCGCAGTATTTGGAATGAGAGTGAAGTCTTATGAGTAGCCTTGCAATCAGCGCCATGCCAGAGGTCGTCAGGCGACTGGAGGACGTGGAACAGATCGAACGGATGCCCTGGCAGTACGTAATCCGCGCCACAAACACTTACGATGTACTACGGACCGCCTGCGAGCGCTGGCCGGAACGCGTGGCCCTGCGGCTACTACTGGATGGCAGCGCCTCCGCGCCGACGCGCGACGCCCGTTATGCAGAATTGCTGGAAGGCATCCATCGCGCCGCTAATGCACTCCACCGCCTCGGCGTGAGGTCGGGCGTGCCGGTTGCCATCCTGTTACCGAACTTGATCGAGAGCCACCTGGCACTATGGGGCGCCGAGGCTGCCGGCATTGCCAGCCCGATCAACCCGATGCTGGAGTCCAGCTACATTGCCCGGATCTGCGAAGAGACGGGAGCCAAGGTTGTCATCGCCCTGGGGCCCACCACGGAAGGGGGTATCTGGGAAAAAGCCGTGGAAGTCGCGGACAGGCTGCCTCGGGTCGAGACGATCCTGCAGGTCGACCCGACGGCCGCGATGGGGCGGCGTACCGGATCCGGCGGTCACATCCCGTGCGGCAAGATGCCGACCCGCCCCGGCGTGCAGGTGCTTGACTTCCATGACGCGCTGGCCGAATCCGACAGTACGCGGCTGATCAGCGGGCGGCGATTCACGCCCACCGAGCCGTGCGCCTATTTTCATACGGGTGGCACCACCGGGTATCCCAAGGTGGCCGTGCACAGTCACCTGAACGAAGCCGTGATGGCATGGATCCTTCAAAGGATTGACGACCGGCATAACGTGATGCTGGCGGGGTTGCCCCTTTTCCACGTGAATGGCGCCATGGTGACCGGACTCGGTGCGCTTCACAGCGGTTCGGAAATCGTCATGCTGACAGCAGGCGGGTATCGGACGCCGGGCATGCTGGACGCCTTCTGGGAGATTGCCAACCGATTTGGGGCCACCACGTTTTCCGCCGTGCCAACCATCCTGACGGCACTGCTTTCCAGGCCGCTGCCTGCGGACGGGATCCCGACCTTGCGCCACGTCCTCTGTGGTGCCGCGCCGCTACCCAGTCAGGTTGCACACGAGTTTGAAACGCTCACTGGTGTTCGCATCCACGAGGGATATGGCCTGACGGAAGGTAGTTGCGTATCGACCGTCAACCCGCCACAAGCCGCGCCCAAGGCGGGTACGGTTGGCATCCGCATTCCGTATCAGGAATTGAAGCTGTTCAAGCTACATGCAGACGGCAGGCCCGCCGAGCTTGCCGAAGCCGGTACGACCGGCGTGATCGGCATACGCGGCCCCAATGTGTTTCCCGGCTACCTAAGGGAAGCCGACAACCGTGGCATCTGGATCGAGGGCGGATGGTTCAACACGGGCGACCTGGGCCGCTTTGACGCGGATGGATCTCTAACGCTGTGCGGCCGCGCGAAAGACCTGATTATCCGTGGCGGCCACAACATCGATCCGTCGATGATCGAGGATACGATCGCCGCACACCCCGAAGTCGCCATGGTCGCTGCGGTCGGACAGCCTGACACCCATGCGGGTGAATTGCCGGTAGCCTTCGCGGTACTCAGGCCAGGCGCACAAGCTTGCACCGAAGCATTGATGGCATACGCGCGGGAGAGGATTCCTGAGCGTGCGGCGGTGCCAGTGCGCATCGAAATCATGCCAGCACTGCCCCTTACCGCCGTCGGCAAGGTCTCCAAGCCGGACCTGCGGCTGCTCACCATCGAGCACGTCATCCAGGCGGCGCTTGCCGAGCATAGTATGTCCGACACCCGCGTCAAGGCCCGCCTCTGCCCCGAGCGCGGTGCCATAGCCGATATCTCCGGTCCGGTCGCGTCACGTGAGGCGGCGATAGCACTGGTAGCCCGCTATCCCGTGATTCCCGCATGGCAGGAGCAATGATGACGGACACCACGAAGACCCCGCAGGGGAACATGCTCGATACGGATGTCCTGCTTGTTGGACTGGGGCCGGTGGGGGCAGCGCTGGCCAACCTGCTTGGCCGCTACGGGATCCGCGTCCTGGCCATCGACCGCGCCACGGAGATTTTTGCCAAACCGCGCGCAATCGCGCTGGACAACGAGGCCCTGCGCATTCTGCAGCTCGTGGGCGTAGCGGAGGGAGAATTCGCCACGGTGGCGATTCCGAAGGTGCAATACCGCTCGCCACTGTTCGGCCGCTTTGCGCGCATCAACAGCGCGAGAATTGTCGACGGCCATCCGACGCTCGTCACGTTCTACCAGCCAGAGCTGGAGGCCGTGCTGCGCAAGAAGCTGTCAGCGCACCCCACCGTCGACGTTCGCCTCGGGACTGAACTCCAGTCCTTCGTCGATGACGGTCATTGTGTGCATGCCGTCGTGAAATCAGCTGGCGCCTCCGACCTGCAGATCAGGGCCAAGTACATGGTGGGCATCGATGGCGCAGGTTCACTGGTCCGGCGTGAGCTGGGGCTTGATTTCGAGGGCCGCACATTCCAGCAGGACTGGCTGATTGTCGACGCGCTTGGCGTGCCGAATCCCATTGACCATTGCGAGTTCGTCTGCGACCCGGCACGGCCAACGCCGCATATGGTCGCCCCAGGAGGCCGCCAGCGCTGGGAGTTCATGTTGAAGCCGGGCGAAAGCGCTGCGGAAATGGAGCGGCCTGAATCGGTGCGCAAGCTGCTCGCGCCGTGGTGCGATGTAGACAAGATCCAGATAGAACGCACCGCCGTGTATCGGTTTCACGCACGTGAAGCCAAATCGTTCTCGAAAGGCCGATGTTTCCTGGCCGGTGATGCCGCTCACATTACGCCTCCTTTTGCCGGGCAAGGATTGGTGGCCGGCCTGCGAGACGTGGCAAACCTTGGGTGGAAGCTGGCGTGGGTGCTACGCGGTCAGGCGAGCGAGCAGATTCTCGACAGCTATGATCAGGAACGCCGGCCTCACGCAAGGAAGATCATCAACCTGGCGCGCTTTCTTGGAGCACTTGTCATGCCACGCAACAGAGCTGCCGCACTCGCCATACACGGATGCATGAGCGCGATAAGGTTGTTGCCGCGCGGCCGTGCCCTGTTCGAAGACCTGAAAGTGAAGCCCGCAAACACGTTCGACAAAGGCCTGTTTGTGCGCGTGCGCGGCACCGAGAAGCTGCGTGCCGGTTCGAGCTTTCCACAGGGGTGGGTCCGACCGGCAGAATGCGGAATCCCGACACTTAGCGACGATTGCCTGGGGCTTGAGTGTGCAGTCATCGGATTTGGCTTTGACCCCGCGACGCGCCTCTCGTCCGAGCTCATGGTCCGCTGGTCCCTCGCCGGCGGCAAGGTGTGGCAATGGTGCCAACGTGCCCAGGCGCAGCATCTCGCGCCCAAAGGCCGGCGCCTTGAAGCATTGGACGAGGTCGTGTTGCCCCGCGTGGCCCCGCTCGACTGGATGGTGGTGGTCCGCCCGGATCGATGCGTGCTCGCCGAAGGCCCGGCCTCTCAAGCCGAGCACATCCTCCAGCGCGCCCTTGATTTGATCGATCCGCCGCAGGTACGCCTCGACATACGCCTCCCCAAGGCTGCCTGAAGGCACCCGTCGCCCCGCAGACAGATAACAAACAACAAACCTTCTGGCGCCAGTTCATGGCGCCTGCGGGCGGGGCTTCTTTTACGCCGCTTCAATAACAAGGAGGAGACCCTTGTGTTGCAGACTTCTGCTTATTGCCTTTCCATCGCGGCAATCACTTGCCTTGCAAGCATGACCGCACATGCCGGAGAAGACTTTCAGGTGCGGTACAACGTCGCAGGCAGCATCGGAGGGGAAATGTTCACCCCCCCGGATGCCGCCGGGCTCGCAGTTGGTGTCGCAGCGACTTACATCGACATCAGGAAGGTGACCGGCAACGATGGCAACACACTGACGAAGCCAATCCCCGGTGGCGCCATTCCACTTCCATCCCCTACCCCCGTGACGGCGTATCCCACGTATGGCGCCAATACCGCCCAGATCCCTGCCTCAGGCACTTTCAAGCTGTTCAACCTCGGCATTGGCTACATTACCAACGCGGACTATGGCGGCGGTCGCTTCGCATTCGGCGGCGTTCTGCCGTATGGCGTCAAGTCCCAATCGGTCAGGGCTACTGCCGCAACGCCAGCCGTGCAGGCGAACCCCGCGGTCCCCGCGGCCGCACAGCAGGCCATCGCCAGCCAGTTCGGCGCGACATATCAGTCAAGCCTCGCCGGCGAAGCAGCCAGTTCCAGTGGCGACGTATCGGGCATCGGCGACCTGGAGTTGCAAGGCGGCTGGCTCTATACGACCGAACAGCTGCGCGTATTGCTGGGCGCATCCCTCGTCATTCCGACAGGGCGCTACAACGCATCGCCTGCACCCGACATAGGCACCGGTAATTTCTACACGCTGCGGCCGTCGGTGCAAGTGGCCTACCTGCCGACGCCGGACATCGCCATCGCGGCAAAGGTGACCTTGGGCCTGAATACGAAGAATCGGGACAATGACCTCCGCAGCGGAAACTGGATTGGATTGGAAGGCGCGGCGGCATACAAGACCGGGATTGGCGTGCTCGGACTGCACACTGTCTTCGTTCAACAATACCAGGACGACTCGAACAACCCCTGGGGCCCAAGCCGCTACCGATCCCTCAATGCCGGTGCGTTCTATACCGCGATGGTGCCCGGCATTGACGCTGCGTTGACGTTGCAATACATGGCGACAACCAGTTCGCGCAATGCAAAGGTCGGGAGCATGACCCAGATCCGTTTGATCAAGCTATTCTGACGACGATGGCGAGACAACTGCCATCGTGTCTCGCCGTTTCCCCTGGCCCCCCTGCCCCCCCGGCCCGACGACTTGGTTGCACTCAGGTCGGGAGCAGATCGCCTATCTTTCGCTGTGCCTGCTCGATAGCGACTTGCCTTTGTTCAGCACCGGCAGATACCCCCCTCGGCGGCGACCACTTCGAGCTGGGACACGCCAACGAACGAGAATACGCTCCGGAGATAGGCTTCCGCGTGCTCCAGTGCCGCGTTGCGCGAACCGGGGCCATAGTACCCGCCACGTGCAACGGCCAGGATGATGCGCTTGCCGGTCACGAGCCCTTCTGGACCTCTGTCCGTATAGCGAAAGGGCTTTCCCGCGACGGCGATGCGGTCGATCCAAGCCTTCAGTTGGCTGGCGATACTGAAATTGTAAAATGCGACACCAATGACCACCACGTCGACCGCCAGGAATTCTTCCAGGATGGCGCGTCCCAACTCAATATCCCGCAGAAGCGCTGCGTCGTTCGGCGCCTTGGGATCACGGGATGCGGCGAAGTATGCGCCGGACAAGTGAGGAATGCATTGACCTCCCTCGGCCACTCGCTAAGGACACCTGTGGAAGCACTCGGCCTATGGGCCATCGCGCATCTCCCGGCCATTGAAAAGGCGAGACAGGCGTTCGACCTCAGCAAAAGGAATTCCGAATCTGAGCAGCCCTAGTCAAGGAGACAGCGAATTTTCCGGGATATCGCCGCTCCGTCTGCGGAGATCCTTCGTCTACGGTACGCTGCAGCGGAGACTGGCTCGCACGGCTATCCGCCCTGAAAGCTTGGTCCCTCACGACTGGACGGGCTGCGAGATCAATGTGGAGTTTGATACCGCCAATCCCGACCGAATGACCGTACAGAGATTTCTTCAAGGTCATCTCACCGGTGTCCTTGCGGCTGACTTCATCATCTATGACCATCGATCAGGCGAGGCCGCTGACTTTATCGTCGGAAACGTGATCCCTGGAAATCGCCTAACCATATCGCTCTATCATTGCAAAGGCGCCGGCGGCCCAGTATCAGGCGAACGAGTTGACGACGTCTATGAACTTGCCGGACAGGCAGTCAAGTCTGCTAGATTCCAGCGGAAGGACGAATTGCTTCGTCACATCGAGCGTCGTACGCAAGTCCGCCCAAACAGGGGACATTCCCCATTTCTTGTCGGGACTCGAGGCGCGGCTTTGGAACTTATTCGCGCATACGACCCTATCGCCATCAGCCTTTCCGTGCATGCGGTGCAGCCAGGTCTCCTGGCAACCGGATTGGCAGAGAACGTTCGCGCGGTTATGGCCGTGGCCAACGACAGCAAGCATTGCTCGCGAAACATACTGGGCTGAATTGCGCGAGCAATCGAGAGCAACAGCGAACAATCAGTAGTTCTGCACGCACCTCCGAAATATGGGAGCGGACTGCTCAAGAGGCATCCTCCTGCCCGTCTGCCGGCCTTGGCATGGCGCCCCGCCGGCCGTTCCTTTTACCCACTAACTTTGAGAATTTAACCCACTAACTCTGAGACAAAACCCACTAACTTTCAGACGTGACAAGTAGTTGCGCTTGCATCACAAATTCGCCGAACGTTTCCGTTTAGTACACATTGCATCATTTTTCTCTGTTCTTGATAATCTTTCTTCTCAAGAACAGAGAAAATAAGGCACGCTCACCGCTCCAAACTACCTGTTCTTCCTGACCTATCGCCCGCTACGCCGCCTTTGGCCTGGATCCGGGGCTAGTTTCGATGCCGTTTCGCCCGCGAGGCCCGCCCTTATCCGCCCTTATCCGCCCTTGTTCGCGACCCGCCCGCGCCTCCGCGGCGGCCACGGCGGCGTCTTGCGCCCTCGCCTGCATGCCCGCCAGCTCCGCGCGCGGGTCCGCGACCGCCTGCTCGGCCTTCTGCCGCAGCGTGCGCTCTTGGTCGATCTCGCGCAGCGCGCGGCGCTCGGTGGCGCTGGCGCGCTCCGGTGCCACCATCACCTGCTCGCGGGTGCGCTCCAGGTCCGCCGAAAATTGGGTATGCAGCTCCAGCAACTGCCGATCGAGTATCGCGACCTGGCGTACGCGCTCCTCCTGGCGCGCCTGCGTGGCTGCGTGAGCCTGGCGCTCGGCTACCAGTTCGCCTTGTAGCGCCACGTGCGCTTGCTGCGCGGCGTCGCGCTCGGCCTGCACAGCGGCTGTCTTCTACTCGGCCACCACGACCGCGGCCCGCGCCTGGTCGCGCTGCGCTTGCGCCTCGCTCGCTTGCAGCCTAGCTTCGGCCCGCAAGGCGGCCAGTTCACCGGCGGCGGCCTCGTTAGCGGCCTGCGAGATCGACTGCACGACGCTGGCCGCGATCGCCTTACGGACAACTGCGCGCCGCGGCGCCAGCTCCGCCGGATCAATGTGTCCCTGCCTCCCCAATGTCTGCCGCGAAGGTCCAAGAGTCAATCGAAAGTCCAGCATCAGCATCTGCTGAAGCTCATCGGGAGTCGGCGGGCGGGCGGCGGGCGGGCGGCGGGGAGCCATATTCAAGGAGAGGGAGGAACTTAAACCACAGGCCCCTCATCTCCGATAAGGACGCCGACGGTAGGCCAATACCGGAAGCGACTCGTCGTCGACGAGTGAATCCGCACTCGCGGATTCACCATTGGCGCTGATGGTTGGGACGCCGCTCGCCTCAAGTCACGGCACTCACGAAGGCCTCGAACGCGCTGGCCTCCACCGGCGGACAGAAGAAGTGGCCTTGCCCGTAGTCGCAGCCGGCAGCCAGCAGGATGTCGTGCTGCGACTCGGTCTCGATGCCCTCGGCAATCACCCGGATGCGCAGTGCATGCGCCATGCTGATGATGGCGCGGCACAAGGCCACGTCGTCCGGGC
>NZ_JBXAOE010000043.1:0-60273 GCF_058802485.1 Cupriavidus sp. GW822-FHT02D05 | reverse complement strand
ACGGTCCTCAATACCATGGCGAAGACCGGTCAGCCGTGGGAAAACAAACTGCCCGCTTGACACGGTTGCTCTCCCGCCCGCGGGAGAGGGGAGTGACCCCCTGCGCAGATCTACCTTTGTCAGCAGTCTGAGGCGCCCCAGGCGCCTTTTTTCACGTCGACTCGCGGCTCAGCTTTCCCACCAGCGTCAGGATGTCGATGGGCAACGGAAACACGATCGTCGAGCTCTTGTCGCCGGCAATCTGCGTCAGCGTCTGCAGATAACGCAGTTGCATCGCTTGCGGTTCCCTTGCCAGCATCTGCGCGGCTTCCAGCAGCTTCACCGAGGCCTGCAACTCGCCCTCGGCATGAATCACCTTGGCGCGCCGTTCGCGCTCGGCCTCGGCCTGGCGCGCGATGGCGCGGATCATGGTTTCGTTGAGGTCGACGTGCTTGATCTCCACGTTGGAGACCTTGATGCCCCAGCTATCGGTCTGGGCATCGAGCGCTTTCTGGATGTCGATGTTGAGCTGCTCGCGCTCGGCCAGCATCTCGTCGAGCTCATGCTTGCCCAGCACCGAGCGCAAGGTGGTCTGCGCCAGCTGGCTGGTGGCCTCAAGGAAGTTCGCCACCTGGATGATGGCGCGCTCCGGGTCGATCACGCGGAAATACACCACCGCATTCACCTTGACCGACACGTTGTCGCGCGAGATCACGTCTTGCGGCGGCACGTCCATCACCACCGTACGCAAGTCCACGCGCACCATCTGCTGCACCGCCGGGATCAGGATCACCAGCCCTGGGCCTTTCACCTTCCAGAAGCGCCCCAGCATGAACACCACGCCGCGTTCGTACTCGCGCAGCACGCGGATCGAGGAAACGATGAGCAAGGCAATGATGAAGACCAGACCGCCTGCGCTGAATCCAAATGCCATGATCATGCTCCTTGGGTGGATGGGGGAATCGGGCCGGATGTCGTTCCAGACGCGTGGAGGGAGCGCACTTCGAGCAGCAGCCCATTGCGCCCGATGACCAGCACCGGCTCGCCGCGCGCCAGCGGCCGCAGGCTATGTACCCGCCAGCGCTCGCCACGCACCTCGGCCCAGCCGTCTTCCTGGAGATCGTCCAGGATCACGCCGGGCGTGCCGATCATCGCGTCGCCGCCGTTGATCGCGGGCATGCGCCGCGCGCGCCAGAGCAGCGTCCAGACGGCGAACAGGAACACCGCGCTGGCCAGTGCCAGGCTGCCGATCAGCCACAGCGGAATGCCGAAGCCGGGCACATTCGTATCGATCAGCATCACCGCCCCAAAGATAAAGGCGATGATGCCGCCCACGCCCAGCGCCCCAAAGGTGGGCAGGTATAGCTCCGCCACCATGCAGCCGATGCCCAGTGCGATCAGCCCCAGGCCCGCGTAGCTGACGGGCAGCATATGCAGCGCGAACAGCGCCAGCAGCAGGCAGATCGCGCCGCCAATGCCGGGTACCACCATGCCCGGCGTGGAGAACTCGAAGATCAGGCCGTAGATGCCGGCCATCATCAGGATCAGCGCCACGCTGGGATCGGTGATGACCTCCAGGAAGCTGTCGCGCCAGTCCGGCTCCAGCACCTGCACCGGCGCGTGCGCCGTGCGCAGCACGCGGTCCACGCCGGCGGCCTGGATGTGCTTGCCGTCCACGGCGCGCAGCAGTGCAGGCAGGTCGGGCGCGATCAGGTCCGCGACCTTCTGCGCGACCGCCTCGCTGGCCGACAGGCTGACCGCCTCGCGCACCGCGCGTTCGCCCCACTCGGCATTGCGCCCGCGCAATTGCGCCAGGCCGCGGATATAGGCCGAGGCGTCGTGCATCTGCTTGCGCTCCATGGTGTCCTGCGGCGGCGCGCCGGCAGGGGCGGAGGCTGGGGCCGCCTCTGGCTTCTGTGGCCCGCCGATGCCGATCTGCACCGGGCTGGCCGCGCCCAGGTTGGTGCCGGGCGCCATCGCGGCGATATGGCTGGCGTAGAGGATGTAGGTGCCGGCGCTGGCCGCGCGCGCGCCGCCCGGATAGACATAGCTCGCCACCGGTACCGGTGAGGCCAGGATGCCCTGGATGATCTCGCGCATCGACAGGTCCAGCCCGCCCGGGGTGTCCATTTCCAGCACGATCAGCTGCGCGCCGTCAGAGCGCGCGCGCGCCATGCCGCGCTCGATAAAGCTCGCGCTGGCCGGGCCGATCGCGCCTTTGAGCGGGATGACGAAAACGGGCGGGACAGCGCCGGTGGCCGCGGGCGCGCTCGCCTGCGCATTGGCCGGCGTGGCGGGGACCAGCGGCGTCGCCGCCAAGGCAACGAGGGCTAGCCAGAAGGCCGTTGCAAGCCATCGCAGGAGCATCGGGACATGCTTCATGGCAATGACGCCGGCACGTGGAGTGCAAACGCGGCGCCACTTCCAGTGTAGGCGACCGGGCACATCTTGCCCGGTGTGGCGGCAGCTGGCGGACTCAGGCGGCCGCGGCCAGTCCTGGCCGTGGGGCGCGGAATGTGTCGGCCAAGGCGCCCAGCGCGGTATTGGCCATGGCCGGATGCCAAGCCAGCAACGTGGTGACTTTGCCGGCCTGGCCGAGGTCGTGGAGGCTGATCTTGGGCAGGTCGCGGTACAGGCCAAGTACCGAGCGCGGCACAATCGCCACGCCAATGCCGGCTGCGGCACAAGCAATGATGGCGTGATACGAGCCCAGCTCCAGCACCCGGCGCGGCGGGCTGCCGCTGGCGCCGAACCAGGCTTCGAGCCGGCCGCGGTAATTGCAGCCGGACTCGAACGACAGCATGGTGCGGGTTTCCAGGTCTGCCGCGCTGTGTATGGGAGCATGGCGCTCGCGGGCGATCAGCACCAGCTCTTCCTCGAACGCCGGCAGCGACGCCAGCGCTGGATCGTCCAGCGGCTGGGCCACAAAGGCGCAGTCCACCTCGAAGCGCGCCAGCGCCTGCAAGGCCTGGCGCGTGGGGCAGGTCACCAGCTCAAGCTCCACGTCCGGCCACGCCTGGTGATAGGCGGCCAGCACGGCGGGCAGGCGGCTGGCCGCCGTGCTCTCCATCGAGGCGATGCGCAGGCGGCCTTGCGGCCTGGCCGGCAGCACGGCCTGGCGGGCTTCTTCGGCCAGGTCCAGCACGCGGCGGGCGTAGTCGAACAAAGTCTGTCCGGCCGGCGTCAGCACCATGCGCTTGCCGTCACGCAGGAACAGATCGACGCCGAGCGAGGCCTCCAGCTGGCGGATGCGGGTGGTGACGTTGGACTGCACGCGGTGCAGGCGGGTGGCGGCGCGGGTGATGCCGCCTTCCTCCACGACGCAGCGAAAGATTTCCAGGGAAGCCAGGTCCATTGCGATCCCCTTGCCGGGTGTGATGATGTAGTGATGACGAACAAACGATCATCTCTGAAAAAGATGATTGAGTTCTCAATTATTCATTTTTCGGTTCGTTGACCGGAGCGTAGCATGCGCCTATGAAATCCACATCCACACTGGCACCCCGCAACGCTGCCGCGCCGGCGCAGGCACAGCCTGGCGTCTGGGCCGTGGCCTTGGCGGGGCTGGTGGCGCTGGGCGTGGCGATGGGCGTTGGCCGCTTCGCCTTTACGCCGCTGCTGCCCATGATGCTGCACGACGGCAGCGTCACGCTGGGCGAGGGCGGCTGGCTGGCCACGCTGAACTACCTGGGCTACTTCGCCGGCGCCGCCGCTTGCCTGTTCATCCGGCCCGACCCGGCGCGCATGGTCCGGCTCGGCATGGTGGCCACCGTCGTGCTGACGCTTGGCATGGCCGCGCCCGGCGGCATGGCGGCCTGGGGCCTGTGGCGCGCCGCGGCCGGCGTGGCCAGCGCGATGGTCATGGTCTACGGCTCGGCCTGGTGCATGCACCGGCTGGCCGAACTGGGCCGGGCGTCGCTGGGTGGCGTGATCTTTTGCGGGCCGGGCATTGGCATCGTTATCACGGGCGTTTCCGTCTTTGCCATGGTGAGCGCCGGCTGGCGGGCCAGTTGGGGCTGGCTGGCCTTCGGCGTGCTGGCGGTGCTGCTGGTCAGCGCGGTCTGGCAAGTCTTCACGCCCGCGCCGCGCACCGCGCACGCAGCCGGCCCGGCCGCGTCGGCGCAAGCGGCGCCCCGGCTGGGCCGCGAGACCTGGCTGCTGACCTTTGCCTACGGCCTGGCGGGCTTCGGCTACATCATCACGGCCACGTTCCTGCCGGTGATCGCGCGCCAGGCCATGCCGGGCTCGCTGTGGGCAGACCTGTTCTGGCCCATCTTCGGCGTGGGGGTGACCATTGGCGCCTTCGTGGCCTCGCGCGTCAGCACGGAGCGCGACAATCGCCGGCTGCTGGCCTTTACCTATGTGATGCAGGCGATCGGCGTGGCCATCGCGGTGGTCTGGCCAACGGTGGCTGGTTTCGCGCTCAGCAGCATGCTGGCCGGGTTGCCGTTCAATGCGCTGGTGTCGTTCGCCATGCGCGAGGCGCGCCGGTTGTGGGGCGCACAGGCGCAGCGCCTGATGGGCCTGATGACCGCCAGCTACGGCCTTGGCCAGATCGTCGGGCCGCCGCTGGCCACGGCGCTGGTGGCACGCACCGGCGGCTTCGCCGCCTCGCTTGGTTGCGCAGTGGCGGCCCTGTTGCTGGGTGGCGCGATCTTCGCCTGGATGAGCCGGCAACAACGCAGATAATCCGGCCCTGCCAAGGTGCCGGGGCACGTCCTGACGCAGCGCCTGCCTTGCGCTACAGTATCGCCTTTGCCGCCCCCGGCGCCGGTTGGCTGAACCGGCGCGCGGCACCCGCGCGGCGCAGGAGCCGAACCATGTCCTTTGCCTTGCAGCCCGCCCGTGCCGCGGGCGCCACTCAACCCGTCACGCAAGCCGAGTCGCGCATGCGCGTCGACCTGGCGGCGGCTTACCGCTTGTGCGCCCGGCAGGGTTGGGACGACCTCATCTACACCCATATCTCTGCAGCTGTGCCGGATGAGCCCGATCACTTCCTGATCAATCCGTTCGGCTTTGCCTTCGACGAAATCCGCGCCAGCGACCTGGTCAAGATCAATGGCCGCGGCGAGGTGGTGGGCGACAGCACCCATGCGGTCAACGTCACCGGCTTCGCGCTGCATGGCGCGGTGCATGCAGCACGCCCCGATGCGGTGTGCGTGATGCACCTGCACAACAGCGCTGGCGTGTCGGTATCGGCCCAGGCCTGCGGCCTGCTGGCCCTTTCGCAGCACGCCTTGCGCTTCTATGGCCGGCTGGCCTATCACGACTACGAAGGCCTGGCGTTCACGCCCGCCGAGAGCGCGCGGCTGACCGCGTCGCTCGGCCGGCATCCCGCCATGCTGCTGCGCAACCATGGCACGCTGACGGTTGGCCGGACCGTGGCCGAGGCGTACGTGCTGATGGCGACGCTCATCAAGGCCTGCGAGATCCAGCTTGGCGCGCAGGCTGGCGGACAGGTCGTGCAGCCGCCGCATGCGCTGGCACAACGGGCGTCCGAGCAGCTTGACGACGGCGGCGCCGTCGAGGGCGAACTGGAATGGCCGTCGCTGTTGCGCAAACTCGATAGAATCGATGCTTCGTACCGCGACTGACTTTGACGGGTGCTGGCAGATCCCTCCGCGCATCGCCAGGGCAATCCGCAACGGACAGCGAAAAACAAAACGACAACAGGAAACAGGAAACAAGCCATGCCGACTTACCACGTAGAACTCTTCGAAGGCCGCACCATCGAGCAAAAGCGCAAGCTGGTCGAGGAAGTCACCCGCGTCACCTGCGAAACCCTCGGCTGCTCGGCCTCGGCCGTGGATATCATCATCACCGACATCAAGCGCGAGAACTGGTCCACCGGCGGCCAGCTGTGGGCTGACAAGAAGTAAGTCACGCGCAGCTACGCCGCAGACCGCCCCAGACAAAAACCGCTCCGGGCCAAAGGCCACAAGCCCCGACGCCCATGGCACGCGCCACGCCACCCGCCACGGATCTCCCCATGCAGCATTTCGCCTCCGACAACTACGCCGGCTTCTGTCCGGAGTCGCTCAAGTATTTCCTCGAAGCCAACGGCAGCGGCCACGAGCAGGCCTATGGCGACGATTCGTGGACGCAAAAAGTCTGTGACCGGATCCGCGAGCTGTTCCAGACCGATTGCGAGGTGTTTTTCGTCTTCAACGGCACCGCGGCGAACTCGCTGGCGCTGTCCGCGCTGTGCCAGTCCTACCACTCGGTGATCTGCCATGAGCTGGCACATATCGAGACCGATGAGTGCGGCGGCCCGGAGTTCTTCTCCAACGGCTCCAAGCTGCTGACCGCGCCTGGCGCCAACGGCAAGCTCACGCCCGAAGCGGTGGAAGCGCTGGTGACGCGCCGCTCCGATATCCACTATCCCAAGCCCAAGGTGGTGTCGCTGACGCAGTCGACCGAGGTCGGCACGGTGTACACGGTGGAGGAAGTGCGAGCCATTGCCGCCATCGCCAAGCGCCGCCAGTTGCGCGTGCACATGGACGGCGCGCGTTTCGCCAATGCCGTGGCATCGCTGGGCGTGCATCCGTCGGAGATCACCTGGCGCGCAGGCGTGGACGTGCTGTGCTTCGGCGGCACCAAGAACGGCCTGCCGGTGGGCGAGGCGGTGGTGTTCTTCGACCGCAAGCTGGCCGAGGACTTTGCTTACCGCGTCAAGCAGGCCGGGCAACTGGCTTCCAAGATGCGTTTTATCTCGGCCCCATGGCTGGGCTTGCTCGAGAACGATGTGTGGCTCGGCAACGCCCGCCATGCCAATGCCATGGCGCAGTTGCTGCATGAGCGCATCGCCACCATCCCCGGCGTGCGCATCATGTTCCCGACCGAGTCCAATGCTGTCTTTGCCGAGCTGCCGCTCGCGGCCATCGAGGCG
This sequence comes from Cupriavidus sp. GW822-FHT02D05, assembly GCF_058802485.1. NCBI lineage: Bacteria > Pseudomonadati > Pseudomonadota > Betaproteobacteria > Burkholderiales > Burkholderiaceae > Cupriavidus > Cupriavidus sp. GW822-FHT02D05. The sequence goes on along the minus strand of NZ_JBXAOE010000043.1, from coordinate 53,405 downwards.
CTGCGCGCCAAGGGCTGGCGCTTCTATACGTTTATCGGCGCCGGCGGCTGCCGCTTCATGTGCTCGTGGGATCTGCAGCCGGAAACCGTCGAGGCGCTGGCCGCGGATATGCGCGCGGCCTGCGGCGCGTGAATGCCGCCGCCCTTATAAAATGGCAACATAACAATACAAAATCAGGAGCTCCCGCATGGCCGTTTACCGATACTGTCCGCAATGTGGATCGCCGCTGGAATTGCTGCCGCATTCCGGGCGCGAACGTGATGCCTGCATCCAGCCAGAGTGCGGCTTTGTCCACTGGAACAACCCGCTGCCCGTGCTGGCCGCGGTGGTGGAATATGAAGGCAAGCTACTGCTGGCGCGCAATGCCGCGTGGCCTGAAAAAATGTTCGCGCTGGTGACCGGCTTCATGGAGCGCGACGAGACGCCGGAGCAGGGCGTGGCGCGGGAGCTCAAGGAAGAAACCAACCTGGACGCGCACTCGGTATCGCTGATCGGCGTGTACGAGTTCATGCGCAAGAACGAGCTGATCATCGCCTACCATGTGCAGGCGAGCGGCACCATCGCGTTGTCCGAGGAATTGGCCGACTACAAGCTGGTGGCGCCCGAGGACATGCGGATCTGGTCGGCGGGCACGGGCTTCGCGGTGGCCGACTGGCTGGCCTCGCGTGGCCATCCGGTGCGGTTCTTCGATCGCCAGACTGGCGAGGACATTCCCGACCCGCGCCGGCGCGAAGGCCTGGGACAGCCGGGCATTTCGCTACAATACCGGCCATAATCATCAGTCATCGATGCGACACGGCAGGCACGGTCCCATGGCCTAATGGCGACTAACGGCCACAACGGGCCATGCCGGACCCTGAGCGCACAGAACCAAGGAAGAGAGGAATGGAGTTCCAGAAAGAAGTAGATGCGCGCGGCCTGAACTGCCCGCTGCCGATCCTGCGCACCAAGAAGGCGCTGGCCGACATGCCCAGCGGCGACGTTCTCAAGATTCTCGCCACCGATCCCGGCGCCACGCGGGATTTCCAGGCGTTTGCCAAGCAGACCGGCAACGAACTGCTGTCGCACCAGGAAGTGGACAAGGTGTTCGTGTTCTACATGCGCCGGCGTTAAATCAACGACAGCTTGACGCGGGCGCGCCCCGCGCCAAATGAAAAAAGCCGCATTTCTGCGGCTTTTTTCATGGCTCCAGATCTTCAGGCATCTCAGATGCTATTGGCGCGCGCGCGCAGGTAGGTGCTGAATTCGTCCATCACCTCCGGGTGCTTGAGCGCAAATTCCACGGTGGCCTTCAGGTAGCCCAGCTTGCTGCCGCAGTCGTAGCGCACGCCCTTGTAGCGGTAGGCCAGCACCTGTTCCTGGCTGAGCAGGGACTGGATGGCATCGGTGAGCTGGAACTCGCCGCCCGCGCCCGGCTTGAGGTTGCGGATATGGTCGAAGATGCGCGGGGTCAGGATGTAGCGGCCAACCACGCCCAGGTTGGACGGCGCATTCTCGGGCGCCGGTTTCTCGACAATGTCCGACACCTTGATCACGCCTTCGTCCCATTCGCGGCCATCCACCACGCCGTAGGAGCGGCTCTGCTCCGGCGCGATCTCTTCCACGCCCAGCACCGAGCAGTTGTAGTGGCCGTACATGTCCACCATCTGCTTCATGACTGGCGGATCGCCATCCAGCAGGTCATCGGCCAGCATCACGGCGAACGGTGCGTCGCCCACCAGCTTTTCCGCGCAGAGCACGGCATGACCAAGGCCGAGCGCCTCGGGCTGGCGCACATAGAAGCATTCCACGTGCGACGGCTTGATCGAGCGCACCAGGCTGAGCAGGGCCTGCTTGTTCTTTGCCTCGAGCTCCGCTTCGAGCTCATAGGCCTTGTCGAAGTGATCTTCGATGGCGCGCTTGGAGCGGCCGGTGACGAAGATCATCTCGGTGATGCCCGCAGCCATGGCTTCTTCCACGGCGTACTGGATCAGGGGTTTGTCGACCACCGGCAGCATTTCCTTCGGGCTTGCCTTGGTAGCCGGCAAAAAACGAGTGCCGAGACCGGCTACCGGGAAGACAGCCTTGGTGACGCGGGTTTCCATATCGGTTTTCCTTATCAATTCGGTGTAGACAACCCTGCGGGTGATGCAAAGCTCATGCCGGCAAACGCTGTAGTTGATCCTGCAGCTTGACCAGCGTCTGTTCGAAATCCGACAGACGCTGGGTTTCTTGCGCGACGACGGCGGGCGGTGCCTTGGCGACGAAGCTCTCGTTGGACAGCTTGCCACGGCACTTGCCGAGTTCGGCGCTGATGCGCTCTATTTCCTTGGACAGGCGCACGCGTTCCGCGGCCACGTCGATTTCGATTTTCAGCAGCAGGTGGTTGCCGCCGACGATGGCCACCGGCGCGCCGGCACCTTCCGCCATCAGGGCATTCTGATCTTCGAATACCTTGACCTCCGAAAGTTTCGCCAGCGCCTGCACATAAGCCTGGGCCGACGTCAGGAACGCGCTGTCGCCCTCAGCGTACAGCGGAATGCGCTGGGCCGGCGAGATGTTCATTTCGCCGCGCAGGTTGCGGCAGGCGTCGACCACGGCCTTGAGCTGCGCGGTCCATTGCTCGGCGGCCTCGTCGATCTTTGCCATGGCGGGCAGGGGATAGGCCTGCAGCGCCAGCGTCTCGCTGCCGTCGCCCTTGGCGCGGCCGGCCAGCGGCGCTACCTTCTGCCACAGCTCTTCGGTGATGAAGGGGATGATCGGGTGGGCCAGGCGCAGCACGGTTTCCAGCACGCGCAGCAGCGTGCGGCGGGTGGCGCGCTGCTGCGCGGGCGTGCCGTTCTGGATCTGGACCTTGGCCAGTTCCAGGTACCAGTCGCAGTACTCGTCCCAGACGAACTTGTAGATGGCGCTGGCGATGTTGTCGAAGCGATACTCGGCAAAGCCCTTTTCCACTTCGGCTTCCACGCGCTGCAGCAGCGACACGATCCAGCGGTCCGGCTGCGAGAAATGCAGGTAGCCGTCGGGGCCGCAGTCGTTGCTGCACGGGCCCATGCCGCAGTCGTGCCCTTCGGTGTTCATCAGCACGAAGCGCGTGGCGTTCCACAGCTTGTTGCAGAAGTTGCGATAGCCTTCGCAACGGCCGGTGTCGAAGTTGATGTTACGGCCCAGCGTGGCCAGCGAGGCGAAGGTGAAACGCAGGGCATCGGCGCCGAACGCCGGAATGCCCTCGGGGAATTCCTTCTTGGTCTTTTTCTCGATCTTGGGCGCGTCCTTGGGACGGCGCAGGCCGGTGGTGCGCTTCTTGAGCAGCGGCTCGAGCTCGATGCCATCGATCAGGTCGACCGGGTCCAGGGTGTTGCCCTCGGACTTGCTCATCTTCTTGCCTTCCGAATCCCGCACCAGACCGTGCACATAGACGGTATGGAACGGCACCTTGCCGGTGAAGTGCTTGGTCATCATGACCATGCGCGCCACCCAGAAGAAGATGATGTCGTAACCGGTAACAAGTGCCGACGACGGTAGAAAATGTTGCAACTCCGGCGTCTCGGCGGGCCAGCCCAGCGACGAGAAGGGCACCAGGGCCGAGGAGAACCAGGTGTCGAGCACATCGTCCTCGCGGCGCAGCGGACCGGTGCTGCCGGCTGCGCGCGCCTGGGCCTGCGCCTCTTCCTCGGTACGGGCGACAAAGCACTTGCCGGCCTCGTCGTACCAGGCCGGGATCTGGTGGCCCCACCACAGCTGGCGCGAGATGCACCAGTCCTGGATGTTCTCCAGCCACTGGTTGTAGGTGCTGTTCCAGTTATCGGGGATCAGCTTGATCTCGCCGCTCTGCACGGCGTCCAGCGCCACTTCGGCAATCGAGCGGCCAGGGTGGAAGGTGCCTTCCGGCGCCGGCTTGCTCATGGCGACGAACCACTGGTCGGTCAGCATCGGCTCGATGGCGCTGCCAGTGCGCTCGCTGCGCGGCGTCATCAGCTTGTGCTTCTTGACCTCGGCCAGCAGGCCCTGGGCATCCAGGTCCGCCACGATGCGCTTGCGCGCCTCGAAGCGGTCCAGGCCGGCATAGGCGGCGGGCGCGTCGGCGACGATCTTGGCGTCGAGCGTCAGGATGGACAGCTGCGGCAGCTTGTGGCGCTGGCCAACCGCATAGTCGTTGAAATCATGGGCAGGCGTCACCTTGACCACGCCGGTGCCGAACTCGCGGTCGACGTAGTCGTCGGCGATCACCGGGATATCGCGGCCGGTGAGCGGCAGGCGCACGAACTTGCCGATCAGGTGCGCATAACGCTCGTCCTCCGGGTGCACCATCACGGCCACGTCGCCCAGCATGGTCTCGGGGCGGGTGGTGGCCACCGTCAGGTGGGTCAGGCCGTGCACGGTATCGGCTTCGGCCAGCGGATAGCGGATGTGCCACATCGAGCCATCTTCCTCGACGTTGTCCACTTCCAGGTCGGACACCGCGGTGCCCAGCACCGGATCCCAGTTGACCAGGCGCTTGCCGCGGTAGATCAGGCCTTGCTCGAACAGGCGCACGAAGACTTCGGTGACCGCCTTGGACATCTCCGGCGACATCGTGAAGTACTCATGGCTCCAGTCGATCGAGGCGCCCATGCGGCGGATCTGGCGCGTAATCGTCGAGCCGGACTCTTCCTTCCACTCCCACACCTTCTCGACGAACTTTTCGCGGCCTAGCTCATGGCGCGATACGCCTTGCGCTTCCAGCTGGCGCTCCACCACGATCTGGGTGGCGATGCCGGCGTGGTCGGTGCCCGGCACCCACAGGGTGTTGGCGCCGCTCATGCGGGCATGGCGGGCCAGGCCGTCCATGATGGTCTGGTTGAAGGCATGGCCCATGTGCAGCGTGCCGGTCACATTGGGCGGCGGCAGCTGGATGCAGAAGTCCGGACGGTCCGGGTCGAGGGTCGGCTTCGCGATGCCGCGCTTCTCCCACTCTGGGCCCCACTTGGCCTCAATGGCGGCGGGTTCGAAGCTCTTGGCAAGGGACTGGTCTTGGGCGGTCATGCTCGGATGTCGATGATTACGTCGGATTCTGCGGGCCAGGCGGGCAGGGGCAACGCGCCGGGAAAACATCAAATTATAGGGGAGGCGGGTGGGGGGCGCGCGATTTCGGCCCGGGATCGGCCGCGCGGCGTCATTTTGCCGGTGCATTGCCCTGCCTGAAAGTGCTCTGCTTACCTCTCGCGAGGGGATCCGCCGCGCTTTTTTGCGCCATTTTGCGTGGTTCCCGGCCCGCCGCCGGACGATCCCCCTGTCCGGCGGCCGGGGCCGCGCGGGCACGGGGGGCACCCCGGTATAATTCGGGGCACTCCACAAGGCCTTCCCGATGTCCGACCTGCTTGCCAATCTCAATGCTGAACAACTAGCCGCCGTCACTTTGCCCGACGAGCCGGCGCTGATCCTGGCTGGCGCGGGCAGCGGCAAGACGCGTGTGCTGACCACCCGCATCGCATGGCTGATCCAGAACGGCCGGGTGTCGCCCGCCGGCCTGCTGGCGGTGACCTTTACCAACAAGGCCGCCAAGGAAATGATGACGCGGCTGACGTCGATGCTGCCGATCAACACGCGCGGCATGTGGATCGGCACCTTCCACGGGTTGTGCAACCGCATGTTGCGCGCGCATTACCGCGATGCCGGCCTGCCGCAGACCTTTGCTATCCTCGACAGCCAGGACCAGCTCTCCGCCCTCAAGCGCCTGCTCAAGTCGCTGAACGTGGATGACGAGAAGTACCCGGCCAAGAACCTGCAGTACTTCATCAACAACGCCAAGGAGCAAGGCCTGCGCCCGGCCGACGTGGAGGCCAACGACGACTTCAACCGCCGCTTCGTCGATCTCTACGCCGCCTACGATGTGCAGTGCCAGCGCGAAGGCGTGGTCGACTTCGCCGAGCTGCTGCTGCGCTGCTACGAGCTGCTGCGCTACAACGACGCGATCCGCCAGCACTACCAGCACCGCTTCCGCCATGTGCTGGTGGACGAGTTCCAGGACACCAACGTGCTGCAGTACCAGTGGCTCAAGATGCTGGCCGGCTTCGGCACGCAGAACCCGGCCGCGGTGTTCGCGGTCGGCGACGACGACCAGAGCATCTACGCGTTCCGTGGCGCCAATGTCGGCAACATGCGCGACTTCGAGCACGAGTTCCGCGTGCGCCACATGATCAAGCTGGAGCAGAACTACCGCTCCCATGGCCACATCCTGGATTCAGCCAACCACCTGATTGCCCACAATTCGCGCCGCCTGGGCAAGAACCTGCGCACCGACGCGGGCCACGGCGAACCGGTGCGGGTGTACCAGGCCGGCACCGACGGCCAGGAAGCCGGCTGGATCGTGGAGGAAATCCGTGACCTGATCGCGCAGGGCATGAGCCGCTCGGAGATCGCCATCCTCTACCGCAGCAATGCGCAGTCGCGGGTGATCGAGCACGCGCTGTTCTCGGCCAGCATTTCCTATCGCGTGTACGGCGGCTTGCGCTTCTTCGAACGTGCCGAAGTCAAGCACGCGCTGGCTTACCTGCAGTTGCTGGAAAACCCGCGCAACGACGCTGCCTTTGGCCGCGTGGTGAATTTCCCCACGCGCGGCATCGGCGCGCGCTCGCTCGAAGCCCTGCAGGATGCGGCGCGCCAGTACAACTGCTCCCTGGCCGAAGCCGTGGCCTTCGTGCCCGGCAAGGCCGGCAGCACGCTGGGCGCCTTTGTGCGGCTGATCGAGCAGATGCGCGCCGAGACACGCCGCATGACGCTGCCGGAAACAGTCGAGTACGTCACCAATACCAGCGGCCTGATCACGCACTACCGCGCTGAAAAAGAAGGCCAGGACCGCATCGAGAACTTGCAGGAACTGGTGACGGCGGCGCAGGCGTTCGTGACGGAGGAAGGCTTTGGGCTGGATGCGCTGGCCAGCGCGATTCCGGTCGGGCGCGATGGCGCGCAGCCGCTGCCCGCGCTGGCCGAGGGCGACCAGGCCCAGCAGGTGCTGGACCCCGAGGCGCTGCCGGCGGTGATGACCCCGCTGGTTGCCTTCCTCACCCATGCCTCGCTGGAAGCCGGCGACAACCAGGCGCAGGCGGGCCAGGACGCCGTGCAGATGATGACGGTGCACGCCGCCAAGGGGCTGGAGTTCAACGCGGTCTTCATCACCGGGCTGGAAGAGGGGTTGTTCCCGCACGAGAACAGCGCCACGGAGGCCGACGGGCTGGAGGAAGAGCGTCGCCTGATGTACGTGGCCATCACGCGTGCGCGCGAGCGGCTCTATCTCTCGTTCGCGCAAAGCCGCGTGCTGCATGGGCAGATGCGCTATCACGTGCGCTCGCGCTTCTTCGAGGAGCTGCCTGAGGAATCGCTCAAGTGGCTGATGCCGCCTGCGCAGGCCTATGGCGGCGGCGGTGGTTCGCAGCGCCGCCAGCAGAACGAGGGCGGCTGGGGCCGCGACTGGTTCAAGAAGGCGGAGGACGTTCCCTATTCGGGCACCCAGCCTACCGGCGGCATGGACACCGGCAACGGCTATGCCGACGCCAAGCGCCAGGCCGGCTCCGGCTTGCGCATCGGCCAGAGCGTGTTCCACAACAAGTTTGGCGAAGGCGTGATCGCCGGGCTCGAAGGCGAGGGCGAAGCCGCCCGTGCAAATATCAAGTTCAAGCGCCACGGGGCCAAATGGCTGGTGCTGTCGGTCGCCAAGCTGGACCCGATCGACTGAGCGGACGGGCGCCCAGTCGACCAGGCAGAGGGATCAGTCCAGCTGGATGTTGCCCTCCTTGATCACCTTGGCCCATTCGGTGGTCTGGGCCTGGATGAACTTCGCCGCCTCGGCCGGCGTGCCGGCCACGATCTCCCCGCCCAGGCTGGTTACGCGCTCGCGATTCTCCGGCAGGTTGATGACCTTGCGGATCGCATCCGACAGGCGCTTGACGATTTCCGGCGGCGTGCCCGCCGGCAAGAACACGCCATTCCACTCGTAGACCTCGTAGTGCGGCACGCCTGCCTCGGCCAGCGTTGGCGTGTCCGGCAGGATGGCCGTGCGCTTGGCGCCGGTCACGCCCAGCACGCGCAGCTTGCCCGCGCGCACATGCTGCAGGCCCGACGCCGTGTTGGCGAAGAACACCGGCACCTGCCCGGCAATCACATCGGCCATGGCCGGGCCGCCGCCCTTGTACGGCACGTGCAGCAGGTCCAGCTTCATGCGCTGCGCGAACAGCGCGCCCGCCAGGTGCTGGGCCGAACCGTTGCCCGAGGACGCATAGGCAATGCTGCCCGGCTTGGCGCGTGCCATCGCGATCAACTCCTGCGTGGTCTTGGCCGGGAACTGCGGGTTCACGACCAGCATGTTGGGATACAGCGCCAGCACCGAGACCGGGATGAAGGACTTGACCGGGTCGTAGGGCAGCCGCTTGTAGAGCGAGGGGTTGGCGGCAAACGAGGCGGCGTCGAGCAGCACCGTATAGCCGTCCGGGGCGGACTTGGCGACCAGGTCCGTGCCGATCTGGCCGCCTGCGCCGGGCCGGTTGTCCACCACGATGGTCTGGCCCAGCTCCTGGCCCAGGCGCGGCGAGATCAAGCGGGCCATGGTATCGGCACCGCCGCCGGGCGCGTAGGTGACGACCAGCCGGATGGGCTTGGCCGCGGGCCAGGCCTGTGCGTGCGCAAGGCTGCTGGTGCCGGCAGCGAGCCAGAACAGGGCGGTGGCGCAAAGTCGGATCGGGAATCGCATGAGTCTCCTCGGAATGTGTAGGTCTGGGTGCTTGCGCCGGCCCGCGCTTGCGTCGCGCGGGGCTCAGCGAACCTCGGCGCGGTAGTGGAAATCGTCGGCATTGCCCAGCGTCTGGCGGAACTCCACGCGCCGGCCCGCCAGGTCAAACGCCACGCGGCTGACCGACAGCGCGGGATGGCCTTCTGGCAAGCTCAGCTGGGCGGCCTCGCGTGCGCCAAGCCGGGTGAAGCGCAGGTCGTCGACGGCGCGGCCGACCGTGACGCCGCAACGCTCGGCATACATCGGGTAGAGCAGGGGCGCGAACTCGGCCGGCTTGAGCGTGGCCAACGTGCCGAACAGCAGCGCCGGCAGCCAGATGGTCTCGAGCAGGCGGACCTGGCCTTCCCAGCCGCGCTGGCGCAATACGCGCAACACCGGCGTTCCCGCAGCCAGGCCAAGCTGCACGGCGACATCCGCCGGCGCCGCCAGCGTGCGCAGCGACACGATGCGCGACTCGGGAATCTCCGAGCCGGCATCGCCAAAGCGGAAGAACCGCGCCATGGTGGCGCCGGTCAGCGCGCCGCGCACAAAGGTGCCGCGGCCATGCACGCGTTCCAGCAAGCCTTCGTCCACCAGTGCCTGGATGGCGGCGCGCATGGTGCCCAGCGCCACGCCGTAGTGCTCCGCCAGTGCGCTCTCGGCCGCAATGGCGGTGCCGGAAGCCCATTCGCCGGCCAGGATGCGGCCCTTGAGCGCGGTCGCGATGCGGGCCCAGCGCGGCGCCGCCAGGCTGGCTGGCGTGGCGTCGAGGCCGGCTCCCGTCGGGTCGGGCAGGGCGGAACGGTCTGGCATTCGTGTCTCCATGCGTGCCCCGGCAGCGGTGCCTGTTCGGGGAGAGAGGTGGGCTCTAGTCATCTATAGGACTAGAGCATAGAATGGAGGGGCGTGGGTGTCAACCGGCGCTACCATTCATGGCGGCATGCGCCATTCCTTGGGCCAGAACATGTTCCAGATCGATTCCCATTTCCACGTGTTTTCCGCCGAGGCTCCCGCCGTGGGCGGGGCGCGCTACCGGCCCGCCTACGGCGCCAGCCTGGCGCAGTGGCAAGCCATTTCCGGGGCGCATGGCGTGCGCGCGGGCGTGGTGGTGCAGCCAAGTTTTTTTGGCTGCGACAACAGCGAGCTGGAAGCGGCGCTGGCGGCTTCACCCGCGCTGCGTGGTGTTTGCGTGGTGGGCCCGGAGGCATCCGCCGGCGAGCTGGCGCGGCTGCATGGCCTGGGCGTGCGCGGCCTGCGCTGGAATATGGTGGGGCGGCACGACGACGCATCATGGCGGGATGCGCGCTGGCCCGCGCTGCTGGAGGCGGCCCACGCGCTGGGCTGGCACCTGGAGTTGCACACCGATCCGGGCCGGCTCAACGAGCTGCGGGCCTGGCTGCCGGCGGTGCCGATCGCGCTGGTGCTGGATCATTTCGGCAAGCCCGCGCCGGGCGCGCAGGCAGATGCGCCGATGCTGGCTTGTGCCGCACACTGGCGCGGGCAGAGGGAGGTCTACGTCAAGCTGAGCGCGCCGTATCGCGTGGCGGCGGACCTGGCAGGCGTGGTGGCTGGCTGGCACCACTGCCTGGGCGAGCAAGGCTTGCTATGGGGATCGGACTGGCCTTGGACCAATCACGAGGCCGAGGCCGGCTATGCCGGCCTGCAGTGCAAGGTGTGGGAGTGGCTGGGCCCGCTGTGCGAGGCGCCGGACCGAAACGCGGCCCGGCTGTTCGGCCTGTGAGCCGCGTGACCCGGGTGACCCGGGTGGCCGCGGCGTGACCTGCCTTCAGGCGGCCAGGTCCGGCCTGCCGGCGGCTTCTTCCGGCACGACATTGAAGCAGCCGCGGTAAGTGGCGTAGAACGAGCAATACATGATCGCCAGCATCAGCAGCGAGTACGGCGTGACCAGGAAGGACAGCACCGCCTCAGCCCCCAATGCGCCGAACAACGCCTCCAGGAAGAACGGCACCGCCACCAGCAAGACCGCGAACACCACGCCATAGGCCAGGAACGCGCCACGGTTGCGCCAGCACGCGGTCCAGCTGAAGAACAGTGCTTTGACCGGCGGCACGTTGTGCCACGCGGTGAGCAGCGGCGCAAACCAGAACAGCATGGCAATCGGCGTGTACAACGCGGCCCCGATCATCAGCGCGAAGTAAAGCTGCCGCACGGATTCCGCCGACGGCGCTTCTTCCTTGAGCAGGATCGGCACCAGCGTGCTGATGTCCACCAGGCTGCCCGCGATGAGGCTCAGCACGAAGACCAGGCCTGCGTAGATGCCACCCAGCACCAGCAGGTTGCGGCTTGCCTGCTTGCCGTTGCCGCGAAATCCCGCCAGTAATACGGTCGGCAGCACGCGCTTGTTCAGGATCACCTCGCGGCAGGCGGTCATGATGCCGACCGACAGGCCCGGGGTGACCACCAGCAGCGCGATGATGCCGATCAGCGGCACGAACACGGCCAGTTGCGCGGCGATCAGGTAGACAAACAACAGCATCAGGAAGGCGAGCGGATTCTTGCGGAACAGCCAGACACCCTGGCGGAACCAGACATAACCTTCCTTGGCGGAGACTTCCAGTAATTGCATGACGGTCAGGTCCAGGGCAGCGCGGCGGCTTCGATGCGCCGGCGCAGGATGCGTTCAAAGTGGGTCGGGTCATGCGGTTGCAGCATGTCGGCCTCGCGTGGCAGGTAGAAGTCCCACAGGCGGGAAATCCAGAAGCGCAGTGCGCCGGCGCGCAGCATGTCGCGCCAGTGCTGCGCCTCGATGGGGCCCAGCGGCCTCACGGCATGATAAGCCCGCAGCAAGGCCTGGCCGCGGGCGGCGTCGAGCGCGCCGCTGGCCAGGTCGATGCACCAGTCGTTGACGGTGACGGCCAGGTCGAACAGCCACTTGTCGTTGCCGGCGAAGTAGAAATCGAAGAAGCCCCCCAGTTTCTCCTGCCCCGCCGGGCCAGCCTCGAACAGCGCGTTGTCACGGAACAGGTCGCAATGGCAAGGGCCGCCGGGCAGCGCCGCGTACTCCGCGCCGCCGAAGAAAGCGGTCTGGTGGGCCAGTTCCTCGCGCAACAACGCTTGCTGGCCGGCATCCAGGAAGGGCAGGATCTCGCCTTCCGTTTGCTGCCACCACGGCAGGCTGCGCAGGTTGGGCTGCTGGCGCGGATAGCTCTGGCCGGCAAGGTGCATGCGGGCGAGCATGTCACCCACTTGCGCGCAGTGCCCCACGCCTGGCGTCAGCTGCGAGCCGCCCGGCAGGCGCGTGACGATGGTCGCCGGCTTGCCCTTGAGGGCACGCAGGATCTCGCCGTCGCGCCCCGGGATGGGCGCCGGCACGCGGATGTCGTGCGCGGCCAGGTGGGCCATCAGGTGCAGGTAATACGGCAGTTGCTCGAACGTCAGGCGCTCGAAGATGGTCAGCACGTACTCGCGTGTGACACCGTCCTGCTCCATGGTCAGGAAGAAGTTACTGTTCTCGATGCCTGAGGCAATGCCGCGCAAGTCGCGCATTTCGCCCAGGTTGTAATCAAGGAGCCAACTGGCGATCTCGTCCGGCGAGACCGTGGTGAATACGGCCATACTCTTTGTGTGAATCGAAACGGATGGCGGCGGGCGCAAGCAGAGCTTGGCTTTCGCGGCACGGATGCCGGAAGCGCCGGCGCGGCCCCGCCGTGATCATCTGGCGGGGTCGTGTGAAATCGGAAAACAGAAAACAAGTAGCAGAAGCGAAAACCAGGACCCGGGAGCCGGGGTGCTAAAACCCGGCACGCCGACGCTCAGAATTGCAGCACTTTGACCGATGGTACGCGGTTCGTGTCGTGGTCCCGGATCTTCGGCGAGCTGTCTTCCGGCTTGCTCATCTGGTATTTGGTGCCCATGCCGGACTTGACCTCGATATCGGTGGCCTGGCCTTTGTTCTTGTATTCCCGGATCTGGGTGCCATCCCGCTCATTGAGCTGGAAGCTCGGTTCGCGCGGCTGGTTCAGCTGGGTCTTGGCCGGCGAGGTGATCGGCCGGTTGTTGATCTGGTTCAGCTCTTGCTGGGTCAGCGCGCCGCCTGCCTGCTCGGCCGGCTGCGCCATCACCGCGGCCGGGGCGCCAAGCGCCACCAATGCTGCAAAAGCCAGCGCGCGCAGGGCGGCCGGACGAGGGGCTCCAAGCGGCTCCGGCGCTTGCGCGCGGGCGGTGGCCAGGAGTGAGGGGGAGGTCATTGAAGGCTCCTGCGCGGCGCAGCAGGCCGGGGGCATGCTGCGCCACAAATGGCGCTGCAGCCCGGCGGCGCCGGGCTTTGGCAGTGTGTCAGGCTTCCATTCTAGCAATTCCTGCCCGCGCCGGGCCCCTTGCGGTGACCCTGCGGGCACCTTTGCGGGGCGGGTGGCGCGCGCGGAAGCAGCCTGGCGGGCCTGTTCTACCTGGCTTACAGGTAGAACATCTCTTCCTTGGGCGGGATCGGGTTGTCGCCACCGCGCTGCTCGTAGTACTCATATACCGCTTCGAGCACTTCGTGCGGCTCGTCCACGATCTTCATCAGGTCGAGGTCATGCTCGGCGATCAGGCCCATCGGCAGCAGGGTGAAGCGGAACCAGTCAAGCAGGCCCTTCCAGAAGCGGCTGCCGAACAGCACCACCGGCACGGCGCGGGACTTGCCGGTCTGCACCAGCGTCAGCACTTCGGCCAGCTCATCCAGCGTGCCGAAACCGCCCGGCATCACGATAAAGGCGTCCGAATTCTTGACGAAGGTGACCTTGCGCGTGAAGAAGTGGCGAAAGCGCATGGCGATGTCCTGGTAGGGATTGCCTTGCTGCTCGTGCGGAAGCTCGATGTTCAGGCCCACGCTGGCTGACTTGCCCGCGTGGGCGCCCTTGTTGGCCGCCTCCATGATGCCCGGGCCGCCGCCCGAGATCACCGCGAAGCCGGCGTCGGAGAACAGGCGGGCGATCTCGATGGTGCGCTGGTAGTAAGGTGAATCCTCGCGCAGGCGCGCGCTACCGTAGATCGATACCGCCGGGCGGATCTCCGAAAGGTACTCGGTCGCCTCGATGAACTCTGCCATAATCGTGAACATTTGCCACGAAGCGCGCGCCTTCTTTGCTGTCGCGCGGTCTTCGTCGGCCAGCGCACGCAGGCTGGGAATCATCTTGCGTGGGTTGGCGCGGATGCCGGCGGCGGGAGACGTATCTCCCGGGCCATCGGCAGCGGCGCTGACCGTCACGTTCACATCCATATCGGCCGCGGTGGTAATACTGCCTTGCGCGGCCTGCTTGAGGGCTGCCGCCGGGTTATCGGCGCCGGCTGCGTCGGAAGGGGGGGCGGCGTTCGCACCGCCTGCGGCGGCACCAGTCAATTTTGAGTCCATGGGAATGTCGGATAGTCCAAAAACACTCTTGCTCGTCGATGGGTCGAGCTATCTGTATCGTGCGTATCACGCTCTGCCGGACCTGAGGAACGGTGAGGGCCTGCCCACAGGGGCAATCTACGGCATGATCAATATGCTGCGCAAGCTGCGCAGCGATTTCCCGGCAGAGTATAGCGCCTGCGTGTTCGACGCCAAGGGTAAGACCTTCCGCGACGACCTGTATCCGGCCTACAAGGAGCATCGCCCGTCGATGCCCGAGGACCTGGCCAAGCAGATCGAGCCGATCCACGAAGCGGTGCGCGCGCTGGGCTGGCCCATCGTGGTGGTGGAAGGCGTGGAGGCGGACGACGTGATCGGCACGCTGGCGCGCCGGGCCACCGCCGAAGGCATGCGCACGGTGGTCTCCACCGGTGACAAGGACCTGGCGCAACTGGTCGACGACCACGTCACGCTGGTCAATACCATGAGCGGGGAAATCCTCGACCCGCCCGGCGTGGCCGCCAAGTTCGGCGTGCCGCCGGTGCGCATCGTCGACTATCTCTCGCTGATTGGCGACGCCGTGGACAACGTGCCCGGCGTGCCCAAGGTGGGCCCCAAGACCGCGGTCAAATGGCTGACCGAGTACGGCACGCTCGACGATGTCATGGCCAATGCCCCCGGCATCAAGGGCGTGGTGGGCGAGAACCTGCGCAACACACTGGCGTGGCTGCCCAAGGCGCGCGAGCTGGTGACGGTCAAGACCGATTGCGACCTGACGAGCTCGCTGGCCGACTTCCACCAGCTTGAGGGTGGCAGCGAGGACAAGGACAAGCTGATTGACTTCTTTGCGCGCTATGGATTCAAGACCTGGCTGCGCGAGGCCACCGGCGAAAGCCTGCCCAACCCGCGCGCCCAGGCACGCGCAAGCGCGGCGCCGCCTGCGGCCGGCGCCGCCGCGGCGGGAGCCGACCCGGGTCCGGCCCAGGGCGGCCTGTTCGACAGCGCCCCGGCCCCGGCCCAGATCCGCTATGAAACCGTGGCCACCGAGGCGGCGCTGGAGGCCTGGATGCGGCGCATCGAAACCGCGCCGCTGGTGTCCATCGATACCGAGACCACTTCGCTGGACCCGCTGCAGGCCCAGCTGGTCGGCATCTCGCTGTCGATCGAGCCAGGCGAAGCCTGCTATATCCCGGTGGCGCACCGCGGCCCGGACGTGGTGGGCCTGGAAGCCAATGGCCAGCTCACGCGCGAGGCCGTGCTGGCACGCATGCGCGCCTGGCTCGAAGACCCGTCGCGCGGCAAGGTCGGCCAGAACCTGAAGTACGATTCCCATGTCTTTGCCAATCACGGCGTCAGCCTGCGCGGCATCGTGCACGACACCATGCTGCAGAGCTACGTGCTGGCGTCCCATCGCAACCATGGCATGGACAGCCTGGCCGAGCGCCTGCTTGGCCTGAAGACCATCAGCTACGAGGAAGTGTGCGGCAAGGGCGCGAGCCAGATCGGCTTTGACCAGATCGACATCGCGCGCGCCACCGAGTACGCGGCCGAGGATGCCGACGTCACGCTGCGCCTGCATTGCAACATGTACCCGCAGGTCGAGGCGTTGCCGGGGGTGCATTACGTCTACGAAAAGATCGAGATGCCGGTCTCGGTGGTGCTGCAGAAGATCGAGCGCAACGGCGTGCTGATCGACGCCGAGCGCCTGGGCGCGCAAAGCACGCAGCTCGGCCAGCGCATGCTGACGCTGGAGCAGGCCGCGTACGAGGCCGCGGGCCAGCCTTTCAACCTGGGCTCGCCCAAGCAGATCGGCGAGATCCTGTTCGGCCAGATGAAGCTGCCGGTGGTCAAGAAGACCGCCAGCGGTGCGCCATCCACCGACGAAGAGGTGTTGCAGAAGCTGGCCGAGGATTACCCGCTGCCCAAGCTGCTGCTGGACTATCGCGGCCTGTCCAAGCTCAAGTCCACCTACACCGACAAGCTGCCGAAGATGGTCAACCCGGCCACCGGCCGCGTGCATACCAGCTACGGGCAGACCACGGCGGTGACCGGCCGGCTGGCTTCCACCGAGCCCAACCTGCAGAACATCCCGGTGCGCACCGAGGAAGGCCGGCGCATCCGCGAGGCCTTTATCGCCGGGCCGGGCAACGTGATCGTGTCGGCCGACTACTCGCAGATCGAGTTGCGCATCATGGCCCATATCTCTGGCGACGAGAACCTGATGCGCTCGTTCGCCGAGGGCGAGGACGTGCACCGCGCCACCGCCGCGGAGATCTTCGGCGTGGCGCCGGATGCCGTCAGCAGCGAGCAGCGCCGCTATGCCAAGGTCATCAACTTCGGCCTGATCTACGGCATGAGCGCCTTCGGCCTGGCCGGCAACCTCGGCATCGAGCGCGAGGCTGCCAAGCACTACATCGACCGCTATTTCATGCGCTATCCCGGCGTGGCGCGGTACATGGAAGAAACGCGCCAGACCGCGCGCGAGCAGGGCTTCGTCGAGACCGTGTTCGGGCGCCGCCTGTGGCTGCCGGACATCAATGGCGGTAACGGCCCGCGCCGCCAGGGCGCCGAGCGCGCCGCCATCAACGCGCCGATGCAGGGTACTGCCGCCGACCTGATCAAGCTGTCGATGATCGCGGTGCAGGACTGGCTGGAACGCGATGGCCTGGGCACGCGCCAGGTCATGCAGGTGCACGATGAACTGGTGCTGGAAGTGCCGCAGGCCGAGCTGGAACTGGTCAAGGTGAAGTTGCCGGAACTGATGTGCAACGTGGCTGAACTGCGTGTGCCGCTGGTGGCCGAGGTTGGCGCCGGCAGCAACTGGGAGGAGGCCCACTAAGCGCGCGGGGCGGCCTTCGGGGCCGCCCCGGGATTGCACCCGTCCCGGTATTCCTGCATCCTGGTTTCGATTGAAGCGACCGCTGAATCGGTGAATGGCGTCTTGCCAGTTGTGCTGCTGTGCAGCAGACTGATGAAAAGCCGAGGTCACTGGCTCGCGTCAGGCCCCGCAAAAGAATATCGACGACACTGGGTAGATCATGAGCACAGAGGGAAGGGCGCATCGCATCATCGTAGTCGGAGGAGGAGCAGGCGGGCTGGAGCTGGTCACGCGGCTGGGCGACAAGCTCGGCAAGGGCGGGGCCGCGCAGGTGGTACTGGTCGACCGCTCCCCCACGCATATCTGGAAACCGCTGCTGCATGAAGTTGCCGCCGGCAGCATGGATCCCCACACCCATCAACTCGAATACGTGGCGCAGGCCCGCTGGCATCATTTCGAATTCCAGCAAGGCGAGCTGACCGGCATCGACCGGGATCGCAAGACGATCTCGGTGGCGGCCTGTGTCGATCTCGACGGCACGGAGCTCTTGCCCGCACGCGATCTTTCCTATGACACCCTGGTGCTGGCGATTGGCTGCGTCACGCATTTCTTCGGCGTGCCCGGCGCCGCCGAGAACGCCATCGCGCTCGATACCGTGGACCAGGCGGAGCGCTTCCGCCGCAAGCTGATCTCGGCCTGCGTGCGCGCCCAGAACGGACGCGGGCGCATCGGCGAGGATGGCCGCCCGCGCGTGGATGTTGCCATCATCGGTGCCGGCGCCACCGGTGTCGAGCTCTCTGCCGAGTTGCGTAATACCGCGCACGTGCTCAGCGCCTATGGGCTGCATCAGCTTGATCCGCGCCGCGATGTGCGCATCCACGTGGTCGAGGCCGGCCCGCGCATCCTGCCCGCGCTGTCCGAGCGCGTGTCCACCGAAACCACCAAGCTGCTGCACAAGCTCGATATCGAAGTCCTCACCGCCGAGCGCGTGACCGAAGTCACCGAGGATGCGGTGCTGACCGCCAGCGGCAAGCGCATCGACGCCGACCTGACGGTGTGGGCCGCCGGCATTACCGCGCCGGCGGTGCTTTCCACCCTGGGCCTGCCGGTCAGCCGCATGGGCCAGATCATCGTCAAGCCCACGCTGCAAAGCGAGATCGATCCCGATATCTTTGCCTTTGGCGACTGCGCCAGCTGCCCCTGGCCCGAGAAGCAGGGCGCCGTGCCGCCGCGCGCCCAGGCCGCGCACCAGCAGGCCACGTTCCTCTACGGCGCGCTGCGCGCGCGCCTGGACGGCAAGCCGCTGCCGTCTTTTGGGTTCAAGGACCTGGGCTCGCTGGTGTCGCTGGGGCATTTCAGCGCGGTCGGCAGCCTGATGGGCGGCCTGATCGGCGGCTCCATGTTTATCGAAGGGTTGATGGCGCGCGTGATGTACAGCTCCCTGTACCGCATGCACGTCATGGCGTTGCACGGCGCCGTGGGCATGGGGCTGGATACCGTGACCCACTGGCTGCGCAGCAAGACCAGCCCGCGCGTCAAGCTGCACTGACACGCGCCGGCGCAGGGCGAATCGCACTGCGAATCGCCCCGCTTGCCGGCCGCGTGCGCTGGACTCCATGTTTGCTTAGAATCGGATCTCGCCACGGCGGCGGTGCCGCGCCGTGCGTTGTCCATCCAGATTCGCCATCCATGTCAGACAGGAGACCGCATGCTGAAGCCAGAAGTCGACAGCCTCGTACCCAGCCAGTCCTATGACCGCCGCGCGTTCGTCAAGACGGCGCTGGGTTCGGCCTTTGCCGCAGCAGCCTTGCCTGTGATGGCACAGGCCATCAAGACCGATTTCGCAGGCCTTGCCGCCGGCGAGGTGACGATTCCCTCGGGCGGCTTCAACATGCCGGCGTACCGCGCCCAGCCGGAAGGCAAGACCAACCTGCCGGTGGTGCTGGTGGTGAGCGAGATCTTCGGCGTACATGAGCACATCGCCGACATCTGCCGGCGCTTTGCCAAGCTGGGCTACCTCGCCATCGCGCCGGAGCTGTTCGCGCGCCAGGGCGACCCAAGCAGCTTCGGCACCATCCAGGAACTGCAGGCGAAGCTGATCTCCAAGGTCCCTGATGAACAAGTGATGGGAGACCTCGACGCGGCGACGGCCTGGGCCAAGGCCAACGGCGGCAACACCAGCCGCCTGGCCATTACCGGCTTCTGCTGGGGCGGGCGCATTACCTGGCTGTACGCCGCGCACAGCCAGCAGGTGAAGGCAGGCGTGGCCTGGTATGGCCAGCTGGTGGGCGAGCCGACCCCGATCAAGCCGCGCAACCCGATCGACCTGGCCGGCCAGCTCAAGGTGCCGGTGCTGGGCCTCTACGGCGGCAAGGACACCGGCATCACGCAGGAACAGGTCGAGAAGATGAAGGCGGCGCTGGCGGCATCAAGCGACCCCTTTGCCAAGGCTTCCACGTTCGTGGTCTACCCGGAATCCGGCCATGCCTTCAACGCGGACTACCGCCCGAGTTACCGGGAAGCGGATGCCAAGGACGGCTGGCAGCGTTGCCTGGCCTGGTTCAAGCAGCACGGGGTTTGAGGCGCGGCACGCCCTGGTGCGCATTTGCAGCAGGGTGCGGCGCTGTCGCGCCCGTAGCCAGGAGCGGCTTGTGCCACGGGATTTGCAAAATCGGCTGCAACCTACGTACAATGCGGGCTTCGTTTCTTGCAACCGTGTTGCGTTTGAGATCGATGCTGCTCCCTAAGAACGGAAAAGCCGATCCCGGGAGCCCATCATCGATTCCACGCTTGTCTACATCCTGCTTGCAGCCACCATCTCGGGGGTGGGCAGTATCTTTGGCGCGGCGCTGTTGTCGCTGACCGTGGCTTCCCGCGTGGTCGAGCGCATGGTGAGTTTCTCGGTGGGGGTGCTGCTGGCCACGGCGCTGCTGCATTCCCTGCCCGAGGCGTTCGAGTCCGGCGCCGATCCGCGTGCCTTGTTCGGTACCTTGCTGGCCGGCCTGCTCGGCTTCTTCCTGCTGGAAAAAGTCGCGCTGCTGCGCCACTCGCATCATCACGAGGGCGATGGGCACCACCATCACCACGGCCATGACCGAGAGGAAGCCGGCCGTAGCGGCATGACCATCCTGGTGGGCGACACCTTCCACAATTTCGCCGACGGCATCGTGATCGCCGCGGCCTTCCTGGCGGATCCGCATATTGGCCTGGTCACCGCGCTGGCCATCGCCGCGCACGAGATCCCGCAGGAGGTGGGCGATTTCATCGTGCTGCTCAACGCCGGGTTCTCGAAGGCGCGCGCCTTTGCCTTTAACCTGCTGTCCAGCCTGGCGGCGATCGCTGGCGGCGTGGTGGGGTATTACCTGCTCGACCAGATGAGCGGCTGGATTCCCTACGTGCTGGTGATTGCTTCAAGCAGCTTCGTCTATATCGCCGTAAGCGACCTGATGCCGCAGATGCAGCGCAAGCCGCGCTGGCGCGAATCGATCATCCAGGTCGTGCTGGTCGCCACCGGGATCTGCGCCATCTTCTTCATCACCAATGGCGTGCACGAAGCGCATGACCATGGTCATGGCCATGCACATGGCGTGGCGGCTGCCGCCAGGTAAGCTGGCCCTGGCGGCTTGCGCCGCTCGCCATCAGGCCCCGCTTGCTACTGGCCGCGCCGGGTCGGCGCACCACTCGCTCCACGAGCCCGGATAGAGCGCGGCGCCCGGCATGCCGGCTACTTCCAGTGCCAGCAGGTTGTGGCAGGCGGTCACGCCCGAGCCGCACTGCATGATCGCCTCGCTGGCCGGCTTGCTGCCCAGCACTTGCCCGAACTCCTGGCGCAACGCGCTAGCCGGCTTGAAACTGCCGTTTTCTCCCAGGTTGTCCTTGAAGAAGCGGTTGGCCGCGCCCGGGATATGCCCACCCACGGGGTCCAGCGTTTCATTCTCGCCACGGAAGCGGTCTGCCGCACGGGCGTCCACCACCAGCCGGGCGGGGTTTGCCAGGTTCGCCAGCACGGCGTCGGCGTCCACCGTGGCCACCAGCGCCGCCTTGCGCGTCAGGTTGCCCGGGGTTTCGGGCTCCGGCGTGTTGCCTGCCTCGAGCGGCAGGCCCGCCGCCACCCACGCATTCTTGCCGCCATCCAGCACGGCCACGGCGCCGTGGCCCAGCCAGCGCAGCAGCCACCAGGCGCGCGCCGCGTACATGCCGCCCTGCGCGTCGTAGGCAATGAGCTGGGTGTCTTCGCTAACGCCCAGCACGCGCAGGCGCGCGGTCAGCGTGTTCGGGTCCGGCAACGGGTGCCGGCCGTTGGTGCCGGTTTTCTCGCCGGACAGTTCGTTGTCCAGGTGCAGGTAGAAGGCGCCGGGCAGGTGGCCTACGTGATAGGCCTCGCGTCCGGCGGCCGGGTTGGCCAGGTCGAAACTGCAGTCGATCACGACGCTGTGGCGGCTGCCGTCTTCGCGCAGCGCGCGCAGGTCCTGGCTGGAGATCAGGGTGGTGAACATGGCGTAACCTTGGGTTGGGATCGTTGCGCCGCAACGGCACGGGCAGGCGCGGTGAGAGGGCGGGGTGAGCACGGTCCGCCACCCCCGATGCTACACCTCGGGGTGCACTTCCGCCTCGGCCGACTTGACCGGGGTATCGGCGGTTGGCTGCCGGTTGGAGCCTTCGCGCGCCCGGGTCAGCGTGGTGGCGATGCCGCTGGCGATGATCAGCGCCATGCCGACCCAGGACAGCCAGTTGAGCTGGTCGCGCCAGACAATCATGCCCCATAGGCTGGAGAACACGATGCCGGCGTATTGCAGGTTGGCGGTGAGCAGCGTGTTGCCGCGTTTGTAGGCGCGCGTCATCGCGGTCTGGCCGAGCGTGGCCAGGATGCCGATCGCCAGCAGCAGGCCCGCGCCGCGCCAGGTGTGGGTGCTCGGGCCGGTGTACAGCATCCAGGCCAGGCCGACCACCATCCCGACTGCCGAGAAATAGAACACGATGCGGCCTTCGGGCTCGCCCAGCTGGCCGAGCTGGCGCACCTCGACATAGGCCAGCGCGGTGAACATGCCGGAGATCAGGCCGATCAGGCCGCCGGTGAGCTGGTTATGGCCGACGGAAGGCTGCAACAGGCAGATTACGCCGCCGAACGACATCAGGATGGCGCCGATCAGCTTGCGGTCCGCGCCGCCGGTGCCGGTCAAGGCTGCGCCGGCGCCCAGGATCAGCGCGATCCAGACCGGCGACATGTAATTCAGGGTCATCGCCGTGGCCAGCGGCAGCATGGTGATCGAGGTGAACCACAGCAGCAGGGCGGTCACGCCGAACAAGCTGCGCTTGATATGCATGGCCATGTGCGGCGTACGCACCGAGGTGCCCGACGAAGCCAGCACCGTCCACATGATGATCACGCCGATCAGGCTGCGGTAGAACACGATCTCGCCCGTGGCATAGATCTCGGATGCCAGCTTGACGCCCACCCCCATTAAAGAGAAGGCGAAGGCGGCGAACAGCATCCAGAGCGATTGCATGGTGGGGCGAAAGGAAGAATGGACAGCGCGCGAAGCGGGTCCTGGCGGGGGCGGGGATCCGAATCGCGAAAGGCTCCGCATGGGGCGAATGGCCGGCAGGGCAGGCGGCGAGACGCCGGACGCACACCGGAAGCGGCGATTGTATCAGCGAGTGTGCACCGCACCAAAGGCAAAACGGACCGCATGGGCGGTCCGTTTTGCTTGCGTCTGCGCTGCGCTGTCGATGCCGCGGCTCGCTGGGACTTGGCTGGCGGGTCAGTCCGTGAAGGACATGGCGCGGCGATACCATTCATGAAAGTGCTGCATACCGTCTTCCATGGGCGACTGGTATGGGCCCGTCTCACTGACGCCGCGTTTGGCCAGCGCCCGGCGCCCGGCATCCATGCGCTCTGCGATCTCGTCGTCCTCGACGCAGGTTTCCATGTAAGCGGCGCGCTCGGCCTCGACGAACTCGCGCTCGAACAGCGCGATTTCCTCGGGGTAGTAGAACTCCACGACGTTGCGCGTCTTGTTCGGCCCGAGCGGGTGCAGGGTAGAGACCACCAGCACGTTCGGATACCACTCCACCATGATGTTGGGGTAGTAGGTGAGCCAGATCGCGCCGTACTTGGGCAGCACGCCGTTGTTGAAGCGCAGCACGGCCTCATGCCATTTCTGGTACGTAGGGCTGCCCGGGCGCTTCAGGCCCGCGTGCAACCCGACCGTCTGGACGCTGTGCCAGTCGCCGAACTCCCAGCTCAGGTCGTCGCAGGAGACAAAGCTCCCGAGGCCCGGGTGGAACGGCACGACGTGGTAGTCCTCCAGATAGACCTCGATAAAGGTCTTCCAGTTGTAGTTGCACTCGTGGATCTCGACGTGGTCGAGCAGGTAGCCTTCGAAGTTCAGGTCTTCGGCCACGCCCAGGCGGGCCAGGTCGGCGCGAACGTCGCGCTGCCCCTCGAACAGCAGGCCGTTCCAATTCTGTAGCGGCGAGCGGTTCAGGTGGACGCACGGACGCTCGGCGAAATGCGGCGCGCCGAGCAGTTCGCCCTTCAGGTCGTAGGTCCAGCGGTGCAAGGGGCAGACAATGTTCTTCGCATTGCCGCGGCCATTGAGCATGATGGCCTGCCGATGGCGGCAGACATTGGACATGAGCTCGATCCCGTCGGCATTCCGTACCAGGATGCGGCCCTCGTCCTCGGCGGCCAGCGCCTGAAAATCGCCCGTTTCGGGGATCATCAGTTCGTGGCCGACATAGCCCGGGCCCTTCTTGAACAGCAGTTCCAGTTCTTGTTGATGCAGTGCCTCGTCGATGTAGACGTTCACGGGCAACTGCGTATCAGCCGGCACCAGTTTCAGCGCGGTGCTGAGATTGGACATTATCCCCACTCCCTATGACAGGCGAAAGCAGTGAACAACCCAACCATCGAAAAAGAAATCGATTTGGGAAAGACAGTCAGCCGCGCCGTGGCCCGCTTCCGGGTCGAAAGATGGAGATCGCGCTGACGAACCGCGGATTGTACCCGAGCGAAAAAGTTAAGGGACTGATTATTTAGCCTTTTTAGCGAAAAAGTCGACCCGGGTCGTCATGGAGGTGTCGTTCGGGGCGCATTCGGAAAGACGACCCAAGCGCACAAGTCACTTTCCGGCAACGCATGTCGATGCCCCCTGTTGCATGGGATGCGGGCAATGCCCCGCTTTGGCGTAAAATCCCAGCTTCCCCAGATTCAATGTCCGCAATGCCAAAGACTACGAGCTCCCCGGCCCAGACCGATCCGGCCGCGACCGACCAGCGGTCCGCCTCCGCGCCGCCCGCCTCCTACGAGGCCGCCATGGCCGAACTGGAGGCGCTGGTAGCCAGCATGGAGGGCGGCGCCTTGCCGCTGGAAGATTCTTTGGCCGCGTACAAGCGCGGGGCCGAACTGGTCAGGTACTGCCAGCAGATGCTCGAACGCGTGGAACAACAGGTTAAAGTGCTGGACGGCGATGTGCTCAAGCCCATGGCCGCCGATGCTGGAGACCTGGAATGAGTGAATCGCAACAAGCTACCGAAGCCGGCGATTTCGCCGGGTGGATGCGCGCCACGGGCGCCAGGACCGAGGCCGCGCTCGACGCCGGGCTGCCGGCTGTGGAGACAGTGCCTTGCACGCTGCACGAAGCCATGCGGTATGCTGTGCTCGGCGGTGGCAAGCGGGTTCGCCCCTTGCTGGTGCACGCGGCCGGTGAAGTAGCGGGCGCCGCACCCGAGGCCTGCGACGCGGCAGCCAGCGCGGTGGAGATGATCCACGCGTACTCGCTGGTGCATGACGATATGCCCTGCATGGACGATGACGATTTGCGTCGTGGCCGTCCCACCGTGCACAAGGCCTATGATGAAGCGACGGCGCTGCTGGTAGGCGACGCGCTGCAGACCCAGGCCTTCGTGGTGCTGGCCGAATCGGCCTTGCTGACCTCGCTCGACGCCGCCGCGCGCCTGCGCCTGGTAGCGGAACTGGCCCGGGCATCCGGCTCGGTGGGCATGGCAGGCGGGCAGGCGATCGACCTGCAGCATGTCGGCCTGGCCATGTCGCTGGAAGAACTGGAGGGCATGCACCGCATGAAGACCGGTGCGTTGCTGCGCGCCAGCGTGCGCATGGGCGCTTACTGCGGTGCCGTGGACGAAGCCGGCCTGGCCGCGCTTGACCGCTACGCCGCAGCCGTGGGCCTGGCGTTCCAGGTGGTGGACGATATCCTCGACGTGACCGCGGATACCGCCACGCTGGGCAAGACCGCCGGCAAGGACGCGGCAAACGACAAGCCGACCTACGTGTCGCTGATGGGGCTCGAACCTGCACGCCAGCTGGCGGAGCAGCTTCGGGCCACGGCGCATGAAGCGTTGGCGGTGTTCGGCGCGCGCGCCCGACGCCTGGGCGAACTGGCCGATCTTATCGTGCTGCGCTCGAATTGAATGGATACGCAGGAAAAACTGACAACCGGGCACAAGAATCCGGCCGCCGAACGGACATCATGACCTACGCACTGCTCAAAACTATTGACGACCCCGCAGCCCTTCGCAGGCTGGACCGCCGCCAGCTCAAGACGCTGGCCGACGAACTCCGCGCCTACGTGCTCGAATCGGTGTCGCAAACCGGCGGCCACCTGTCGTCCAACCTGGGCACGGTCGAGCTGACCATTGCCCTGCACTATGTGTTCAATACACCGGACGACCGCGTCGTCTGGGACGTGGGGCACCAAAGCTATCCGCACAAGATCCTGACCGGTCGCCGCGACCGCATGCATTCGCTGCGCCAGTGGGGCGGCATCTCGGGCTTCCCGCGCCGCTCGGAAAGCGAGTACGACACCTTCGGCACCGCGCATTCGTCCACCTCCATCTCGGCTGCGCTGGGCATGGCGCTGGGTGCGCGCACGCTGGGCGAGAAGCGCGTTTCCATCGCCGTGATCGGCGACGGCGCGATGACCGCCGGCATGGCCTTCGAGGCCATGAACAACGCCGGTGTCTACAAGGACCTGCCGCTGCTGGTGGTGCTCAACGACAACGACATGTCGATCTCGCCGCCGGTGGGCGCGCTCAACAGCCACCTCGCGCGGTTGATGAGCGGCAAGTTCTACGCGGCCACCAAGAAGGGCATTGAACGCGTGCTGTCAGTGGCCCCGCCGGTGCTCGAGTTCGCCAAGCGCTTCGAGGAACATGCCAAGGGCATGATGGTGCCGGCGACGCTGTTCGAGGAATTCGGCTTCAACTACATCGGCCCGATCGACGGCCATGATCTCGAATCGCTGGTGCCGACGCTGCAGAACATCCGCCAGCGCGCCCTCGAAGGCGGCGGCCCGCAGTTCCTGCACGTGGTCACCAAGAAGGGCCAGGGCTACAAGCTGGCCGAGGCCGACCCGATCCTGTACCACGGCCCCGGCAAGTTCAACCCGGCCGAAGGCATCCGCCCGTCGACCAAGCCCGCCCGCAAGACCTACACGCAGGTGTTCGGCGAATGGCTGTGCGACATGGCCGCCGCCGATCCCAAGCTGGTGGCGGTGACGCCGGCCATGCGCGAAGGCTCCGGCATGGTCGAGTTCGAGAAGCGCTTCCCCAGCCGCTACTACGACGTGGGCATCGCGGAGCAGCATGCCGTGACGTTCGCCGGCGGGCTGGCCTGTGAAGGCCTCAAGCCCGTGCTGGCGATCTACTCCACGTTCCTGCAGCGCGGCTATGACCAGCTGATCCACGACGTGGCGCTGCAGAATCTGCCGGTGGTGTTCGCACTCGACCGCGCCGGCCTGGTCGGCGCCGACGGCGCTACCCATGCGGGTGCCTACGATATCGCGTTCCTGCGTTGCATCCCCAACATGATGGTGATGACGCCGGCCGACGAGAACGAATGCCGCCAGCTGCTGACCACCGCGTACCAGCAGGATTGCCCGACCGCCGTGCGTTACCCGCGCGGCGCCGGCACGGGCGTGGCGACCGAGGCCGCGCTCACCGCGCTGCCGGTGGGCAAGGGCGAGATGCGCCGCACGGGCGGGGCGCGCGCCGGCCAGCGCGTGGCTTTCCTGGCGTTCGGCTCGATGCTGCATCCGGCGCTGGGCGCGGCCGAGGCGCTCGACGCCTCGGTGGCCAACATGCGCTTCGTCAAGCCGCTTGACGAGGCGCTGGTGAAGAAGCTCGCGAGCGAGCATGACTACCTCGTCACCGTCGAAGAAGGCTGCGTGATGGGCGGCGCTGGCAGCGCGGTGCTCGAAGCGCTGGCCGCCGCCGGCATCGCCATGCCGGTGCTGCAGCTCGGCCTGCCCGACCGCTTCGTCGATCATGGCGACCCGGCCTTCCTGTTGTCGCAGTGCGGGCTGGACGCCAAGGGCATCGAGCAATCGGTGCGTGAGCGCTTCAACCTGGCCCAGCCTGCCGTCGCCACCCGCGCGGCCTGAGCCAACGGCGCGCCCGCAGCTTGCGGGCGCGCCGGTTTTCCTGATGGTTTCCTGATGCCATCACCCGTGCATCCCGTACGGGTATCGCCCCGCTCGTGGGCAGTCAAAGGCAAATTCCCTTAGAATCCCAGGTTCTGTGTTCGCAGCTGCGGGAAGCCATCGGCTTTGCCATCCCCGCGGTTTCACACTCGTTGCGCGGCAAGGTTGACTGCGAAAAATGCCGCGACCGTAGAGGAAACCTGATCGATATGAATGACATCAATCCCGCCTTTGTGATGCCCGACGTGCAGTCGAGCCTCGATACCCGCCAGATCCCCATCCAGCGGGTTGGCGTGAAGGGCGTGCGTTACCCCCTGTCGCTGAAGACGCCGGCTGGCGTACTGGCCACCGTCGGCACCTTCAATCTCGATGTGCACCTGCCTGCCGACCAGAAGGGCACGCACATGTCGCGTTTCGTCGCGTTGCTGGAAGAAGAGCGCGAGCCGCTGGAACTGGCGAGCTTCCGCACGCTGCTCGACAAGATGCTGGTCAAGCTGGAAGCCGAGGCTGGCCGCATCGAAGTGACCTTCCCGTATTTCATCAACAAGACCGCGCCGGTATCCGGCGTGCAATCGTTGATGGACTATGAAGTCACGCTGATCGGCGAAGTGCGCAACGGCGCCACCAAGGTCTTCCTGAAAGCCCTGGTTCCGGTCACCAGCCTGTGCCCGTGCTCGAAGAAGATCTCGCAGTACGGCGCGCACAACCAGCGCTCGCACATCACCATGAACGTCGAACTGGCGGCCGACCTGCCGGTCGAGGCGCTGGTGCGCATGGCCGAGGAAGAAGCCTCGTGCGAGTTGTGGGGCCTGCTCAAGCGCCCGGACGAGAAATTTGTCACCGAGCGCGCTTACGAGAACCCCAAGTTCGTCGAGGACCTGGTGCGCGATATCGCCATGCGCCTGAATGCGGACGATCGCATCGTGGCCTATGTGCTGGAGGCCGAGAACTTCGAGTCCATCCACAATCACAGCGCCTACGCCGTGATCGAGCGCGACAAGCGCGCGCAGTAAGCCCGCCGTGCCTCAGTAAAAAAAGCCATCGCGAGGTGGCTTTTTTACTGCATCGAGGCGCTCGCTTCAGGCGGCGGGGCGCTCCGGCAGCCGGATGTCCGACAGCTCCCAGCGCGGCGTCACGCCGTAGCCGTAGTCGCGCTTGGCCAGCTCCGGCGCGGCTTGCAGCCGCATGGCGCCAGCGAAGGCGATCATGGCGCCGTTGTCCGTGCAGAAGGCCAGGTCCGGATAGTAGACCTCGATCTTCTTCTGCGCGCCAAGCTGGTTCAGCCGCTCGCGCAGCTGCCGGTTGGCGCCCACGCCGCCGGCCACCACCAGGCGCCGGTGCCCGGTCTGCTTGAGGGCGGCCATCGACTTGGCGGCCAGCACGTCGACGATGGCATCGACAAAGGAGCGTGCCAGGTTGGCCCGGTCCTGCTCGCACACATTGCCCAGCTTGCGGGTTTGCGTGAGCACGGCGGTTTTCAGGCCGGCGAAGGAGAAATCGAGGGTGCCCGAATGCAGCATCGGACGCGGCAGGGCGTACGTGCCGGGCACGCCGAACTCGGCCAGCCGCGAGACTTCGGGGCCGCCCGGGTAGCTCAGGCCGAGCAGCTTGGCGGTCTTGTCGAACGCTTCGCCGGCGGCATCGTCCAGGGTCTCGCCCAGCAAGGCGTAATCGCCGATGCCGCGCACTTCCATCAGCTGCGTGTGCCCGCCCGAAACCAGCAAGGCAACGAACGGGAATGGCGGCGGATTGGGTGTCAGCAGCGGCGACAGCAGGTGGCCTTCGAGATGGTGCACGCCCAGCATCGGCACGTTCAGTGCGAAGCCCAGGGCGTTGGCCACCGATGCACCCACCAGCAGCGCGCCGGCCAGGCCAGGGCCTTGGGTGAAGGCAATCGCATCGATGTCGGCGCGGGTGCGGCCGGCTTCGTCGAGCACCTGCCGCAACAGCGGCAGCACGCGGCGGATATGGTCGCGCGAGGCGAGCTCAGGCACGACGCCGCCGTAGTCGCGGTGCATGGCGATCTGCGAATGCAGGGCGTGGGCGAGCAGGCCGGATTGCGTGTCGTAGAGCGCGAGGCCGGTTTCGTCACAGGAGGATTCGATGCCGAGGACAAGCATGGGGCAGGCAAGGCCGGCATCAGCGAGGCCGGCAAATCAAGGGGTTGGAGCGGGCTGACGACCATCGGGCCGGCAGCCGGGCATGAGGCCAGCAGGGTAGCACAGCGGCGCTGGCCATGCTTTTCGCTACAATCGCCGCTTCTTCCGCAGGCACTAATCAGGCATTCATTGGGCAAGACAGACATGGGCAGCAAGCAGACCACAGAGACCGGCCGGGCCGGCGCGCGCGCAGGGCGCTTCGACGTGGCGGTGCTTGGCGCCGGGGCCGCCGGCATGATGTGCGCCGCTGTGGCGGGGCAGGGTGGCGCCAGCGTGGTGCTGATCGACCACGCCACCAAGGTGGCGGAGAAAATCCGCATCTCCGGTGGCGGGCGCTGCAATTTCACCAACCTGCAGGCGGGGCCGGCCAATTTCTTGTCGGCTAATCCGCACTTTTGTCGTTCCGCGCTGGCCCGCTACACGCCGCAGGATTTCCTCGCGCTGATGCGCAAGCATGAGATCGACTGGCACGAGAAGCACCGCGGCCAACTCTTCTGCAACGACAGCGCCGAGCAGGTGATCGAGATGCTGCGTGCCGAATGCGGCGCGGGCAACGTGCACTGGCGCACCGGCTGCGGCGTGGACGAAGTCAGGCGCGAGGGCGACGATTTCCTGCTGATGACGGCAAGCGGGCCGGTGCGTGCCGGCGCGCTGGTGGTGGCCACGGGCGGCCTGTCCATCCCGAAGATCGGCGCCACCGACATCGGCTACCGCATCGCCCGCCAGTTTGGGCTGGGCGTTGTCGAGACGCGCCCGGCGCTGGTGCCGCTGACGTTCGACGGGCAGGGCTGGGCGCCGTTCGTGCCGCTGGCCGGCGTGTCGATGGAGGTAGATATTGCGACGGGTAACGGCAAGACGGCCGGCGCTTTCCGCGAGGACTTGCTGTGGACCCATCGCGGCCTGTCCGGCCCGGCCGTGCTGCAGATTTCCAGCTTCTGGCGCCCTGGCACGCCGATCACCATCGACCTGTTCGACGGCAACGACGCCAGTGAATGGCTGCTCGAGCAAAAGGGTGGCAGCCGCAAGCACCTGGCCAACCTGCTCGCCGAGCGCCTGCCGGCGCGTCTGGCCGACGCCTGGTGCGCGGCAGCTGGCCTGAACGGCGCGCAGCCGCTGCACGATATGCCGGACAAGGCACTGCGCCGGCTGGGCGCGGCGCTCAACAGCTGGCAACTGGTGCCGGCAGGCACGGAGGGCTACCGCAAGGCGGAGGTCACACTCGGTGGCGTGGACACGCGTGCGCTGTCGTCGGCGACCATGATGGCGCGCACCGTGCCCAACCTGTATTTCATCGGCGAGGTGGTCGACGTCACCGGGTGGCTGGGCGGGTACAACTTTCAGTGGGCGTGGGCATCCGGCGTGGCCGCCGGGCAGGCCGTGGCAGAGAGCGCAAGGGCCATGGCGGCGGGGACAGCCTGAGTGTCGTAAGCAGCATGGCGGCAAAAAAACCGCCATACGGGCTTGACAGCGGTTGTGCTACACTTGTAGCTTTCGTAAAACCGCTAACAGCTGCTACTTATTTCAGCAAAATGACCACGATCCACCTTAAAGAAAACGAGCCGTTTGAAGTTGCCATGCGTCGTTTCAAGCGCACCATCGAGAAAAACGGCTTGCTGACTGAATTGCGGGCTCGCGAGTTTTACGAAAAGCCGACGGCTGAGCGCAAGCGCAAGAAGGCCGCGGCCGAAAAGCGCCACTACAAGCGCATCCGCAGCCTGATGCTGCCGAAGAAGATGTACTGAGCGTACCCTTCGCGTTCCGCATCAAAACCCGCTGTGGGCAAGGCTCCGGCGGGTTTTTGCATTGGCGGCCCGACGGCCGGCGTTGCGCCTGCCGGCACCATCCCGGCACCATCCCGCCCAAACTTTCCTGGAATAATGCGATGTCCCTCAAAGCCCGTGTAACCGAAGACATGAAGGCCGCCATGCGTGCCCGCGAGACCGAGCGCCTCGGCACCATCCGCTTGCTGCTGGCTGCCATCAAGCAACGGGAAGTGGACGAGCGCATCGAGCTCGACGACACCGCCGTGCAGGCCGTGATCGAAAAGCTGATCAAGCAGCGCAAGGACTCCATCTCCCAGTTCACCCAGGCCGGCCGCACCGACCTGGCCGACAAGGAGAGCGCGGAAATCGAAGTGCTCAAGGTCTACATGCCGGCGGCCCTGTCGGATGCGGAAGTGGCCGCCGAAGTGCAGGCCGCGGTCACGGAAACCGGCGCCACCGGCCCGCAGGACATGGGCAAGGTCATGGCCGTGCTCAAGGCCAAACTGGCCGGCCGTGCCGACATGACCGCCGTCTCCGGTCTGGTCAAGGCCGCGCTGGCGGCGCGTTGAGCGGGGCGGGCCGCCAGCTGGCACCTGGCGGCCGGAGGCCGCGGAGTACGGCTAAAGGCACTTTTTGCCCGGCACCCCTCGCCGGCGCTGGCTGCAATCCGTTGCGTCTGCACTACAATGTAGTGTTAAGAGGCCGGAAAGCGCAGTGCCGGTCACGCACTTCATGAACCAGATATCGCCGCTGCCCGGTACCACGGGCAGTTCGGCCATAGGACGACAAGCCGGGTGATTCCGCAATCCTTCATTCAGGACCTGCTCAACCGTGTCGACATAGTCGATGTGGTGGGCAAGTACGTGCAGTTGAAGAAGGGCGGCGCCAACTTCATGGGGCTCTGCCCCTTTCACAACGAGAAGTCGCCGTCGTTCACGGTCTCGCCGACCAAGCAGTTCTATCACTGCTTTGGTTGCGCAGCGCATGGCTCGGCCATCGGCTTCCTGATGGAATACTCGGGGCAATCCTACCCCGATGCTGTGCGCGAGTTGGCGCAATCGGTCGGCCTGTCCGTGCCCGAGGAGCGCGACCGGCTGCCGCCGGCCCAGCGCGCCGAAGTGCAGGCGCGCTCGCTGGCGCTGTCCGATGCCATGACCCGCGCGACCGAGTTCTACCGCAAGCAATTGCGCAGCGCGCCGCAGGCGATCCAGTACCTCAAGAGCCGCGGCCTGACCGGCGAGATCGCGGCGCAGTTTGGTCTGGGCTATGCCCCGGACGACTGGCAGGGGCTGGAGTCGGTGTTCGGCAATTATCGCGACGATGCGATCGCCGGGCCGCTGGTGGAAGCCGGCCTGATGATCGAAAGCGCCGAGAAGCGCGACGCCGACGGCAAGCCGCGGCGCTACGATCGCTTCCGGGACCGCATCATGTTTCCCATCCGCAGCACCAAGGGCCAGGTGATCGGCTTTGGCGGGCGGGTGATGGGGCAGGGCGAGCCCAAGTACCTGAATTCACCGGAAACGCCCCTGTTCAGCAAAGGCACCGAGCTATATGGCCTGTTCGAGGCCCGCCATGCGATCCGGGAAACCGGCTATGTTTTGGTGGTCGAAGGTTATATGGACGTGGTGGCCCTGGCTCAGCTGGGCTTTGCCAACGCCGTGGCCACGCTGGGCACGGCCTGCACGGCAGTGCATGTGCAAAAGCTGTTGCGCCAGACCGATGCCGTGGTGTTCTCGTTTGACGGCGACGCGGCCGGGCGCCGCGCGGCGCGCCGGGCCCTGGAGGCCTGCCTGCCGTACGTGGCGGACAACAAGACCATCCGCTTCCTGTTCCTGCCCGCCGAGCACGACCCGGACAGCTATGTGCGCGAGCAGGGCACCGACGCGTTTGCCGCGCAGGTGCGCGATGCCATGCCGCTGTCGCGCTTCCTGCTGCAGGTGGTGTCGGAGGGGCAGGAGCTGCGCCAGGCCGAGGGGCGCGCCCGCGCCCAGTACGAGGCCAAGCCGCTGCTGCAGTCCATGCCTGCAGGCGGCCTGCGGTTGCAGATCGTGCGCGAGCTTGCCGATGCCACCGGCACCACGCCGGCCGAAATCGAAGCCGTCTGCGGGCTGGCGAGCGACCCGGCGCGGGTCGGACGCTTTGCCCAGCCGCGGCCGCGCACCAAGCGCCAGGCCCCCACCGGGCTGGAGCAGCGGGTGCTGCAGTTGCTGATGCGCTACCCGCAGCTGTCGAGCCGGCTCGACGCCGATAGCCGGGCACTGCTGCTGGAAGACGAGCAGGCCGACGCCGAAGTGCTGGCGCACCTGGTGTCCGCGTGCGACGAGTTGCAGGGCGAGGTGAACTTCGCGGCCTTTAGCGAGCATCTCGCACAGTCGCCGTACGCCGAGGTCTACGCCAATGTGCGCGCCGCGGTACTGCGTGAAGAGATCGATGAGGAACCTGCCGAGCAGGAGTTCGATACCGCCATCGCCAAGCTGCTGGCGGGGCCGTTGCGCCGCGAGCTCGACATGCTCCAGCAGTCGGTGATCATGGGCACTGCGGATGAGCAAGGCAAGAGCCGCATGCGATGGCTGGTCAGCGAGATCAATCGCCGGCGGCAGTTGGGTTGAATTGGGTTGAATCGGGTTGACCGTCCGGTAGGTCGGGCAAGGTGGGTGGTGACAAATAAGTGAGGGCTTGGCGCGGCATGGCTACGCTTAAGCCTTGATTTTTCAGGTGAAAACCTCACCTGTTGGGAAGCCGGCTAATTGCTAGTGCTACAATAGCCGGTTTGGATAGCGAGATCTTTCTCTCCCCTTCTGGTGAAAGTGAGCGTGCCAATGGCAAAGGCCAAAGCAACCGAAAAGGTTTCCACTAAAACTCCCCAATCGGGGAGCGGCAAGGCGTCCGTGAAAACAACGGCGGCTGCGAAGACAGCCGCGTCAGTCAAGGCGCCAGCCCAGCCTGTGCCAGCTAAGACAGCTCGGAGCGCCAAGGCGCCCGCAGCGTCCACTTCCACCGGGATCCGCCCGTCCGAAAACCTGAAGCCCTCGACTTCGGCACACGAGAGCGGCGATAGCGCCAATACAAGCGGCAAGCACGCCGCATCTGTACCTGTGAAAGGCAAGAGTATTACCGTGGCGAAACAGCAGAATACCGAAGTCGAGAGCAAGAAAGCGGCAGCGACCAGCGCCAAGACCGGAGACGCCAAGCCAGGCGCCGCCGAGCCCGAGGCCACGCCGAATGCCACAACTTCCGCCCCCGTTGCATCCGAGCGTCCCGCCGCTCCGGCAGTCAAGCCGGAGCCGAAGAAGCGTGGCCGCAAGCCCAAGGCCGGAGCGCAGCACGACGACAGCACACCAGACGACGTGACTGAAGAGCTTTACGAAGACGAGATCCCCGCGGCGGCAACGCCGACTGCAGCGCCCAAGAGCGAAAAGCAAAAGGCTCGCGACCGCAAGGCCAAGGAAAAGGCTCTGCTGAAGGAGTTCGCCTCGACGCAGCAGGGTACCGAGGAAGAACTGGAAGTACGCCGCCAGAAGCTCAAGGCGCTGATCAAGCTCGGCAAGTCGCGCGGCTACCTGACGTACGCGGAAATCAACGATCACCTGCCGGACGACATGGTCGATTCGGAAACGATCGACACGCTGGTCGCCACGCTCAACGACATCGGCATCGCCGTCTACGAGCAGGCGCCGGACGCGGAAACGCTGCTGCTCAACGACAATGCCCCGTCCGCCACCAGCGAGGAAGAAGCCGAGGAAGAAGCTGAGGCCGCGCTTTCCACGGTGGACTCCGAGTTCGGCCGCACCACGGACCCCGTGCGCATGTACATGCGCGAGATGGGCACGGTGGAACTGCTGACGCGCGAAGGCGAAATCGAAATCGCCAAGCGCATCGAGGCCGGCCTGAAAGACATGGTGATGGCGATCTCCGCCTGCCCGGTCACGATCTCCGAGATCCTGGCCTTGGCCGAGCGCGTTGCCAGCGATGAAATCAAGATCGACGAGTTCGTCGACGGCCTGATCGACCCGAACGCCGCGGACGTGCCCGTGGCCCCGCCGGCTCCGGCCGTGGTGGCGGCTGCCGAGGAAGACGAGCCGGAATCTGACGGCGAAGAATCCGACGAAGACGAGGATGACGATGCCGGCGGCCTGGCTGCCTCGGCACGCCAGCTCGAAGAGCTGAAGCTGGCCGCGCTGGAAAAATTCCGCGTGATCGCCGAGCAGTTCGACAAGATGCGCCGCTCGTTCGAGAAGGAAGGCTACAAGTCCAAGTCCTACGTCAAGGCCCAGGAAGCCATCCTGAACGAGCTGATGAGCATCCGCTTCACCGCCCGCAACGTCGAACGCCTGTGCGACACGCTGCGTGGCCAGGTGGACGAAGTGCGCAAGCTCGAGCGCTCCATCCTGAAGATCGTGGTGGACAAGTGCGGCATGCCGCGTGCGGATTTCGTCGCCCGTTTCCCGGGCAATGAGACCAACCTCGAGTGGATCGACACGATTATCAAAGACGGCAAGCCGTACAGCACCATCGTCGAACGTAATGTGCCGGCCGTGCGCGAGCTGCAGCAAAAGCTGATCGACCTGCAGATGCGCGTGGTGCTGCCGCTCAAGGAGCTCAAGGAAGTCAACCGCAAGATGAGCGAGGGCGAGAAGCGCGCCCGCGAAGCCAAGCGCGAGATGACCGAGGCCAACCTGCGCCTGGTGATCTCGATCGCCAAGAAGTACACCAACCGCGGCCTGCAGTTCCTCGATCTGATCCAGGAAGGCAATATCGGCCTGATGAAGGCGGTGGACAAGTTCGAATACCGCCGCGGCTACAAGTTCTCGACCTACGCGACGTGGTGGATCCGCCAGGCCATCACCCGCTCGATCGCCGATCAGGCGCGCACCATCCGTATCCCGGTGCACATGATCGAAACGATCAACAAGATGAACCGCATCTCGCGCCAGATCCTGCAGGAAACCGGCAACGAGCCGGATCCGGCAACGCTGGCCGAGAAGATGGAGATGCCGGAAGACAAGATCCGCAAGATCATGAAGATCGCGAAGGAACCGATCTCCATGGAAACGCCGATCGGTGACGACGACGACTCCCATCTTGGCGACTTCATCGAAGACACCAACACGCTGGCCCCGGCCGAAGCGGCGCTGCACGGCTCCATGCGCGACGTCGTCAAGGATGTGCTGGATTCGCTCACGCCGCGCGAAGCCAAGGTGCTGCGCATGCGTTTCGGCATCGAAATGAGCACGGACCACACGCTGGAAGAAGTCGGCAAGCAGTTCGACGTCACACGCGAGCGGATCCGTCAAATAGAAGCCAAGGCATTGCGCAAGCTGCGTCACCCGAGCCGCTCGGATAAGCTAAAGAGTTTCCTTGAAGGCAGTTGATCGGTATCATGCCGGTCTGACTTTCCAGGGCCTCTAGCTCATGCCTGGTTAGAGCAGCGGACTCATAATCCGTTGGTGCCGTGTTCGACTCACGGGAGGCCCACCATAGTTGAAAAAGCCCCGCAGATTCCTGCGGGGCTTTTTCTTTGCCGCGTCGGACTTAATCTGAGCAGGCCGCCCTATTTGTCCATGCCGGCAGCGG
Source organism: Cupriavidus sp. GW822-FHT02D05 (assembly GCF_058802485.1). Taxonomy (NCBI): domain Bacteria; kingdom Pseudomonadati; phylum Pseudomonadota; class Betaproteobacteria; order Burkholderiales; family Burkholderiaceae; genus Cupriavidus; species Cupriavidus sp. GW822-FHT02D05. Next base: position 16,595 of record NZ_JBXAOE010000043.1, on the reverse strand, counting down.
GCGATTTTTTCTGGCTTGACGCCTTGCCAGCTGGCTTCTTGGTAGACGCTTTTGAGTCGGTGAGCGCCGAGGCCGTGTTCTGGTTGGCACCCTGGGTGTACGGGTCAAACTTGTCGTTGGCCTTTGCGGTGTCTGGCACGTAGCCGTCCTTGTTGGTAGCGCGTTCGGCATCGGGTACGTAGCCGTCTTTATTGGTCGTGCGTTGAGGGTCCGGCACATAGCCGTCCTTGTTGGTGCTACGCATGTTGTAGTCGTAGCGATCCGCTGGATTTGCGGGGCCTGCGGCGTAGACGGTAGCAGGCAGGAGAACTGCAATTGCCATTGCGATAGCGATCTTCATGGATGACTCCTTCCAATCAAAGTCGATGCAAAGCCGATGACCCTCGCGCGCTCAACTGGCGCAACGGTCCGCCTATTAGCGTAGCCGTCAGGCTTGCAGAATTCCAGTGATCATTTTGCTGCCCGCCTGTGGCTGAGCCCATGTCTGCAGTTCGCTACTTCAACCGCATCCAGTGGCAACGCGGCCGGCCGGGCCTGCCGCGTTTGCTGCGATTGCCGTGTCTTCCTCCGTTTCCTTGCCATCGCGCCGGAGGTACTATTCTGACCGGGCTCAGGCAAGGAGGGTGTATGCCGCAAGATTTCCACACCAGTCGCAAAGCGCATCGCATTGCCCTCGCCGGAGCATGCTTGTTGGTTTCTTGCGCCGTTGCCCAGGAGGCCGCGCCGCCTGAGCTCCAGCCCGCCGACGTCCATCGTACGATCGCGACCCTGCATGCGTCCGGCGTGCAGATCTATGTATGCAAGCGCGATCAGGGCAGTTCATTGGCGTGGGCGTTCAAATCCCCCGAAGCGGATCTGCGCGACGATTCCGGCAAGCTCATCGCCCGGCACTACGCCGGGCCGACCTGGGAGGCGCCGGACGGCAGCAAGATAACCGGCAAAGTACTGCGGCAGGCCGCAAATGCCAGGGCGCCCGACAGCATTGCGCTATTGCTGTTGCAGGCGACGAGTTCCGGAGGGGCGGGCTTGCTAGCGGGAGTGCATTACGTTCAGCGCTTGAACACGCAAGGCGGCATTGCGCCCGCTCAGGCCTGCACCGAGGAAGGACAGGAAAGCCGCGTGCCTTATCGCGCGGACTATGTATTTCTCGAATAGACGCGTCTCGTCGAGGCAGGCGCGTTCGTTCCGATGGCGTTGCCGTCCGCGCCGCTCGGGCGAGCCGCGCAGCACCAGGCCTTCAAAGCTTCTGCACGGCAGCCAGGTCGAATATCTTCGCCCAGCGCAACGCCTCCTTCCGGCTTGCCATCGGGATCTGCCAACTGCGTCGCGCTTGGTGTTCGAGACGTAAGGCAAGCATCCATGCGCTGCCGTTCTCCAGCGCGGTGGCACTCGCTATATCCGCAAAAATAAACTTCGCCTGCTGTCCGTCGACATCCAGTGCGCCACGCTTGCGTTCCGGATCCACGCGCATCGTCCCCCATGCGCCCTCCAGCGACAGGATGCGCTCGCCCTTGATCTTGACGCCGTGGATCGCGCGGTAGCGGCGGACCAGGCTTGCGACGAATGCCACGAGCAGCGCCGCGCAGAACAAGACAGCGGCGGTCCCGGCGATCGCGCCATAGGCTGCGGCCACCGTGGCGTACAGGCGGACCGCACCATAGATGAGGGCACCGATCAAGGCGAGGCCGGCGATGATGAATGGCACGTCTTTTCCCTTAAAGAAACTGTGGTGAATGAACTAGCTTGCGGCTAATGCGGCTATGGCCGCTGCGGCGTGACCGATGTGCCGAAGGTATTGCCCATGCGGTGGCTGGTCGCCGAGTAGTTGAACAGCCCCAGCGCGTTGGAGGGACGCTCCACGATAGCCTCGGACGCCAGCTTGCGCTCCGAGGGTGGCTGGCCGGGGGTGGGCTTGGGGCTTAGCTTCTGCGTCAGGCAAGGAAACGACGGGGCCCGCATGCCATTGACTTCGACCTCGACACAGCTCGCCGTGCCGTCCCCCGTTGGTGGGGATGCTTCCGCAGCGAGTAGCGGGCAGGCCGAGCCAAGGCTACCTGCGGCAATCACTACAGCGTTCAGCCATCCGCGCATTTCGTGCTCCATTTTCATTGATTGCCAACCCCGCCATTGGCGATATGCCTGAAGTGTAGCGCTCCATTCCGAGTAGCGCGGCATGCAATTGCTCTGCGATATCGCTGCCGTTGAGGCGCATCGCCATGCCCCGCGCTCGCACATGAAGCTTTCGTGACAAACGACAGTCGGCGCGCGGGCCGTTCGTCTAACCAATCGTACGCGGCGCTGAAATGATGACCGCTCATCATGGCCTCATCGGACGCGATCGCTTACGACTTGCCTCTGGTCGAGGCGCCGGCGCAAGGGAACGACGGCAATTGTTTCGCAAGGGATTGAGCAAACACATGCATGACAAGAACAAGAACGATGCGTCCGCGCGCTGGAGGGCGCTATGTCTGGCGATGCTAGGACTAGGGACGCAGGGAACCGCGATGGCGCAGGCCCCCGCTGCCACCGAGGCGGCAACGCCGGGCGTGCAGGCCGATGCGCAACGGCGCGTCGACATCAACGAGTACATCGTGCGTGGGAACACGGTGCTGGATGCGCGCGCGATCGAGCGCGCGGTCACGCCTTACCTTGGGCCGAAGCGCACGCTGAAGGATATCGAGGGCGCGCGCGATGCGCTGCTGGCGGCCTACCAGGCAAAGGGATACCAGTCGGTCTACGTGGACCTGCCTGAGCAGCAGGCGGTTGGCGGCGTGGTCTTCCTGCAGGTGAGCGAGACCAAGGTGGGTCGTGTGCGTGTGGTGGGAGCGCAGTACAACTCGCCGGTAGAGGTGCGTGAGCAGGTGCCCGCGCTGGCGGAGGGCGCGGTGCCGGACTTCAACCAGGCGCAGACGGAGCTCACTGCCTTGAACCGGACCGCGAACCGGCAGGTGATGCCGCTGGTCAGGCAAGGCGCGCTGCCTGGCACCATGGACGTTGATCTCAAGGTCGAGGACAGCAGCCCGTGGCGGGCAAGCGTGGGCCTGAACAACGACTACAGCGCGGATACCAAGCAACTGCGGGCCACGGCTTCGCTGGGCCACGACAACCTCTGGCAACTGGGGCACAGCGCCTCGGTCAGTTTCTTTGGCGCCCCGCAGGACCTGAACCAGACCCAGGTGTGGTCCGGCTCGTATGTGGCGCCGCTGCGTGGCACTAACTGGGGCCTCGAGGCTTCCGGCTACAAATCGGACAGCAACGTCGCGACGCTAGGCGGCACCAATGTATTGGGCAAGGGCTATGCGGTTGGCGTGAAGGCCACCTACACCGTGCCGAACACCGGCGCATGGTGGCACGCGTTCAGCGCCGGCGTGGACTTCAAGGACAACGACGAGGTGACGCGCCTTGGCAGCGCCGGCGATACGGTGCCGCTCAAGTACGCGCCGATCACGCTTGGCTACTCGGGCTTCGGCCAGACGGAGCGCGGCACCTATGGCCTGAACCTCTCGCTGGTCGCGGGCACGCGCAGCTTCCTTGGCTACGGCAGCACCGCGCAGCAATTCGACTACAAGCGCTACAAGGCGTCGCCGAGCTTCATGGTGCTCAAAGGCGATACCAATGGCTCCTACACCTTCGCGGGCAACGCGCAGCTGGGCTGGCGCCTGGCGGCCCAGATCACGGATTCCCCGCTGGTCTCGAACGAGCAGATCGCGGCCGGCGGCATGAACTCGGTGCGCGGCTACCTGTCCGCCGAGACCACCGGAGACTATGGCGTGGTCGGGTCCGTGGAAATGCGCACGCCGCCGCTGGCCTTCTTCACTTCCGTGGTTGAAAACTGGCGTGCTTACCTGTTTGCCGATGCCGGCCAGGTCCGTCTGCGCGATCCGTTGCCCGAGCAGAAGAGCAACGTCTCGCTCGCCTCGGTGGGGGTGGGCACTACGTTCCGCCTCGGCCAGAAAGTCACCGGGCGCCTGGACCTGGGCTATCCGCTCAAGGACGGGCCACGCACGCAGCGTGGCGACCCGCGCGTGAACTTCAGCGTCACCGCCAGTTACTGAGCGCGTGCGGCGCGCCGCTTCCAACCTGAAACATCGACTCCCGACGAGCTAACCGAGAACCACTGTCATGCGACGCATCCTTTTGCTCGTGCTCACGCTGCTGAGCACACTCCTGCCGGACCTGGCCCATGCCTGGTGGCAGCCCGACTGGGCTTATCGCAAGCCGATCACGATCGACGCCGGCCCCAAGGCCGGCGCGATCGGCGGCGATGCCGGGCGTACCCCGGTGCTGCTGCGCCTGCATACCGGCAACTTCAGCTTTGAAGGCGTGAGCGAGACTGGCGCCGACCTGCGCTTTGTTGCCGCCGACGACAAGACCGTGCTTAACCACCAGATCGAACAGTTCGATCCGCTCTTGGGCATCGCGCTGATCTGGATCGACGTTCCGTCGGTCTCGGCGGCGGGCCCGCAGCAGCTGTGGATGTACTACGGCAACGCCAAGGCGCCGGCATCGGGCAATGGCCAGCGGACCTTCGACCCTGACTTCACGCTGGTCTACCACTTTGCCGAAGGCAGCGTGCCGGCACGCGACACCACGGCCTACGGCAACCACAGCCAGACCGCAGTGGTGAGCGTCGATGGCACTGTCATCGGCAAGGGCGCGCAGCTCGGCGCCGCCCCGCTGGTGCTGCCGTCGTCGCCGTCGCTGGCGCTGGCCGCGGGCGCGCCGTTCGGCTTCTCCGCCTGGGTGCGCCCCGAGAAGCTCGGCCCGCAGCAAGCCGTCTATGCGCGCCGAGATGGCGCGGGCGAACTCGTCATCGGGATCGACCAGGGCGTGCCGTTCGTGCAGGTCAATGGCCAGCGCAGCAATCCCGGCCAGCCCGTGCAGGCGGGGCAGTGGTCGCACCTGGCAGTCAAGTCCGATGGCAAGAGCGTGTCGCTGTATGTCGGCGGACGTCCTGCCGCGTCGCTGGCAACCGCCTTGCCGGCGCTGAACACGCCGGCCACGCTCGGTGCCGACGCGGCGGCGGCCAACACGCCGGCCGCAGCGACCGCGCTGAGCCCGTTCACCGGTGCCATCGATGAAGTGCGCTTGTCCAAGGTGGCGCGCCCGGATGCGCTGATCCTCGCCGACGCCGTATCGCAAGGTGCCGAATCGCGCCTGGCCGTGTTCGGCGCGGACGAGCAGCAGGCCGGAAAGAGCCATTTCGGCTTCATCCTCGCCGCCATGCCGCTGGACGCCTGGATCGTGGTGGGCCTGCTCGGCATCATGATGGCGCTGTCGTGGGCCATCATGATCAGCAAGGGCCGCAGCTACGGCGCCACCTCGCGCGCCAACGCTGCCTTCATGGTGCATTTCCGCGAAGCGGCCGGCGCGCCGCTGGACCAGCTGGCCAAGAGCAACCGCGTACCCGAGGCCGTCAAGGCGGATTCGTCGCTGTGGCGCTTGTATGAAATGGCGGTCGAGGAACTGCACCGCCGCCATCAGATGGGCTACGACCTCAACGCGGTCTCCGACGCGACCATCAGCGCGATCCGCGCGGCCATGGATGGCGTGATGGTGCGCGAGAGCGAGCGCATGGCCAAGCGCATGAACTGGCTGTCGACCACCATCGAAGGCGCGCCATATGTGGGCCTGTTCGGCACCGTGATCGGGATCATGCTGGTGTTTGTCGTGGCGGCCATGGCCGGCGCGGTGGATATCAACTCGGTGGCGCCGGGCATGGCCGCGGCCTTGCTGTGTACCGCCGCCGGGCTGGGCGTCGCGATTCCCGCGCTGTTCGGCTACAACTGGCTTGCCTCGCGCTCGGATTCGATCGGCGCCGACATGGCGGTGTTCGTGGACGAGTTCGCCACGCGCCTGGCCGAAGAGCAGGGCGAGGGACGTCGCGTCCCCGCTGCCCTGCACCGGGCTTAAGGGGAGCGCGCGGCCATGGCATACGCAGCCAAGTTCGGCACCAAGAAGCGCACGGGCGGCATCAACATCACGCCCTTCGTCGACGTGCTGCTGGTGGTGCTGGTGATTTTCATCCTGACCAGCAATGCCAGCATCCCGGGCATCAAGGTGGACCTGCCCAAGGCGAGTTCGTCGGTCGCGCTGGAGAAGCCCAAGACCAAGGCCATCACGATCGACAACGCGGGCCAGGTCTTCCTCGACGCCTATCCGGTGACGCTGCCGGAGCTGGAGGAGCGCTTGCGCACGGAGAAGGCGCTCACGCCGGATTTCCCCGTGATCGTGCGGGGCGACGCCGCCGTGCAGTACGCGAAGGTGGTGGAGGTGCTGGACCTGCTCAGGCGCATCGACCTGAACCAGATCGGCCTCGTCACCGGCAAGCCGGCGTGAGGAGAGTCGGGTGAAACATCGTGATCCAACTCTTCCGCCCCGGCAGCGTGCCATCGCCTTGTGGCGCCGCTGGGGCGGGCTGATCATCGGCGCGCTGGTCATCATCGGGCTGGCCGTGCTGGTCTGGCGCTTGCTGTCCGACACCGCCAGCACCAAGCGCGAGGTGGCGGCCACGCCGATGCTGGTGCTGCCACCGCCGCCGCCGCCGCCGCCTCCCGAGCCCGAGAAGCCGCCCGAGCCGGTGCCGGAGAAGGTCAAGCCGGAAGTGGTCGAGCCCGAGCCCAAGCCGGCGGACCCGCAGGAAGCGCCGAAGGACGACGCACCCCCAAGCCCGTCGAAGGATCTCGGCGACCCGGTCACGATCGACGGCGCGGCGCAAGCCGGCACGGATGCATTTGGCATCCAGGCCGGGCGCGGCGGCGGCATGACCGGCGGTGGCGGCGGGCTGGGCAGCCGGTCCTATTCGAGCTACGTCTCGGGTGCCTTGCAGCAAGCCTTTGCGCGCGACCAGCGCACCCGGCAGCTGGCGTTCGAGGACATCCGCATCGAGCTGTGGCTGGACGCCGACGGCCGCGCCACGCGTGCGCAACTGGTGCGCAGCACCGGCAACGCGCAGACCGATGAAGCCGTGCTGGCCATGGTGCGCGATTTCCGGGCCGACGAACGGCCGCCGGCGTCGCTGCGCTTTCCGATGCGCATGTCGATCAAGGGGCGCCGGCCGTGACGCGGCCGGCAGGCCGCCGCCGCATGTCTCACCGCATGCCCTACCTATTCCACCTCATTCTCGTGAACGAACCGATGAACCATCCAGCAAACTCCCGGCGCCACGCGGAGCCGGCCCGCAAGATCCACGCGCTGGCCGCCGCCATGGCGATCGCGCTGCTCGGCGCAAGCGGCGCGGGCTACGCGCAAGGCGCGGCACCCGCCGATAGCACCATGGTCAAGCTGATCCGTGGCCTGATGCAAAGCGGTGCCCTGAAAAAAGATGCCGGTGAAGCCTTGCTTGCCCAGGCCCAGACCGAAGCCATGGCGCAGCAGCAGGCGCAGCGCGTGGCGTCGGCAGCGCCGGCCGCCGCTGCCGGCGGGTTGCGCGTGGAGCCGGGCGACGTGCGCGTGCCCTATATTTCCGACACTGTGCGCGACCAGATTCGCGACGAGGTCAAGGGGCAGGTCATGGCCCAGGCCCAGGCCGAAGGCTGGGCGGCACCGAACGAAACGCCGGAGTGGACCAAGCGTATCCGCATCGAAGGGGACGTGCGCGTGCGCGACGAGTCGCGCTTCTACTCCAGCAACAACAGCGATATCGCCATCGACTGGGCGGCCATCAACCAGGGCAGCGGCTTTGACGTCAACCCGAACACCAATCTCTCGCTGCCGCCGCTGGTCAACACGCGGCAGAACCGCGTGAGCCTGCTGCGTGCCCGCGCCAGGTTCGGCGTGCTGGCCGATATTTCCGACAGCACGCATGCGGGCATCCGCATTGCCACCGGCAACGACGACAGCCCGGTGTCCACCAACCAGACCCTGGGCGGTGGCCTGGCCAAGAAGAACGTGTGGCTCGATCAGGGCTGGCTGTCGTACAAGCCGGCGGAATGGGTCAACCTCACGGCCGGGCGCTTCGGCAACCCGTTCGTGTCGTCCGACCTGCTGTTCTCGAACGACCTGAACTTCGACGGCCTGGCCGCGCAGTTCGACAAGGCGTTGCCCAACCGGGACGTCGCGCTGTTCGGCACACTCGGCCTGGTGCCGCTCGAGTATTCCTCCGACAGCTTCCCCAGCCGCAGCCAGAACAAGGCGAGCAGCGAGAAGAAATGGCTGCTGGGTGCGCAGATCGGCGCGAGCTGGAAGCTCAACAACGACAATCGCCTGCGCGGTGCGCTGGCGTACTACGACTTCCGCAACGTCAGCGGCCAGGTGTCGCAGCCTTGCGCGTTGTACGCCGGCGCCGACGGCTGCAGCACCGACTGGTCACGCCCGGCCTTCATGCAGAAGGGCAACACGCTGATGCTGTTGCGCAATATCGCGCTTAATCCGCTGGATCCGGCCGGCACGCCGCAGCCGCAATACGTGGGCCTGGCGTCCAAGTTCCAGCTGCTGGACCTGAACTTCCGCTGGGAAACCAAGGTGGCGGGCAGCCTCGGCCTGCGCATGGATGCGAACTACATCCGCAACCTGGCCTATGACGAGGGCGGCATGTTCTCGCGCGCAAACGGCGGCATCGTCAATAACTTCGGCGGCAGCGGCGGTACCAGCCGCGCGGACTTCAAGAGCGGCGGCAACGCCTATATGTTCCAGGCCACGCTGGGCAAGCCCGTGACGCTGGCCAAGGGCGACTGGAACATGCTGCTTGGCTACAAGCGCATCGAGCCGGATGCCATGCCGGACGGCTACAACGATTCGACCTTCCACCTGGGCGGCACCAACGCACGCGGCTACTACGTGGGCGGCTCGTACGCGCTCGACAAGAACACGTGGGTGACCGGCCGCTGGACGTCGACCAAGGAGGTCTATGGCCCGCCGCTGGCGATCGATATCTTGCAGGTCGAGATCAACACGCGCTTCTAGGAGGGATACCGTGTCATCCACATCACGCTTGCGCGGCGCCTGGCGTCCGCTGGCGCTCGCCACCAGCTTCATGATGGCCGGCGCAGCGGCTCACGCCCAGCCGGCCCAGACCATGGAAGAGCGCCTGCGCGCCCAGTTGCGCATCACCACCACGCAGCTGCAACAGGCGCAGAACGAACTGGCCGCGCTCAAGGCCGGCGCGCCACATGCCGGCGCCGCGCCATCCGGCGCGGACGCCGACGCGAAGAAGGAACTGGAGCGTGCCCGCGCGCAACTCGCTGCCGAGCGCCAGGAGCGCGAGCGGCTGAGCGACAGGAACCAGCAGGCGCAACAGCAGGCACAGGCGGTTGCCGAGAAGGCCAGCACGCAGATTGCACAGTACCGCAACGCTTATGACGAACTGCTCAAGCTCGCACGCGCGGCCGAGGCGGACCGCCAGCGCCTGGCCCTGGAGGCCAAGACGCAGCACGCCACCTTGGCACAGTGCGAGGCCAAGAACGCGAAGCTCTACGCAGTGGGCCAGGAGATCCTGCGCGCCTACGAGACGGTGGACCTGGGTACGGTGATGATCGCGCGCCAGCCCTTCGCGGCGCAGAGCCGGGTGAAGTTCGAGCAGATTGCGCAGGAGTACGGCGACAAGCTGTACGAAGGGCGCTTCGTGGCCGGCGCTGCGGCAGCCGCCGACGCACCCGCGCAGGCGGCCGCCGAGGTCAAGGCTGCGGCGAGCACCACGAGCACCACGAGCACCGCAAGTGCCACAAGCACCACGAGCGCCACGGGCGCGGCAGAGGCGCCACGCCCATGACACGCAAAGCCAGCAACGGACCGTGCATGGCGGTGGCGCCGAGCCTGCTGTTGCTGGGGCGTGAGTGTTTTGTCATGTTGCTGCGATGTCATGAGGCGCGCAGGCCAGTGCGCGGGCAAGGCGATGCCGCCGGTCCGCGCAAGCGTTCGCCCGCGCTCACAGAGAAAAAAGGTAAGACACAGATGATTCGAATGAAATCGCATGTCCAGTCCATGCTGCCGCCCGTGCGCACGGCCATCGGCGTCCTGCTGGCCTCGTGGCTGAGCGCAGCGCCGGTGCAGGCGGCGGAGCCCGCACCGGCAAGCGGTCCGGTGGTGGCGCGCGCCGGCTCGGTCACCGTTGGCCAGGATGACGTGGAGCGGCTGCTGCAAGGCCTGCCGGAAGCGGACCGCGCCGCGGCCAGGAGCAACCGCGCGGGCATCGAGAGCTGGCTGCGCCAGCGCCTGGCCAGTGAAGCGCTGCTGCGCGAGGCACAGGGCAAGGGCTGGGCGGAACGACCCGAGGTGAAGGCGCGCGTCGATGCCGCCGTGCGCGAGATCTCCGCGCGGATCGTTGCCTCTACCTACCTGGAGTCGGTCACGCAGTTGCCGGCGGGCTATCCGTCCGAGCTCGAGGTGAAGGCGGCCTATGAAGACGGCAAGGCGAACTTCCAGGTGCCCGCCACTTACCGCGTCGCGCAGATCTTCCTGGCCACCCAGGGCAGCGATGCCGCGGCCACGGCCAAGGTGCGCGACGAAGCCCGCAAGCTGGCCACGCAGGCACGCCAGGGCGATTTCGCGGCGCTCGCCAAGAGCCGCTCGCAGGATCCCCGCGGTGCCGAACGCGGCGGGGAGGTCGGCACGCTGCCGCTGGCGCAGATGCTGCCGGAAGTGCGCGATACCGTTGCCAGGCTCAAGGTTGGCCAGGTGAGCGACCCGGTGCAATCGGCCGCGGGCTTTCATGTGGTGAAGCTGCTGGACACGCAGGCTGGCCGCACCGCAACGCTCGACGAGATCAAGCCGCAGTTGGTGGCGGCGATGCGCCAGCAACGCCAGCAGCAGCTCGTGCAGGCCTATATGGAGAAGCTGGTGGCGCCAGGCGCGGCCAGCATCGACACCGCCGCGCTGGATGCCGTGCTGCAGAAAGCGAACTAGAAAAACGATGCAGGCACGGATCACGGCGCCCGGTCACGCAAGCCTCAATCCCTATCCAAATTTCAATCCAAGTTTCAATCCAAGTTCCAATCATTTCAACACCAGGATACCCATGAACACCACCGCAACCCAGATCGACACCTCGGCAGACAGCCAACCCGCACTGCTGATGGCAGTGACTTCGGAGCAGGTCTGCGATGCCATCAAGGCCGCCGGCTGCGCCGTGACGGCCATCGAGCAGGACGGCGTGCTGCGCCTGCACAGCGCCAGCCACGGCGTTGGCTTCCAGGTCCTCTGGGGCAACTCGGCTGCGCCGGATGCGTACCTGGATTTCACGCTGAGCTGTCCGCTGCGGGTGCAAGGCGGCGCGTTGCCCGAGGGTGTGCTGGGCGACTGGCATCGCGCCAAGCGCTTCGCGCGCGTCGCGCAGCACGGCGAATTCCTGGTGCTTGAGATGGACGTGGTGATCTCCGGCGGCGTGGGCCCCGACTATCTCACCGTGGCGCTGCAGCTGTGGACGCAGATGATGGGCCAGTTTTTCCTGCATCTGCGCAACTTCCAGCCGGCGGCATCGGATGCAACTGCGGATGCTCCTGCGGATGCTCCTGCGCAGGAAGAGGCAGCCGCCGCGTAGTGGCCAACGCACCATGACGAAAGACAGGAACTTCGATGCATTCCCCGATTGAGCCAAGCCGGCAGGCCAGTCCTGCCGCGCGCAAGCTGGCTGCGCCCCGGAAAATGTGGGGGCGTTTGCTCCGTACGCTGGGGCTGGTGGGCCTGGGCCTGGGCGCGGCGTCTTCCGCCGCCGCCCCGGCGCAGCCGTTCCCGCAGCACTGGATGCGCTATGCGCAACTGGCCAGCACGGAGTTCCAGGCGCGGCTGGGGGACCCGGCCGACGCGAGCGCCCTGCGTTTGCAGGATTGGATGCAGGCCCGCGCGCAGCCGTCCGCGTCGTTGGTGATGCGTGTGTGGCTTGCTCCCAATGGCCGTGTGGAGCGCATGGAGTTCGACTCGCTGGGCAATCCGCAGGCCGACGCGGACCTGCGCGCGGTGCTGATGACGAAGGCGTTGCCCGAGCCGCCGCCGCCGGATATGCGCCAGCCCATGGTGCTGGAGCTGGGGCTGGATGGCGCGCAAGCGAGCTGACGTGGCGATGGCTTTGGACCCGGGCCGCCGCGGCGGTCTTGCGCGGCGCTCGCTGGCTTTTGCCACCATGGCGCTGCTTTTCGCGCTGGCGGCAGGCACGGCCGGATGCGCGCCGCTGCAGGCGGCGGCGTGGCGAGCCGCGCCCGATTTCTCGCGGCTGGTCCGCGAGAACGGCCCGGCCGTGGTCAACATCGGTGTGGCCCGCGAGGCGTTGCCCGATCCGCTGCGCGGGCGTGCGCAGGGCCAGGACAATGTCGACGAGACCAGCCTGGGCTCGGGCTTTATCCTTAGCGGCGACGGCTATATCCTCACCAACGCGCACGTGGTCGCGCGCGGGTCCCTGGTCAGCGTGAAGCTGACCGACCGGCGCGAGTTCAAGGCCAGGCTGATCGGGCTGGATGTCGTTGCCGACGTCGCCCTGCTCAAGATCGACGCCACCGGCTTGCCGACGGTGAAGATCGGCGACGCCGCGAGCGTGGAGGTGGGCAGCTGGGCCCTGGCCATCGGCTCACCCTATGGTTTCAGTAACTCGGTCACGGCCGGTATCGTCAGCGCCAAGGGCAGGGTGCTGCCTGGCGCCGAGTACATGCCCTTCCTGCAGACCGACGTGCCGGTCAATCCCGGCAACTCCGGCGGCCCGCTGTTCAACCTCAAGGGTGAGGTGATCGGCATCAATTCGCGCATCTACAGCCGCAGCGGCGGCTATCAGGGTTTGTCGTTCGCCATTCCCATCGATGTGGCCATGCGCATCAAGGACCAGTTGCTGCGCCAGGGCGCGGTGACACGCGGGCGTATCGGCGTGGCGGTGCAGGAGGTCTCGCAGGCACTGGCCGATTCGTTCCGCCTGCCCCGGCCTGCGGGCGCGCTGGTGAGCTATGTGCAGCCCGGCGGGGCCGCCAGCCGGGCCGGCATGAAGCCGGGCGATGTGATCCTGCAGGTGGGCGCGCGCGACGTCGTGCAGTCCGCCGATGCGCTGATCTGCATCGCGGACCTGGCCCCCGGCGTTGTCGTCCCACTGCGCATCTGGCGGGACCGCGCCGCGCTCGTGCTGGAGGTGCGGCCCGATCGCTTCGACGCGCCACGGGTGGCGCGCACGGCGGCGCCCGGGCACGCGCCGCTGGGCATGATGGTCAGGCCGCTGTGGGCGCAAGAGCGGCAGGTGCTGCGTATCGACGGTGGCCTGCTGGTGCAGCGCGTGAACGCGGCTGCGTCGCGCGCCGGCATGAACGCCGGCGACGTGATTCTCGCCGTCAACGGCCAGCCGGTCGACAGCATCGAGGCGCTGGCCGACGAGGCCAGCGCGGCGGACGGCGCGGTGGCGCTGCTGGTCCAGCGTGGCAACGCGCGGTTGTTTATCGCGATCGAGACGCAGCAGCCGGCGGGTCCCGGCCAGGAGGAGTGAGCCATGTCACGGCAGTGGCTGGCACGCCTTCACGGCGGCGTCACATTGGATCCCTACGATGCGCACGGGTATGCACTTGGGCCACGCGCTCGATGCGGCAAGGACTCCTCAACGCACATGGCATTGGATAGTGATGGCAAGCTTGGTCGCAGCCCCCGGTGCGCGCGCACTGGTCGTCTATATGGCGGTCCTGGCCCTCTGCCTCGCCTGCCAGCAGACCCGCGCCCAGCAGCCCGCCAACCGCGGCGCGGTGGAGATGGCATTCGACCTGCCGGCCCAGCCGCTCAAGCAAGCGTTGGCGCAATACGACGCGCAGACCAGCCTGTCCGTCTTCTTTTCCTCCGAGCTGGCAGCGGGGCGAACCTCGACTGCTGTCCACGGCACCTTCAGCCCGGAAAACGCCTTGCGCAAGATGCTCGAGGGCACGGGGCTGAGCGTGCAGGCAGCCGCGGCCGATGCCTTCGTGCTGGTGCCCGCGCCGCGCTACGCGGACACGGCCGTCGCGCAGCCCCCGGCCAGCGCCGCGCGGCAATATGACGGCGCCGTGCAGTCGCAGGTCTATCAGGCGCTATGCGCGCGGCCCGCACTCGCGCTCGGGGACTATCGCCTCGCGCTCTATGTGCAGCTCAACGCGGCCGGCCACGTTGCGCACGTGCGCCTGCTGGACACCACCGGCGACAAGGCACGCGATGCGGCCATCATCGAGACCGTGGAGCACGTCGATGTGGGCCAGCCGCCCGGGGATCCGGCCAAGGCATTCGTGCTGCTGGTCAAGCCGGTGCGCTGTGACGCCGCGGCGGCCCGCTCCGGCTCGTGCCAGCCGCCCTGCGGCCGGCAGGCGAGCCGATAGATGAGCGACTCCAGCCGCTCCAGCTTGCGCGAGCTGCTTGCGCAACGCTACGACGACCTCAAGCGCCGCCTGACATGGCGCCTGGGCTCGGCCGAGCTCGCCAGCGATGCGCTGCACGATACCTGGGTGCACCTGGAAGACCGCAAGGAGGAGGGCGAGCCGGTCAAGAGCCCGGCCGCCTACCTGATGCGCATGGCCACCAACCTGGCGCTGGACCGGCTGCAGCGCGACCGCCGCTACATGAGCGCAGAAGAAATGGAGACGCTGATGGCCGAGATCGTCGATCCCGCGCCCGGCCCCGCGCAAACGGTCGCGGCGCGTGACGAGGTCGAGGCCGTTGCACGCCTTATCGAAAGCATGCCGCCACGCCGGCGGGCGATCTTCCTCGCGGTGCGGGTCGATGAACTCTCGAACCAGGAGGCCGCGGTGCGCTTCGGCGTGTCGCCGCGGCTGATCGGCCTGGAGCTCAAGCGGGCCCATGAGTACTGCATGGCCCATAGCCCCAAGCATGGATGAAAAAAAGCATGCCGATCTGTTGCTTCCCAACCGTCTTGTCTATGTCCATGGGCAAACCACGGTGGCGGCTCGCTTGATGCCATGATACGAATGATGATTCCTGCGCGACAACCGGAACGCACGCTCGACGCGATCGAGCGGCAGGCGCTCGCCTGGGTGCGCCGCGTGGCGGCGGGCGAGATGACGCAGGCCGACGGCGCCGCGCTGCGGCGCTGGTGCATGGCCGATCCCGCCAACCGGGCTGCTTTGTCCGTGGCACGGCAGCGATGGGCGCAGCTGGGCGAGGCCAGCCAGCTGGTGGTGGCCCGCAACCCGGCCAGCCTGCGTTTTGCCGGGACGCCGCGCGCGCCGAACTGGCAGCGGCGTGCATTTCTCGGCGGCGCCATGAGCGCGGCGGCAGCCGCGGCGACGGTGGCCGTCATCCGGCCGCCGCTGGGCCTGTGGCCTTCCGTGGAGGAGATGCGCGCGGATTACCGCACCGCGACCGGCGAGCAACGCCGGCTGGCGCTGGCCGAGGATGTCACCGTCGAGCTGAATACGCGCACCAGTATTGCCGTGCGCTCCGGCGCGGGGCGTGTGCAGGGCATCGACCTGATCGCCGGCGAAGCCGCTGTCGATACCTTGAACGCGCCGCGGCCGTTCGCGGTTGTCGCCGGGCCGGGGCGCGCGTTTGCGCAGAGCGCGCGGTTTGAAGTGCGGGTCACGCCTGCCGGTGTATGCGTGACTTGCGTCGAGGGGACCGTGCAGGTGGCGCACGGCGCAGGCATCGCGACGCTGAGCGGCAAGCAGCAACTCACCTACGATAGTGCTGCGCTCGGGCGCATCGTGCATGTCGATCCGACATGGATGCCGGCGTGGCGCGATGGCTACCTGCGGTTTGCCGATACACCATTGCATGAGGTGGTTGAGGAGATCAATCGCTACCGGCCGGGCAGGGTGGTGCTGTTGGATAAGCGGGCGGCAGGCAGGCATGTGACGGGGCGGTTTCAGATTCGGTCGCTGGATAAGGCGATTGCGCAGATACAGCGCTCACTTGGGTTGGAGGTGCGGTCGTTGCCGGGGGGGATTGTGTTGCTTAGTTAGGTGTTTCTTAGGGGGCTTTTGGTTGCTGCTGACGTGGGTGGGCGGTGTTTTAATGCTTCTAGCTGCTGGCGCGGCTGTACGGTATTGGCTGTTTTAGAACGTGTGAGATGTCACTTTTCTTTACTCGTAAAGAAAAGTAACCAAAAGAAAGCGATCCTTGCAGGAGGCTGGCGTGGCGTCACTGGGAATCCCAATGGTTTCGTCGTACGGCCCTGGGTGCTAATGGACTCGTGCCGTTACCAGTTTAGATCATCACGACCCAGCCAATGCCCAAGGATTCGTGGTGGCCCCCACCGGTAGATTCCACCACGAATTTGAAGCCGTCTGTCGCTCGCGGTGTGGGCGGCCACGAAGTTGCAGGCGTCCCGTTTCCGTCGTGGGCGCGGTGGCACCGATTTGATAGGCCCGAAGAATCTCTTCACCGCGCCCACCCCACCACGAAACCATCATGGTGTGATATATCGTGGCGCTTCGGACCGGTACCGGCAGATGTGTGAACGAGCAGGGATGCCGCTACCGAGCAGCCTCACCACGAAACCAGCGTCATTTGCTGGATAGTGGTCCTTTAAACCGGTAACGGCACGAGGCCGTTAGAACCCGGGGCCTGACGACGAATCCACCGGGCTGCGCAACCCAGAAAAGCCAGCCTCCTGCAAGGATCGCTTTCTTTTGGTTACTTTTCTTTGAGGGTGGAGACAAAACAAAGAAAGACCTATTCTTCCTAAACTGAACATGGAGATGCAGTCATGGGGAAGA
>NZ_JBXAOE010000042.1:0-61324 GCF_058802485.1 Cupriavidus sp. GW822-FHT02D05 | reverse complement strand
TGTTTTGTCTCCACCCTCTTTGCCGGTCAAAGAAAAGTGACCGGCAGCCCCCGCAGGGGGATGTCGTATGGCCCTTGAGTGCAAAAACCAACGCCGCTCAAAGAAATAGCGACCACCCCCGCAGGGCAATGTCGTACGGCACTGGGGTCCAAACGCCATCGCCGCTGACAAAAGCACCCCCCCTCGAACGCCCCCCCATCCCCCCATCCATCCTTCCTTCCACGCTACAATCCCGCCAGCCTCAAACCCCCAATTCCCACATGGCCAATCTGATCTTCGCACTAGCCGCCTACCTGATCGGCTCCATTTCCTTTGCCGTCGTGGTCAGCAAGGCCATGCGCCTGCCCGATCCGCACACCTATGGCTCCGGCAACCCTGGTGCCACCAACGTGCTGCGCAGCGGCAACAAGAAGGCCGCCATCCTGACGCTGATCGGCGATGCCCTGAAGGGCTGGCTGGCGGTCTGGCTGGCGCAGCGCTTCGGCCCGGCGTACGGCGTCGACGACACGGGCATCGCGCTGGTGGCGGTGGCGGTGTTCCTGGGCCACCTGTTCCCGGTGTTCTTCCGCTTTGCGGGCGGTAAGGGCGTGGCCACCGCGGCCGGCATCCTGTTTGCCATCGACCCGCTGCTGGGCGCGGGCACGATGGCGACCTGGCTGATCGTGGCCTTCTTCTTCCGTTACTCGTCGCTGGCGGCGCTGGTGTCGGCGGTCTTTGCGCCTTTCTTCTATGTCCTGATGTCGGGTGTGGACGTGCTCGCCGGCGCGGTATTCGCGATCAGCGTGCTGCTGGTGGTGCGGCACCGCGCCAACATCGAAAAGCTGCTGGCCGGCAAGGAAAGCCGCATCGGCGAGAAGAAAAAGGCGCCAGGCGCCTGAGCGCCGTGTCAGACAGTAAAAAGCCCGCACAATGATGCGGGCTTTTTGATGCCGGCTGGCAAGTGGCTACGGCAGCTTGCTGAGGATGCCGTTCATCTCGTCAGTGGAGAAGGCACGCAGCGTCTGGCTGCGGACGTTGCCCGCCATGCCCAGGGCCAGGCCGAATGCGGTCATGGTGGCATCGTCGGGCGCGGTAAAGGTCGCTACCAGGTCATATTGCCCGAGCGTCCAGAAGATATCTTTCATTTCGATGCCGCTTGCCTTTGCCATTTCGCGAACAGCCGCGGCGCGCTTGGTTGTGTCCTTGACGGTACGGATTCCCTGGTCGGTGAAGTTTAGAAGCGTGACGAAAGTTGCCATGATGCGTCTCCTGATCCACTGGATTGGCGCTACGCGTTGCCTAAGCGCACTGAGCAACTACTCGCAGCAAGCTGCGTACCACGCAAGCCAGCATATGGCCCGCATGGCCATGGCGTCAGCCGGCAGCCCCCCGTGAAGGGGAAAACCTCCTGATTGTGTTCCAGATGTGATACGAGCCGGGACGCCGCCGTCCGGCGGCCGACGCTCAGGCCGCTTGTGCCAGCGCCGCGAACGGAAACACCATTTCCACCCGCAGGCCGCCCTCGTCCCGGTTTGCCAGCACCAGGCGGCCGCCCGCCTGGCGCACCAGCCGGTCGACGATGGCCAGGCCCAGGCCCGAGTGCGCATTGCCGCCGCGCGCCGGGTCCAGCCGCACGAACGGCAGGGTGACCTTTTCCATGGCGTCAGGCGGAATGCCTTCGCCATGGTCCTCCACCACCATGTGCCAGCCGTCGGCCTGGCGCGAGGTGCTGAGCAGCACCGGCGCTGCCCCGTAGGCATAGGCGTTGTCGATCAGGTTGCCGACGATACGGTCGAGCTGGGTGGCGATCATGCGGAAGCCCTCGCCTGCCATCAGCGAGACCTCCACCGGCTTGTCCTGCTCGGCCAGCGAGGCGGCCAGCTCGCCGATGCGGCGATCGACCGGCACCGGCCGCGCCGCGGGTTCGCCGCTTTGGGCGAAGGTCAGGAACTGCTCGACGATGGCGGACATGGACTCGACATCGCGCGTGACGCCGGCTGCGGCCTTGGGGTCGGCCAGCATCTCCGCGCGCAACCGCAACCGCGCCAGCGGCGTCTTGAGATCGTGGGCGATGCCGGCAAGCATCGTATTGCGCTCCTGGTCGATGCGGGTCAGGTCAGCCATCATGCGGTTGAAGCGCACGATCAACTGGCGCAGCTCGTGGGGGCCGCGCTCACGCAGCGGCTTGACGGCGTGCTGGCGCGACAGCTGCTCGGCCGCAGCCGCCATGTCGCGCACCGGGCGCTGGATCTGCCAGGCAATCAGCAAGGCCACTGCCATGGCCACGCCGACCACCAGGATCACGCCAGGCAGCAGGCGGTTGTCGGGCGGCGGGTTGACCACCCATAGCGCCGGCATCGCGATCCAGTCCTGCCGGTGCGGCAGCTTGACCCAGATGCGCGTGGTCTGGTCTTCCTCGAGCCGTACCTGGGTCCCGGGCGGCATGCGCTGAGAGAACTGCTCGACCAGCCGCCGCGCCCGGCCCTTGGCCGCCACGGTGTGCTCGGCCGCGCTGGCCTCGCTGGCCACTTCCACCAGGCTTGGCAGCTTGATGGGCGGCTGAGCGGCAAGCGCGCGCTGGATGCTCTCGAACTGGAACATCATCTGCTCGACGGAGTAATCCACCTGCTGCTGGCGGCGATCCATGCGCAGGATCGCGAGCCAGGAGAAATGGCTCAGCACCAGCACCGCTGCGATCAGCAGCGCGATGCGTCCGAACAGCGTATCGATGCGCAGCTTCATTGGGCAATGTCTTCGGCTTCGTCGGGCACGAAGGTGTAACCGCGCCCCCGTACCGTCTGGATGTAGCGGGGACGCTGGGCGTCTTCGTCGAGCAGGCGGCGCAGGCGCCAGATCTGGACGTCGATGCCGCGGTCGCTGATGCCGCTCGCGGTGCCATACATCAGCTCCACGATGCGCTCGCGCGACAGTACCTCAAGCGGGTGCATCAACAGCAGCTTGAGCAGCGCGAACTCGGTATCGCTGATCGCCACCGGGTCGCCGCTGCGCACCAGCGAGCGCTGGCGGAAGTTGACGCGGAATGGCCCGAAGGCCATGCCCTCGCGGTCTTCCGGCGCGGCCGCGGGGCGGGCCAGCTTGCGGCGCAGCACGGCATTGATCCGCGCCAGCAGCTCGCGCGGCGAGAATGGCTTGCCGAGATAATCGTCCGCGCCGATCTCCAGCCCCACGATGCGGTCGATCTCGTCGCTGCGCGCGGTCAGCAGGATCACGGGAATGTCGTCGTTCTTGGCACGCAGGTTGCGCAATGCGGTCAGCCCATCCACCTTGGGCATCATCAGGTCGAGCACGATCAGGGCGGGGCGCTCGCGCTCCAGGCGTGCCTGCAAGCCTTCGCCATCGTGCAGCACGGACACGGCAAAGCCCTGCTGGGTGAGGTATTCGCGCAGCAGGTCGCGGAGTTCGGGATCGTCGTCCACGACGAGGATCTGGGTAGGCTGATTGGCTCGCATAGGCAGATGATAGCTAGGCTGGGCGCGGCAATCCGGGCGAATTGTTTCAGGGCATTACACCCGGGCTGCTGGTAATGATCTGTAAGATTGGCCGCCCGCGCTGAAACATGAGTGCCGCCAGCGCGCATTATGCTTCGCTTATGTTGCCGTTGCCGGCGGTCGCCGGTCAGGACGGCCCCGCCCGACGCCGCCCGGCCAGCGCGTAATCGCGCATGAAGCCGCGTGCTGCCAGCGGCACGTGCCGACGGCGTTGCGGCATACTTCTGCCTCTCATACCCCGAAAATCGTTCAAACGCGTTTTTGTTGACGCGTCGCTCCCAGGATCCGGTCATGGCCAACCCCGAAGAACATCAACCGGCTAAGCTGCCACCGCCGCCCAAGGCTGCCTCGCGCCGCCGCAAACTGATCGCCGCCGCGCTGATCCTGCTGCTGGCCGGCGGCGGCTGGTATTGGTACAAGCATCGTACGCCCGCAGCCGGTGCCGCAGGCGCGCCCGGCGGCACTAACGGCAGCCGTGGTGGCCCTGGCGGCCCCGGCGGCCCTGGGGGTCCCGGCGGCCAGCGCTCGCCGGTGGTGGTCAGCACCGTGGCCAAGCGTAATATGGACGTCATCCTCAACGGCCTGGGCAATGTCACGCCCGTGGCCAATGTGACCGTGCGGGCCCAGGTGTCGGGTCCTCTGCTCAAGGTCCTGTTCAAGGAGGGCCAGATGGTCAAGGCCGGCGACGTGCTTGCCGAGATCGACCCACGCCCGTTCCAGGCCACGCTGGACCAGGCCGTGGGCACGCTGGCGCGCGACCGCGCCCTGCTGGAGAACGCCCGCCTGGACCAGAAGCGCTACCGCACGCTGCTCGGCCAGGATTCCATCTCCAGCCAGCAGGTAGACACCCAGGACGCCCTGGTGCGCCAGTATGAAGGCGTGGTCAAGACCGACCAGGCCAACGTGGACAGCGCCCGCCTGCAACTGGGCTACACCCGCATCATGGCGCCGGCCTCCGGCCGCATCGGCCTGCGCCAGGTCGACCCGGGCAATATCATCAGCACCAGCGACACCAACGGCATCGCCCTGATCACCCAGATCCAGCCGATCGCGGTGCTCTACACCATCCCTGAAGACAACCTGCCGTCGGTGCTCAAGCGGCTGCACGCGGGCGAGACCATTCCCGTCCAGGCCTGGGACCGCCAGGCCCGCAACCGCCTGGCCGATGGCACGCTGCTGACTACCGACAACCAGATCGACACCACCACCGGCACGGTCAAGCTCAAGGCGATCTTCCAGAACCAGGACGGCCTGCTGTTCCCGAACCAGTTCGTCAACATGCGCACCAAGGTGGACACGATCGAGGACGCCACCGTGGTACCGGTGGCGGCAATCCAGCGCGGCCAGCAAGGCACCTTTGTCTATGTCGTCGACGACAGCAGCAAGGTCAAGGTCCAGGTGGTCGCGCTCGGCACGAGCGACGGCGATCGCACCGTGGTGACCAAGGGCCTGCAGCCCGGCCAGCGCGTGGTGGTCGACGGTGCCGACCGGCTCAAGGAAGGCATGACGGTGGAAACCGTGGACCCGGCAGCGCGCGCAGCCGCGCTGGTACCGGCCAGCGCGCCGCGCGGGCGCGGACGGCGCCGCGATGGTGGCGCCAGCGGCGCGGCCGGCGCGGCCGGCGCCTCCGGCGTGCCGGGTGCCTCGGGTGACTCGGGTGCCTCGGGTGCGCACGGTGAAGGGCGCCGTCACCGCGACGGCGCGAGCGCGGCTGCAACGGATGGCGGCGGCAGCGCTGGCGCCCCGGCGGGCGCGGCGCCCCAGCGGCCGCAGTAAGGACCCAGCATGAATCCCTCACGCTTGTTCATCGAGCGGCCGGTCGCCACCGCGCTGCTGATGGTCGCCATCCTGCTGTCGGGCCTGGTGGCCTTCAGGCTGCTGCCGCTGTCGGCGCTGCCGGAGGTCGATTACCCGACCATCCAGGTCACCACGCTGTATCCGGGCGCCAGCCCGGATGTGATGACCTCGTCCATCACGGCGCCGCTGGAGCGCCAGTTCGGCCAGATGCCGGGCCTCAAGCAGATGTCGTCGTCCTCCTCGGGTGGCGCCTCGGTGATCACGCTGCAGTTCGAGCTCACGCTGTCGCTGGACGTGGCCGAGCAAGAGGTGCAGGCCGCCATCAATGCCGGCGGCAACCTGCTGCCGGCGGACCTGCCGATGCCACCGGTGTACAGCAAGGTCAACCCGGCCGACGCGCCGATCATGACGCTGGCCATGACGTCCGACACCATGCCGCTGCCCAAGCTGCAGGACATGGTGGACACCCGCGTGGCGCAGAAGATCTCGCAGCTGCAGGGCGTGGGGCTGGTGAGCATCAGCGGCGGGCAGCGCCCGGCAGTGCGCATCCAGGCCAACCCGACCGCGCTGGCCGCGCTCGGCATGTCGATCGACGACCTGCGCACGGCGATCGGCAGCGCCAACGTCAACGGCGCCAAGGGCAGCTTCGACGGCCCCGCGCGCGCCTCCACCATCGACGCCAACGACCAGCTCAAGTCCGCCGACGAGTACCGCCAGATCATCGTCGGCTACCAGAACGGCGCGCCGATCCGCATCACCGATGTGGCCAACATCGTCGACGGGCCCGAGAACAGCCGCCTGGCGGCCTGGGCCAACGACAAGCCGGCCATCGTGCTGAGCATCCAGCGCCAGCCCGGCGCCAATGTGATCGAGGTGGTCGACCGCATCAAGGCCCTGTTGCCGCAATTGCAGAACGCGCTGCCGGCCTCGGTCAAGGTGCAGTTGCTGACCGACCGCACCACCACCATCCGCGCCTCGGTGCGCGACGTGGAGTTCGAACTGCTGCTGGCGGTCGCGCTGGTGGTGATGGTGATCTTCGTCTTCCTGCGCAACGTGCCGGCCACCATCATCCCGGGCGTGGCGGTGCCGCTGTCGCTGGTGGGCACCTTCGGCGTGATGTACCTGGCGGGCTTCTCGATCAACAACCTGACGCTGATGGCACTGACCATTGCCACCGGCTTCGTGGTGGACGATGCGATCGTGATGATCGAGAACATCATGCGCTACATCGAGAAGGGCGATTCGCCCATGGAGGCGGCGCTCAAGGGATCCAAGCAGATCGGCTTCACCATCATCTCGCTGACGTTCTCGCTGGTGGCCGTGCTGATCCCCCTGCTGTTCATGGGCGATGTGGTCGGGCGCCTGTTCCGCGAGTTCGCCATCACGCTAGCGGTGTCGATCCTGATCTCGGCGGTGGTCTCGCTGACGCTCACGCCGATGATGTGCGCGCGCCTGCTGCACCATGTCCCCGATGAGAAGCTCTCGCGCTTTCACCGCGCCAGCGGCCGCTTCTTCGACAACGTGATCGACCGCTACGGCCGCGCGCTGGAATGGGTGCTGGACCGCCAGAAACTCACCTTGCTGGTCGCCGTTGGCACCATGGTGCTAACCGTGCTGTTGTACATGCTGGTGCCCAAGGGCTTCTTCCCGGTGCAGGACACCGGCGTGATCCAGGGCATTACCGAAGCGTCCCAGACCACCTCGTTCCCCGCCATGGCAGCGAAGCAGCAGGCAGTGGCCAAGGTGGTGCTGGAAGACCCGGCGGTGGAAAGCCTGTCGTCCTTCATCGGCGTGGACGGCACCAACACCACGCTCAACGCCGGGCGCCTCTTGATCAACCTGAAGCCCAAGGACCAGCGCAGCGACTCCATCGAGGACGTGACGCGCCGCCTGCAGGCCGCGGTCGACAAGCTCGGCGGGGTTTCGCTCTACACCCAGCCGGTGCAGGACCTGACCATCGAGGACCGCGTGGCACGCACGCAGTACCAGTTCACCGTGCAGGACCCGGACCCCACCACGCTGGCCACCTGGGTGCCGAGACTGGTCGAGCGCCTGAAGCTGGAGCCGGAGCTGCGAGACGTGGCCAGCGACCAGCAGAACAACGGCCTGCGCGCCTACGTGGATATCGACCGCGACGCCGCGGCGCGCTTCGGCATCACCACCGCGGTGATCGACAGCGCGCTGTACAGCGCCTTCGGCCAGCGCCTGGTGTCGACCATCTTCACGCAGGCGAGCCAGTACCGCGTGGTACTGGAGGCCATGCCTCAATTCCGCACCGATCCGCAGTCGCTGGCGGAACTGCGCCTGCCCTCCTCCTCCGGCGGGCAGGTGCCGCTGGGCGCGTTCGCGCGCATCAGCGAGCGCACGGGGCCGCTGGTGATCAACCACCAGGGCCAGTTCCCTTCCGCCACCATTTCGTTCAACCTGGCACCGGGCGAATCGCTCGGCGCCGCGGTCGACAAGATCGCCAAGGTGGAGCAGGAAATCGGCCTGCCGATCTCGATGCAGACTGATTTCCAGGGCGCCGCGCTGGCCTTCCGCGCTTCGCTGTCCAACACGCTGTGGCTGATCCTGGCCGCGGTGATCACGATGTACATCGTGCTGGGCGTGCTCTATGAGAGCACCATCCATCCCGTGACCATCCTCTCGACCCTGCCCTCGGCCGGCGTAGGCGCGCTGCTGGCGCTGCTGGTCTCGGGCCAGGACCTGGGCATCATCGCGATCATCGGCATCATCCTGCTGATCGGTATCGTCAAGAAGAACGCCATCATGATGATCGACTTCGCGCTCGAGGCCGAGCGCGAGGGCGGCATGGCGCCGCGCGAGGCGATCTTCCAGGCTTGCCTGCTGCGCTTGCGCCCCATCCTGATGACCACCATGGCGGCCCTGCTGGCGGCGCTGCCGCTGATGCTGGGCACCGGCATCGGCTCGGAGCTGCGCCGCCCGCTGGGCATCACCATGGTGGGCGGCCTGCTGGTCAGCCAGGTGCTGACGCTGTTCACCACGCCGGTGATCTACCTGGCGTTCGACAGCGTGGCAACGCGCCTGAAAGCCTGGCGCCAGCGCCGGTTTGGCGACGACACGGGTGGTGGCGCAGGTGGCAGTGAAGCCGGGCACGCTCCGGAGCCGAGGCCGTAATGAACCTGTCGGCCACTTTCATCCATCGCCCGGTCGCCACCGCGCTGCTGACCATCGGCATCCTGCTGGCGGGGCTGGCGGCACTGCGGCTGCTGCCGGTGTCGCCGCTGCCGCAGGTGGATTTCCCCACCATCTCGGTGTCGGCCTCGCTGCCCGGCGCCAGCCCCGAGACCATGGCCGCTACCGTGGCCACGCCGCTGGAACGCGCCCTGGGCGCCATTGCCGGCGTCACCGAGATCACCTCCAGCAGTTCGCTGGGCTCGACCCGCATCACGATGCAGTTCGAGCTCTCGCGCGACATCGACGGCGCCGCGCGCGACGTGCAGGCCGCCATCAATGCCTCGCGCGCCACGCTGCCCACCAGCCTGCCGAGCAACCCGACGTACCGCAAGGTCAACCCGGCCGATGCGCCGATCATGATCATCGCGCTGACCTCGCCCACCATGACGCGCGGCCAGCTCTACGATGCGGCCTCGACCATCCTGGCGCAGAAGATGTCGCAGATCGAGGGCGTGGGCCAGGTCACCATCGGCGGCTCGTCGCTGCCGGCGGTGCGGGTGGAGCTCAACCCCACGGCGCTCAACAAGTACGGTGTCTCGCTGGAGGATGTGCGCAACACCATCAGCGCCACCAACGCCAACCGTCCGCTCGGCTCGCTCGAAAACACCACCACCAACTGGCAGGTCTACGCCAACGACCAGGCCATGAAGGCGGCGGACTACATGCCGCTGATCGTGCGTTACGCCACGCCGGGCACCTACTCGTCGGCCTCGGCCGGTGCGCTGATCGCCAGCACGGCCAACGCCACCGCGGGCGGCGGCGTGAGCACCAAGACCGTCAACGGGGTCACCACCACTACGCTGACCACCAGCAGCGGCACCACCACCATCAGCACCGGCGCCACCGGCGGCAACACCAGCAGCGGCGGCCCGAACTCCTTCGCAGTGCCGATCCGGCTGTCGGACGTGGCGCGGGTGACCGACTCGGTGCAGGACATCCGCAACGCCGGCTCCGCCAACGGCCAGCCCTCGGTGCTGCTGGTGCTCAACCGCTCGCCCGGCGCCAACATCATCGAGACGGTGGACCGCGTCACCGAGATGCTGCCGTCGCTGCAGCAGATGATCCCGTCCGCCATCAAGATGGAAGTGATGATGGACCGCACCCCCACCATCCGCGGCTCGCTGCGCGAGGTGGAGCACACCCTGATGATTTCGGTGGCGCTGGTGATCATGGTGGTGTTCCTGTTCCTGCGCAACGTGCGCGCCACGCTGATCCCCAGCGTGGCGGTGCCGGTGTCGCTGATCGGCACCTTCTCGGTGATGTACCTGGCCGGCTTCTCACTCAACAATCTGTCGCTGATGGCGCTCACGGTCGCCACCGGCTTCGTGGTGGATGACGCCATCGTGGTGCTGGAGAACATCTCGCGGCACATCGAGGAAGGCATGAAGCCGCTCGAAGCCGCGCTCAAGGGCTCGCGCGAAGTCGGCTTCACGGTGCTGTCGATGAGCTTGTCGCTGATCGCGGTGTTTATCCCGCTGCTGATGATGGGCGGCATCGTCGGGCGGCTGTTCCAGGAGTTCGCCATCACCTTGTCGGTGGCGATCCTGGTGTCGCTGGTGGTCTCGCTCACGGCCACGCCGATGATGTGCGCGCGCCTGCTCAAGCCGGTGCGCCCCGAGCGCCAGGGCCGCCTCTACCGCGCCAGCGAGCGGGTGTTCGCCTGGATGCACGATGGGTACTCACGCACGCTGGCGGTAGCGCTACGCCATAGCAGGCTGGTGTGGCTGGTGCTGCTGGCCACCATCGGCCTCAATGTCTGGCTCTACACGATCGTGCCCAAGGGTTTCTTCCCGCAGCAGGATACCGGGCGCCTGATCGGCTTTATCCGCGCCGACCAGGCCACCTCGTTCCAGGCCATGCGCCCCAAGCTCGATAACTTCATCAAGATCGTGCAGTCCGATCCGGCGGTGGTCAATGTGACGGGTTTCACCGGCGGCTCGCAACGCAATACCGGCCAGATGTTCGTTACGCTCAAGCCGATTGCCGAGCGCGAATCCGCCGATGCCATCGTGGCACGCCTGCGCGTCAAGCTCGCCAAGGAGCCCGGCGCAAGCCTGTTCCTGACCTCGGTGCAGGACATCCGCATTGGCGGGCGCCAAAGCAGCTCGGCCTACCAGTTCACGCTGCAGTCGGACGATCTCGACGTATTGCGCGAGTGGGAGCCCAAGGTGCGCGCGGCCATCTCCAACCTCAAGGGGCTGGAAGACGTCGACACCGACACCAACGACAAGGGCTTGCAGACCTCGGTGATCATCGACCGCGACACCGCGTCCAAGCTCGGCGTCTCCGCGCAGCAGATCGATGCGGTGCTCAACGATGCCTTCGGCCAGCGCCTGGTGTCCACCATCTACAATCCGCTCAACCAGTACCGGGTGGTCATGGAGCTCAGCCCCGAGTACCTGGAAGGCCCGCATGCGCTCCAGGATGTCTATGTGGTCACTGGCGGCGGCAAGCGTGTGCCGCTGTCGGCCTTCGCGCGGTTCACGCCCACCAGCACGCCGCTGGGCGTCAATCACCAGGGCCAGTTCGCGGCCTCCACCATCTCCTTCAACCTGGCCGAGGGCGTCTCGCTATCGCAGGCGACCGACATGGTCAAGGACGCGATGGCGCGCATTGGCGTGCCGGAGACGCTGCAGGCCAACTTCCAGGGCAGCGCCAAGGCCTTCCAGGATTCGCTCAAGAGCCAGCCGCTGCTGATCCTGGCCGCGCTGATCACCATCTATATCGTGCTCGGCATGCTGTACGAGAGCTACGTGCATCCGCTCACCATCCTGTCCACCCTGCCGTCGGCCGGCGTCGGCGCGCTGCTGGCGCTGCTGGCCTCGGGCACGGACTTCAGCATCATCGCGCTGATTGGCGTGATCCTGCTGATCGGCATCGTCAAGAAGAACGCCATCATGATGATCGACTTCGCCATCGACGCCGAGCGGCGCGAGGGCCTGTCGCCGCATGACGCCATCTACCGCGCCTGCCTGCTGCGTTTCCGCCCGATCCTGATGACCACCATGGCGGCCCTGCTCGGCGCGATACCCCTGGCGATCGGCCACGGCGACGGTGCCGAGCTGCGCGCGCCGCTGGGCATCTCCATCGTCGGCGGGCTGGTGGTCAGCCAGTTGCTGACGCTGTACACGACGCCCGTGGTGTACCTGACGCTGGACCGCTGGCGCCTGAAGGTGAAAGCCTGGCGCCAGCGCCGCTCCGCCGTGCCTGCGGCCACGGCCAGCCTCGAACCCTGAATGCGATCCATGAACGCTTTTCTTCGCCTCCCTGCCCTCTCCGTCCCCGCGACCGTGCTGACGATAGCCTGCGCCCTGCTGCTGGGCGGCTGCGCCGTGGGCCCCGACTACAAGCGGCCTGACGCGCCCAGCACCCCGGCCTTCAAGGAAGCACCCGCCGACACCTCGCAGTGGGGCACGTGGAAACCGGCCGAGCCACAGGATGCCAGCGCGCGCAGCAACTGGTGGGCGGTGTTCAGCGATCCGGCACTCGACACGCTGATGTCGCAGGTGCAGGTATCCAACCAGAACATCAAGGCGGCCGAGGCGCAGTACCGGCAAGCGCTGGCCGCGCTGCAATCGGCGCGCGCCGGCTACTTCCCCACGCTGGGCGCATCGGCCGGGCTGAGCCGCGCGAGCGGCAGCAGCGGCCTGATCGGCAACAGCCAGAACGCCACGCTGTCGGCCAGTTGGGAAATCGATGTGTGGGGCCGCGTGCGCAGGCAGGTGGAAAGCAGCGAAGCCAGCGCGCAGGCCAGCCAGTCCGACCTGGCTTCGACCTTGCTGTCGACCCAGACCACGCTGGCGCAGAGCTATTTCCTGCTGCGCATTGCCGACCAGCAGAAGGCGTTGCTTGACCGCACGGTAGTCGACTACGAGAAATCCCTGCAGCTGGTACGCAACCAGTACGCAGCCGGCACCGCCCAGCGCTCGGACGTGCTGCAATCCGAGACCCAGCTCAAGTCCGCGCAGGCGCAGCAGATCGATATCCAGATCACGCGCGCGCAGCTCGAGCACGCCATCGCCATCCTGACTGGCAAGCCGCCGGCCGACCTCTCCATCGCGCCGCAGGACTATGCCGCCGCCGTGCCGCGCGTGCCTATCGCGGTGCCGTCGGCGCTGCTGGAACGCCGGCCCGATATCGGCGCGGCCGAGCGCCGCATGGCCGCGGCCAACGCGCAGATCGGCGTTGCGCAGGCGGCGTATTACCCGACGCTGTCGCTGTCGGCCACCGGCGGGCTTTCCGCCAGCACGCTGGCGCGCTGGCTGTCGCTGCCGGACCGCGTGTGGTCGATCGGCCCGGCGCTGGCCGGCACGCTGTTCGACGGTGGCCTGCGCAGCGCGGCCAAGGCGCAGGCGGTGGCGGCCTATGATCAGACCGTGGCCAACTACCGCCAGACGGTGCTCGCCGCGTTCCAGGAGGTCGAGGACAACCTGGCCGGCGCGCGCCTGCTGGAGCAAGAAGGCGTGGTGCAGAACGACGCGCTGCGTTCGGCGCGTGATGCGCTGGCCCTGGTCAACAACCGTTACCGCGCTGGCACCGCCAGCCTGCTGGACGTACTGACCGCGCAGACCACCGCCTACACGGCGGAGCGCACCTACCTGACCATCGTGGGCCGCCAGTACACGACCAGCGCGGTGTTGATCAAGGCGCTGGGCGGCGGTTGGCATATCGAGACGGATAGCGCGTCCAATACGGCGCCGGCTGGCACAGCGCCCGGCAGCTCGGCAACGCAATAGCGAATGGCGAATGGCGCGGTGGGAGCCTTCGCGCCGCCCTATGCCGGCGCGAAGCGCACCCGCGCCAGCAGGCCCCTGCCCTGCGCGCCATCCAGCAGCGCCAGCGACGCGCCATGCGCCACGGCGATGTCGCGCACGATGGTCAGGCCAAGCCCCGAGCCAGTGGGCGCCGCCTCACCGGGCGCCTTCAAACCCGCCGCCTTGCCGCGGTAAAACGGCTCTAGCACCGCCGCGCGTTCCGCGGCGGGAATGCCGGGGCCGTCGTCCTCCACTTCCAGTACCACCGCCTCGCCCGCGCGCAAGACACGCGCCGTGACCATCCCGCCCGATGGCGTATAGCGCAGCGCGTTGTCGACCAGGTTGGTCACCAGCTCGTGCAGCAGATCGGTGCCGCGCACTGGCTGCGCGCCCTCGCCTTCGAAGCCCAGGTCGATGCGGCGCGCACGCGCGGCGGGCGTGAGCTCAAGGCAGACCTCTTTCACCAACGCCGCGAGGTCCAGCGCGCGCGGCGCCTCGGCCCCGCCGTGGGCGGCGCGCGCCATCGACAGCAGGCGCTCGGCCAGCGCGGCCATGCGCGCGGTGCTGTCGGCCAGGCCCTGCGCGATGCGCCGCTGCTCGTCGGGATCGCGCTCGCGCGCGGCCAGCTGGGCCTGCGTGTGCAGCACGGCTAGCGGCGTGCGCAGCTGGTGCGCCGCGTCGGCGATAAAGCGGCGCTGCGCGGCGAGCACCTGTTCCAGCCGCGCCATGTAGCCGTTCATGGCCTCCACCAGCGGCGCGGTCTCGCGCGGGGCGCTGTCGAGCGGCAGCGGCGTGGTGGCGCCGGGCTGGCGTTGCGCCACGGCTTCGCGCAGCGCATCGAGCGGCGCCAGCGCGCGCCGCGTGAACAGCCAGATCACCAGCACCGCGGCCAGCACCAGCATCAGCTGGCCCCACAGCACATCGAACAGGATGTTGCGCGTCAACGCCTGGCGTGAGTCCAGCGTCTCGCCCACCTCGATCAAGGCCATGCCGCCGCGCGTGCCGCTGGCGTCCATCACCGGCTGGCGCAGCGCGGCGATGCGAATCGGCTGGCCACGGTAGGTGCGGTCGTAGAAGCTCACCAGCGCGGGATACAGCTTGGTGCGCGGCTGGCTGGCATCGAATGGCGGCAGGTCGTCGTAGCCCGAGACGAACTCGCCATGCACGCCGCTGACGCGGTAGAACATGGTGGCGTTCATGCCCACCTCGAAGGTATCGAGCGAGATATACGGCACGTCCACGCGCACGCCTTCGGGGGTCAGCGTGATGCGCTCGGAAATGTTGCGCGCCGATGCCAGCAAGGTGCGGTCATAGGCCTGGTTGGCGGATTCCAGCGCGTTGGAGTAAGCCACCACGCCGTACGCGGCCTGCAGCGCCAGCATGGGCGGGATCAGCCACCACAGCAGGCGTGCGCGCAGGCTAGCGGCGCGCTTGCGCGGCTCAGCCAACGCTGGGCTCCAGCACGTAGCCCAGCCCGCGCAAGGTCACGATGGCGGCGCCCGAGCCTTCGAGCTTGCGGCGCAGGCGATGCACGTAGACCTCGATCACGTCCGGCTGGGTGTCGTCGGCCAGGGTGAAGATGCTGGCGTAGATGCGGTCCTTGCTGACGGTCTTGCCGGGCGGCGTCATCAGGATCTCCAGCACCGCATGCTCGCGCGGCGTCAGCGCCAGCGGCACGCCGCCCACCTGGAAATGGCGCGACACCGTATCGAACCCCAGGCCGCCGCACACCACCAGCGGCGCCTCGGTCTGGCGCGCGCGGCGCAGCAGCGCCTTCACGCGCGCCTCGAACTCGGCCAGGTCGAAGGGCTTGGCCATATAGTCGTCGGCGCCCAGGTCCAGGCCCTTGACCCGGTCGCCCACTTCGCCGCGCGCGGTCAGGATCATCACCGGCACGCGGCAGCCGCGAGCGCGCAGGCGCGCGAGCAGGTCCAGGCCGTCGCGGTCGGGCAGGGTCAGGTCCAGCAGCACCAGCGCGTAGTCACTGCCGGCCCCGCCCGCGCTGCCGGCGTGCGTGCTGAACAGCAAGGATTGCGCACTGGCCGCGTCGGCCGCGCGCTCCACGGTGAAATGCAGCGCGCGCAACGCCTGCATCACCCAGGTGGCCAGTTCATCGTGGTCCTCGACCAGCAGTACTCTCATGGGAAGGTGTTCTCCTGCTTGTTTCCAGCTGGCGTCACGCTATGTCATGCGCATGGTTTGCTCCCCTCTCCCGCATGGCGGGAGAGGGGACGGGGGAGAGGGCGGGCGCTCGATACACCGTCGTGCTGTACCAAACCAAAGGACTCCGCTTCAAGTGGCTCCTAGCTGAGCCACCCCTCTCCCCGGCCCTCTCCCCCTGAGGGGAGAGGGAGAGACAGCCGTCGTCGTAGCGCGCGGCTTTGGCCTGTTCGGCGGCTTCGGTCAATGCCTCAGGTTTGCTACGTTATGCCGGATTTTCGCATTGCCAGCCAGCAGATTTTTCGGGATTTCCCGGTAAGCTGTCTGCCGTCCACTCACCCCCCGAGGAGAATCGATGCGCCACTTCCTGGCCGCCCTGCGCTTTGCCTGCGCGGCGCTCGCCCTTGCCGCCGCCTGCGCGCGGCCGGCGGCCGCCGCGCCGGAGTGCATCGTGCCTGCCAAGCCCGGCGGCGGTTTCGACCTGACCTGCAAGCTGGCGCAGCGTGCGCTGCTCGAAGCCGGGTTCACCGAGCAGCCGATGCGGCTGGCCTACATGCCGGGCGGCATCGGCGCGGTGGCCTACAACAGCATCGTGGCGCAACGCCCCGCCGAGCCCGACACCATCGTCGCCTTTTCAGACGGCTCCCTGCTGGCGCTGGCCCAAGGCAAGTTCGGCAAGTACGGCGCGGCGGACGTGCGCTGGGTCGGCGCGCTCGGCACCGATTACGGCGTGATCGCGGTACGCGCCGATTCGCCCTTCAAGACCCTGAAGGACCTGGTGGCCGCGCTCAGGTCGGATCCGGACCAGGTACTGTTCGGGGCCGGCGGCACCATCGGCAACCAGGACTGGATGAAGGCCGCGCTGGTGGCGCGGCAGGCCGGCGTGGGTTACAAGCGCATGCGCTTCGTGGGTTTCGAGGGTGGCGGCGAGGCCTTCACGGCACTGCAGGGCGGGCACGTCCAGGCGGTGTCCGGCGATGCATCGGAGGCCGCCATGCAGCTCGGCGCGGGCGGCATCCGCATCCTGGCCGTGCTGGCGGCGCAGCGCCTGCCCGGCAGGCTGGCCAGCGTGCCCACCGCGCGCGAGCAGGGCTTCGACATCGTCTGGCCCATCCTGCGCGGCTTCTACATGGGCCCCAAGGTTGCACGGGCCGACTACCAGCGCTGGGCCAGCCGCTTCGAACGCCTCCAGGCCAGCCCGGCATTCGCCCGGCTGCGCGCGGAGCAGGGCCTGTTCCCGGCTGACCTGGGCGGCGCTGACCTGGATACTTATGTGCGGCGAACGGTGCAGCGCTATAGCACGCTGGCGAAGGAATTCGGGCTTACCCGATAGCGCCGAGAAGCTGCCGGCATCGGCTACGGGCGGGCAGGCACCTCCGGACGCGGCAGCGGCTGCTTGCTCACCCGCTCCTTGAGCCAGGTCGCGGCCTTGCCGAGCGGCCGCTGCTTGTGCCACACCAGCTCCATCGCCACCGGCCAGTCCTGGTCGTCGAACTCCAGCGCGGGCGACACCAGTTGCGTGCCCGCCGGCGAGTTGGCCGCCACGTGCCAGGGCACGAAGGCCCAGCCCAGCCGGCGCTTGACCAGTTCTACGATGACCCACTGGCTCTCCACCCACCAGACTTCGGCGGCCACGCGCAGCCGCATTTTTTCCTCGCTGTCGGTACGGGTGGCCACCATCAGCTGCCGGTAGCGCTTCAGTTCCTCCCAGCCCACGCGCTGGTCCGCAAGCGGATGGTCTGGCGCGCAGATGATCCGCATCGGCACCCAGCCCAGCGCGCGGAAACCCAGCTCCGGCGGAAGCACCTCCTGGCGCCACATGATTCCCAGGTCGGCGCAACGCTCCAGCACCAGCCGGCTGACGTCTTCCATCAAGGGAAACAGCAGCTCCAGTTCCACCGCCGGGAAGCGCTCGGAGAACTCTTCCAGCATCACGCCCAGGGTTTCCTCCGGATAGAGTTCGTCCACCGCCAGCACCAGGCGGCTCTCCACGCCCTCGCCCAGGCTCTTGGCCACGCCACGGAAATGCTCGCAACGCTCCAGGATCACGCGCGCCTCGGCCAGCAGGCGTTCGCCCGCGGCGGTCAGGGTGGGATAGCGCCCGCCGCGGTCGAACAGCTGGTTGCCCAGGTCGATCTCGAGATTGGACACGGCCGCGCTGACAACCGACTGGGCCTTGCCCAGCCGGCGTGCGGCTGCGGAGAAAGAGCCACATTCGGCGGCCGCGGCAAAGGCCTGCAATTGTTCGAGCGAGAGGCTCATGTCGATTCCTTGGGACGGGTCGCTGCCCATCCATCGTTTTAAGCGATAGAACCCAACTTTACCATCCCCGAATACTCGATAGAATGCCCTCTATTCACACGCCAGACAGGAAGTATCATGCGCAGCACCAAGGACAGAATTCGTCACACCATCGGCTTTGAAGTGATCGGCTTGCTGATTGTCGCGCCCGTGGGCAGCTGGGTCTTTGGCTTCGCCCTTCACCAGATCGGCATCCTCGCCGTGGTGGCGTCGTTGATCGCCGCCGGCTGGAACTACCTCTACAACGTGCTGTTCGACAAGGCCATGCTGCGGTTCACCGGGCAGTTGCGCAAGCCGGTGGCCGTGCGGGTGCTCCACGCCATCTTGTTCGAACTGGGCCTGCTGGTGGTGTTCCTGCCGATGGTGGCGTGGTATCTCGACATGAGTTTGTTCGATGCATTCATCATGGACATCGCCCTGGCGGCCTTCTATGTGGTCTATGCGTTCGTCTACAACTGGGCCTACGATACCGTGTTCCCGGTAGCCAACGCCGCGGGGAAAAGCGGGAATGCCACAAAGGCGGTCGCGAAGTCAGCCTGCTGAGCCAGCGATCAGGCAGCAAAAAGCGGATGCCGATGGCATCCGCTTTTTGCTTTTTGGCCAGCCACTTCGCATGGCTGCGCGTGGCCGCATTATTCCTTACCGGCGTTCTGGCGTCGCCACGTTGCCAACCACACCGCCCAGCGCCGCGCCACCGATGGTGGCCGCCGGGCCGCCGATCAGTGCAGCGCCGGCCACACCGCCGACACCCGCGCCGATGGCGGTATTGCGCTGCTTGGGCGTCATGTCGGCGCAGCCCGCCACGCTCAGGAGGGTGGCAAGCAGGATAGACAGGGTTACGGTACGCATGATAAAGCTCCTTGTGGAATTTGTTTTGCGCCTGGCAATGCCCCCAGGCATCGTTATCGCGTTTGCCGCAAGGTCCATGCTTCGCGGCAGGTACTTTCACTATGGGGCCCGGGGCCGCTCTGCGGAACCGGGGCTTGGCCGAACATCGTGTCAGCGGATTCCCACAAATCCCGTGCTCAGGACGTGCATGCGGCGCTTGCTTGCGGGTTTCCCCGCACGCCGCCGATCTTGAAGCCTTCGCGCATTTAGTTATACTCTATAACAATATTGCCAGTGGCCGCCGGCTCCGCATGGAGCACCCGCGCGGCCCGGGAATTCCATAACAAGCTGTGGAGACAACACCATGAAGATCGCGATCGCCGGTGGCGGCATCGGCGGCCTGACGCTGGCACTGCTTTGCCACCGGCACGGCATCGAGGCCGAGGTCTGGGAAGCCAGCGAGACGCTGCGCCCGCTCGGCGTGGGCATCAACCTGCTGCCGCACGCGGTGCGCGAGCTGTCCGAGCTGGGGTTGCACGATGCACTGGCCGAGCTGGCGGTGCAGACCTCGTCCCTGTCCTACTACAACAAGCTTGGCCAGCGCATCTGGCACGAGCCGCGCGGGCGCGCGGCGGGCTACGGCCAGCCGCAGTTCTCCATCCATCGCGGCGAATTCCAGATGCTGCTCTACCGCACCGTGGTGGAGCGCCTGGGCGCCGAGCGCGTGCATGCCGGCCATACGTTTGAAGCGGTCACGAGCACCGGCGCGCGCGCGGGCGATCCCGTGGAGTTCACGCTGCGCCGGCGCAGCGACAACGCGCAAGTCACGGCGCGGGCCGATGTGCTGGTGGGCGCCGACGGCATCCACTCCGCCGTGCGCCGCCACTTCTATCCGCAGGGCGACGCGCCGCGCTTCTCGCGCCGCACGCTGTGGCGCGCCGTCACCGAGGCGCCGCCGTACCTGGATGGCAGCTCGATGTTCATGGCGGGCCACCAGGACCAGAAGTTCGTGGCCTACCCGATCTCCGAGCCGCTGCGCCGCCAGGGGCGCTCGCTGGTCAACTGGATCGCCGAGCTGCGCGTGCCCGACAGCGCGCCGGATACCCCGCCGCGCAGCGACTGGAACAAGCAGGTCGACAAGTCCGTGTTCCGCGAAGCCTTTGCGAACTGGCGCTGGGACTGGATCGACATCCCCGCGCTGATCGACGGCGCACAGGCCATCTACGAATTCCCCATGGTCGACAAGGACACGCTGCCGCGCTGGACCTTCGACCGCGTGACGCTGCTAGGCGACGCCGCCCACCCGATGTACCCGATCGGCTCCAACGGCAGCGCGCAGGCCATCCTCGATGCGCGCTACCTGATGGACAGCCTCCTGGCCAACGGCGCGCCGCGCGACGCCTGCGGCACCGGCCATGCGTTACGCGAGTACGAAGCGGAACGGCTGCCGCGCACCGCGGCCATCGTGCTGCGCAACCGCATGAACGGGCCCGAGCAGGTCATGCAGCTGGCCGAGCAGCGCGCGCCGCAAGGCTTCAGCGATATCGAAACCGTGATCCCGCGCACCGAGCTCGAAGCGATTGCGCTGCGCTACAAGCAGCTCGCCGGCTTCGACCGGCAATCGCTGCAGGTGCCGCCGCGCTAAGCGCGGCCGCGCCTGTGATTGCGCCAGTCCGTCATATCATGCCCCCCGACCGGCCCTGAGAAGCCGGCGTCATGCGAAGAAAAGGAGATATCGTGCCGCGCCCCAGCCTTACCTGCCTTAGTTGCCTTACCCGCCTTGCCACGCCCGCCAGCCGCCTTGCGCTCGCCGTCACCGCCAGCCTTGCCGCCGCGCTCGGCGCCGCGCCCGCGCTTGCCGAAGTGACGGTCGGCGTCAGCATCGCGTCGACCGGCCCCTCGGCCTCGCTCGGCATCCCGCAAAAGAACAGCATGCCCTTGCTGCCGGAGACCATCGCCGGCGAGAAAATCCGCTACATCGTGCTGGACGACGGCTCCGATCCCACCCAGGCCACCAAGGTGGCGCGCCGCTTCGTCAGCGAAGACAAGGTCGACATCATCCTCGGCTCGTCGGCGGTGGCGCCGTCGATCGCGATTGCCGAAGTCGCCGACGAGAGCCAGACCGTGCAGCTGGCCTTCTCGCCGATCGAGCTCAAGCCCGGCCGCGGCGAATGGACGTATCGCCTGGCCCAGCCGGTCAAGCTGATGGCCGAGGCCGTGGCGGATGCCGCGCACGCCAGAGGCATCAAGACCATCGCCTTCATCGGCTTTGCCGACGCCTACGGCGAGACCTGGCTCAAGGAGTTCACCACCGCCGCCACTGCGCGCGGCATGCGCCTGGTGGCCACCGAACGCTATGCGCGCTCGGACACCAGCGTGACCGCGCAAACGCTCAAGCTGATCGCCGCCCGCCCCGACGCGGTGCTGATCGCCGGCGCCGGCACCGGCGCGGCCCTGCCGCACACCACGCTGCGCGAGCGCGGGTACGCGGGCCCGGTCTACCACACGCACGGGGCGGCCACCAAGGACCTGATCCGCATCGGCGGCAAAGCCGTCAACGGCTCCATCCTGCCCGCCGGGCCGGTGATCGTGGCCGAGCAGCTGCCGGACAGCGCCGCCACCAAGAAGCCGGGGCTGGACTACGTGGGCCGCTACGAGAAGCAGTACGGGCCCGACACCCGCACCCAGTTCGGCGCCCACCCCTATGATGCGGGCCTGGTGCTGCAGCGCATCGTGCCGGTGGCGCTCAAGCAGGCCAAGCCAGGCACGCCGGAGTTCCGCCGCGCGCTCAAGGCCGCGCTGGAGAGCGAGCGCAATATCGTGGTGTCGCATGGCGTGCTGAACTACACCGCGCAGGATCATTTCGGCTTTGACACCCGCGGCCGCGTGATGCTGACCATCGACAATGGCAACTGGAAGCTGCTGAAATGACCTCCGCGCCCTTTGCCATCGCCGCCCTGCCCACGCCCACGCTGGAGCATGTGGCGGACTTCAGCTTCCGGCTGGCGCCGGTCACCGAGGTGGGCGCGAGCGCGCTGGGCAACCGGCGGGTCATCCCCATTCTCGATGGCGTCGTTTCCGGGCCGCGCCTGCAAGGGCGCATCCTGCCCGGCGGCGCGGATTTCCAGCTGGTGCGCCACGACGCCGGCAACGGCATCGTCGTGGCCGACATCGAGGCCCGCTATGTGCTGGAGACCGACGACGGCGCGCGCATCTACATCGTCAACGCCGGCGTGCGCAGCGGCCCCGCCGCGCTGATCGCGCGCCTGGCCGGCGGCGAGATCGTCGACCCGCGCCTGATCTATTTCCGCACCGCGCCCCGCTTCGAGACGGCGGCGCCCGGCTACGACTGGCTCATGCAGCACCTGTTTGTCGCCACCGGCGCCCGCTATCCGGACCGGGTGGAAATGCGGTATTTTCGCGTCGTATAGGCGGCCCGGTTTCTCAGGCAGCCATCGCCACCCACATCCATCGACCGACGCCAAGGCCTCATGACCACAGCAAAGGCGCGAGCGCGCCGCAGCCGCGATGCCCTCGCCCCCGATCCCGCCGGCGCCAGCCGGGCAGCCGATGCGCCCGGTGGATTCGACCCGCATATCGCCAACGTCGACTACGGCGTGCTGGACGGCCTGGTCGGCTACGCCATCCGCCGCGCGCAGATCCGTATCTACGAAGACTTCGTGCAATCGCTGGCGCAGTGGCACATCACGCCGCCGCGTTTCTCAGCGCTCGTGATCGTCTCGCGCAATCCGCTGCTCAAGCTGACCGAGCTGGCCAGCATCCTGGGCATCGCGCGCTCGGGCGCGGTGCTGCTGGTCGACGCGCTGGAAGACATGAAGCTGGTGGCGCGCCGCCCGGCGCCGCACGATCGCCGCGCCTACAGCCTGGTGCTGACCCCGACGGGACGGCGCACGCTGGAAGCCGCCACCGCCGCGGTGTGCGCGCACGATGCGCGCGTCGCAGGGGCATTGTCGGCGCAGGAACAAGATACGCTGCGCACGCTGCTCGGAAAGCTCGCGCCGCCGCAGGCGATCGGTGCGGCCCGTTTGGAAGATCCCGCAAACGCCGCAGAAGACTAGACGGAGTTCCTGCGGAAAAACCTGCGGAAATCGCATGGCGGCGTCATCCGCGCCCAGGCCCATGCGTTAACATGGGCACCATGCCGAATCGCCCTTCCCCCATTCTTCACCGCCTGCTGCCGCTTTGCGCCGCCGGGCTGTTGTGCCTCAGCGGCGTGAGCACCGCCGCCGCCAAGACCCCCGTTCACAAGACCAAGGCCGCCCACGCCGCGGCCGAGTCCGCCGAGCCGCGCTCAGGCCTGCCGGGCAGCGTAACGGCCGCGCTCAAGCGCGCGCATGTGCCCGCCTCGGCCACCAGCTTCTACGTGATCAAGGTCGGCGCGCCAGCGCCCCGCGCAAGCTGGAACGCGCAAACGCCGATGAACCCGGCTTCCACCATGAAGCTGGTCACCACCTTCGCCGGGCTCCAGCTGCTTGGCCCCGGCTACCGCTGGCAGACCGCGCTGTACGCCGACAACCAGCCAGGCGCCGACGGCACCGTCAACGGCAACGTCTACCTGCGCGGCTATGGCGACCCCAAGCTGGTGCCGGAAGAAATGGCCAAGCTGGTCAACAGCGCCCGCATCGCGGGCGCCACCACCATCAATGGCGACCTGGTGCTGGACCGCAGCTACTTCGATTCCGCGCTCGACAAAGGCACCACCATCGATGGCGAAACCCAGCGCGCCTACAACGTCAGCCCCGACGCGCTGCTCTACGCCTTCAAGACGCTGTCGTTTACCATCACGCCCGACCCGGCCAACCAGTCGGTCGCGGTATCGGTCACGCCCGCGCTGGCGCAGCTCAAGCTCGACAACCGCCTGGCGCTGTCCCACGGTAAATGCGGCGACTGGTCGGCACGCGCGCGCCCCGCCGTCACGCCACAGCCCGACGGCACCGTGCTGGCCTCCTTCGACGGCAGCTACGCCGCCGACTGCGGCGAACACGTGGTCAACATCGCCACGCTCTCGCACAACGAGTTCACCTGGGGCGGCTTTGTCGCCGAATGGCAACTGGCCGGCGGCCGCTTCACCCACCAGCCAGCCCTGCGCATGGGCCGCGCCCCGCGCAACGCCTTCCTGCTGGCACGCCACTACGGCCAGCCCCTGTCGGAAATCGTGCGCGACATCAACAAGTTCTCGAACAATGTGATGGCCCGCCAGCTTTACCTGACCATCGGCGCGGAGATGGATCGCAGCGGCCCGGCCAGCACCACCCGCTCGGCCAAGGTGGTGCAGCGCTGGCTGGCGCGCCAGGGGCTGGACATGCCCGGCCTGGTACTGGACAACGGCTCCGGACTATCGCGTGAAGAACGCATCAGCGCCTACGATATGTCGCGGCTGCTGCAGCAAGCGCTGGCCAGTGAAGTCGGCCCGGTGCTGATCGATTCACTGCCGATCCTCGGCGTGGACGGCACGCTGCGCAACCGCCTGACGCGCGCCGGCGCGGCCGGCAATGCCTACATGAAAACGGGAACGTTGAACGACGTGCGGGCGCTGGCCGGCTATGTCGATGCGCTGAACGGCGACCGCTATGTGGTGGTCAGCTACATCAACCACGCCAACGCAGCACAAGCCCGCGAAGCCCACGACGCCCTGCTGCAATGGGTGTATCAGGGCGCACCCTGAGTGGCGTGATACTGGCAGCCGGCACGGGAGAAGGTGAGATCGCGCCCTTGCCAGCGCCCGCCCTCTCCCCCGGCCCCTCTCCCACAAGTGGGAGAGGGGAGCCAACCGGCGGGAGATTTTGAACATCGATTCGGTGTAGCCGTGATCCCCGCACGAAGGGCGGGAATCACCCCAGCGCGATGCGAAGCGAGCCGTCAAGGTTCACCTAGGCCGTATGGGGCGCCTCGGGATTCGGCGAAAAGAGCGGAAACGAGGGACCCATGTCTGAGTATCGCCTTAAGGCGATGCGAGTTTGGGTCCCGGCCGCTCTTTTCGTCGAAGCCCGAGGGGGTGTCGCCCCATCCGGCGCGCCTTCTTTGCCTACTTTCTTGGCAAGACAAGAAAGTAGGTCGCCGCCCCGCAGGGGTGGTGAAACTGCAGTTGCAGTTGCCCTTGACGTCAAGCAGCTGAAGTTGAAGCTGACAACCCCAAACGCCTACCCCCCAAACGCAGCCGCAGCTCTCTGCAACCGATCCCGAACCCCATCCCACTCATGCCCAGCCGGCAAGGCCTCAAACACCAGCCGCGCAAACCCCTCCCCATCCAGCCGGCGCAACAAGCTAT
Source organism: Cupriavidus sp. GW822-FHT02D05 (assembly GCF_058802485.1). Taxonomy (NCBI): domain Bacteria; kingdom Pseudomonadati; phylum Pseudomonadota; class Betaproteobacteria; order Burkholderiales; family Burkholderiaceae; genus Cupriavidus; species Cupriavidus sp. GW822-FHT02D05. The sequence goes on along the minus strand of NZ_JBXAOE010000042.1, from coordinate 36,509 downwards.
AAAGCGCCCGCGCATAACCCTCGGCATCGGCAGGCGCCTCTACCCACACACACCGCGGATCGGCAGCCGCCTGAACACCAACCCACGCCACCAGCGCGTCGGCGGGCAAATCGACCAGTTGCGCAGGCAGATCCGCGGCAGAGCACAAACCCAACGGCGTATGCGGCGCGTAGTGCGCCTTCAGCGTACCTGACGCGCGCGGCGCGGCAGCATCCGGCGGCAACGGCGTGACGCCCAGCACCTGCGCCATCATGGCCGGCGTGATGGCGCCCGGGCGCAGCAGCACCGGGCCAATGCCCTGCTCCAGCCGCGACAGGTCCACGATGGTCGATTCGATGCCCACCTCAACGTCGTCGCCTTCCAGCACGAAGACCGCATCGCCAAACTCGTCGCGCACGTGCTGCGCCGTGGTCGGGCTAACCTGCCCAAACTTGTTCGCGGACGGCGCGGCAATGCCGCCACGGCCACGCTTGAAGCGGCCCAGCAGCGCCTGCGCAACCGGATGCGACGGGCAACGCAGGCCAATGCTGTCCTGGCCGCCGGCAACCGCCGCCGGGATATGCGCCGCGCGCTTGAGGATCAGCGTAAGCGGGCCGGGCCAGAAGGCGTCGATCAGGTCTTGCGCGGCCGGCGGCACATCGTCCACCCAGTAGCTGATGTCGCCGCCATCCACCACGTGCACGATGATCGGGTGATTGGACGGGCGCCCCTTGGCCGCGTAGATACGGGCGATGGCCTCGGGGTTTTCCGCGTCGGCGCCCAGGCCGTAGACCGTCTCGGTCGGGAAGGCGACCAGCTCGCCGGCCTCCAGCAGTTGGACCGCTTGGTCAAGTTCGGCGGACGTGGGCATGCGCGACATCGGGGATCTCTGAGGTAGCGTTACTACGAAGCTTCGAAACTACGGAGCTGCGAAAGCAGGAAAACGGAAAAGCCCGGCGCATGCGCCGGGCATGCCATCAAGGCGCGATGTGCAGCGCCGTCAGGGCCGCATCGAAGGCGCGCTCGGCGTCGGCCGCCGCGCCGCCCACGCAATTCACATGGCCCATCTTGCGCGAGGGGCGCGCATCGCTCTTGCCATACAAGTGCAGCTTGGCGCCGGACTGGGCCACGACTTCGTCCCAGGCCGGCGTGCGTTCCAGGCCGAATTCGAACCACACATCGCCCAGCAGGTTGAGCATCTTGCCGGCCGAATGCTGGCGCGTGCTGCCCAGCGGCAGGCGCGCCATGGCGCGCACCTGCTGCTCGAACTGGCTGGTCTCGCAGGCGTCCATGGTGATGTGGCCGGAGTTGTGCGGGCGCGGCGCCATTTCGTTGGCGACCAGCGAGCCATCTGTCAGCACGAAGAACTCGATGCACAGCACGCCCACATAGCCCATCTCGGTGGTGATGGTGGCGGCCGCGGCGCGGGCACGCGCGGCGATCTCGTCGGAGACGCTGGTGGACGGCATCACGGTGGAGAACAGGATGCCGTCGCGGTGCACGTTTTCGGCCAGCGGCCAGGTCGCCGTGGTGCCGTCGGCAGCGCGCGCGGCCAGTACCGAAACCTCGTAGGCCAGCGGCAACATCTTTTCCAGCACACACGGCACGTGCTGCATGGCGCGCCACGCTGCACGCACGTCTTCGCGGGTCCTGACACGGGCCTGGCCCTTGCCGTCATACCCCATGCGCGCGGTCTTGAGGATGCCGGGCAGCAGGTCCTCGGGCACCTGGTCGACGTCCGCGTCGTGCTGGATCACCCAGTGCGGCGCGGTGGGCACGCCGGTGCGCTCGGCGCAGGAAGCGAAGAATTTCTTCTCGCCGATGCGGTTCTGCGCGATCGACACGCAATAGCCGCGCGGCGCGACGAAGGCGCCGAGTTGCTCCAGCCGGTCGAGCGAGAGCGAGGGCACGTTCTCGAACTCGGTGGTCACCGCCGGGCACAGCTTGGCCATCTCGGCCAGCGCGGCTTCATCCGTATAGGCCGCGCAGATGTGCTTCTCGGCGATGGTGCCGGCCGGGCTGTCCTGGTCCGGATCGAGCACGCAAACCTTGTAGCCCATCGACTGCGCGGCATGGGTGAACATGCGGCCGAGCTGGCCGCCGCCCAGCATGCCTAGCCAGGCGCCGGGCAGCACCGGCGCGCTGGGATTGTCGATGCCGAACTCGGCACGCGACTCCGGCGTGTGGGCTTCGACCAGGTGGGGATGGATATCGGTTGGCATTGCGCGTCTTTCCGGATTCGGGGGCTTGGGGCTAGTCGGTGTGCGTGCGAATGTGCGTATTACACCGGCAGCGTCATGGCGCGGGCAGCTTCGGTCTGCTTGGCGCGGAACGCTTCGAGCGCGGCGGCCAGCGCGTCGTCGGTGGTGGCGAGCGTGGCAATGGCGTGCAGCGCGGCATTGGCGGCGCCCGCTTCGCCGATGGCGAAGGTGGCAACCGGCACGCCCTTGGGCATCTGCACGATCGACAGCAGCGAGTCCTCGCCACGCAGGTAGCGCGACGGCACCGGCACGCCGAACACCGGCACGATGGTCTTGGCGGCGATCATGCCGGGCAGGTGCGCGGCACCGCCGGCACCGGCGATGATGGCGCGCAGGCCACGCGCGCGCGCGGTGGCGGCGTACTCGAACATGTCGTCGGCCATGCGGTGGGCGGAAACCACGCGTGCCTCGAAGGCCACGCCGAAATCCTTCAGCATGGCGACCGCGTTCTGCATCACGTCCCAGTCGGAACTGCTGCCCATCACAACGCCGACCAGCGGCTTGGCTGTATTGCTCACGTTAAGTCCTTAAAAATCTGTCTGGCGCGTGGGGATCGCGCCAACCTTCGTCCTGCGTTGGTTCGCTCCCCTCTCCCGCTTGCGGGAGAGGGGGGGGGGGGAGAGGGCGGGCGCTCGATGCGCCTGCGAGCCGTCAAAAACCATTGGCTCTGCTTCAGGTGGCGCCTAGCTAAGCCACCCCTCTCCCCGGCCCCTCTCCCCCTGAGGGGAGAGGGAGTAAACGCCATTGGGCATTTCAAGCAGCATTGGCGCACCGGCCGGCTTCGGCCAGCGCCAGCGCCGCTCACCATTACTGCAGTTCCTCGCCGGTCAGGCGCGTCAGCGCCTCGCGGTACTTGGCGGCGGTCTTCTCGATCACGTCGGCGGGCAATGCAGGCGCCGGGGCGGTCTTGGGCCAGGGCTTGCCGTCGATGCGCACGGCTTCCAGCCAGTCGCGCACGAACTGCTTGTCGAAGGACGGCGGGTTGGTGCCGACTTCGTACGAATCCGCGGGCCAGAAGCGCGAGGAGTCGGCGGTCAGCACTTCGTCCATCAGCGTCAGCGTGCCGTTCTCGTCCAGGCCGAACTCGAACTTGGTGTCGGCGATGATGATGCCGCGGGTGGCGGCGTAGTCGGCCGCTTCCTTGTACAGGCGGATCGAGATGTCGCGCATCTGGCGGGCCAGGTCGGCGCCGATGCGCTCTTCCGTTTCAGCGAAGGAGATGTTCTCGTCGTGCTCGCCCATCTCGGCCTTGGCCGCCGGGGTGAAGATCGGCTCGGGCAGCTTCTGCGCGTTCTGCAGGCCGGCGGGCAGTTCGATGCCGCACACGCTGCCGGTGGCCTGGTAGTCCTTCCAGCCGCTGCCGGCCAGGTAGCCGCGCACCACGGCTTCCACCAGGATCGGCTTGAGGCGCTTGACCACCACGGCGCGGCCTTGCACCTGCTCGACTTCGGCCGGGCTCACCACGGTCTCGGCGGCAATGCCGGTTTCGTGGTTCGGCACGATGTGAGCCAGCTTCTTGAACCAGAAGTTGGCCATCTGGTTAAGCACGCGGCCCTTGGCCGGGATCGGCTCGCCCAGGATGACGTCGAAGGCCGACAGGCGGTCGGTGGTGACGATCAGCAGCTTGTCGTCGCCGACGGCGTAGTTGTCGCGGACCTTGCCGTGGCCGAGCAGCGGCAGCGAAGTGATGGAGGACTGGTAGAGAGCGTTCGACATGGTGTTTCGGTGGTTCGGTGGTTCCGATGGAAGGCACTAACAGAATGATTCTGGCGCCGGGCCAGAACAACTGCTTCGCTTCATTTTGTTAGCGCTTTTCAGCGCCCCGGCGCCGGAGCCTGAAAAGCGTCGTCCCCGCGCCTGCCCCGTTTGACGGGATCGGGGCGGGGACGGCACGCGGTCCTGCTTACTGCACGACCTGGGCGAGTTCGCCCGACTTGTACTTCTGCGCGATGGCGTCGAGCGAGACCGGCTTGATCTTGGCGGCCTGGCCTTCGCAGCCAAAGGCGACATAGCGTGCCTTGCAAACCAGCTTGGCGGCTTCGCGGGCCGGCTTCAGGTATTCGCGCGGGTCGAACTTGCTCGGGTTCTCGGCAAAGAAGCGGCGGATCGCACCGGTCATGGCAAGGCGGATATCGGTGTCGATATTGATCTTGCGCACGCCGTACTTGATGGCTTCCTGGATTTCCTCGACCGGCACGCCGTAGGTTTCCTTCATGTCGCCGCCGAACTGGCGGATTTCCGCGAGCAGTTCCTGCGGGACCGACGACGAGCCGTGCATCACCAGGTGGGTGTTGGGGATGCGGGCGTGGATTTCCTTGATGCGGTTGATCGCCAGGATATCGCCAGTGGGCTTGCGGGTGAACTTGTAAGCGCCGTGCGAGGTACCGATGGCGATCGCCAGCGCGTCCAGCTGGGTGGCCTTGACGAAGTCGGCGGCTTGCTCAGGGTCAGTCAGCAGCATGGAATGGTCCAGCTTGCCTTCGGCGCCGATGCCGTCTTCCTCGCCGGCTTCGCCGGTCTCGAGCGAGCCCAGGCAGCCAAGCTCGCCTTCCACGGTCACGCCGATGGCGTGCGAGAGCTGCACCACCTTGCGGGTCACTTCGATGTTGTACTCGTAGTCGGACGGGGTCTTGCCGTCTTCACGCAGCGAGCCGTCCATCATCACCGAGGAGAAGCCCAGGTCGATCGCGGCCTGGCAGATCGCCGGCGACTGGCCGTGATCCTGGTGCATCACCACCGGGATATGCGGATAGGCTTGCACTGCGGCTTCGATCAGGTGGCGCAGGAAGTGCTCGCCGGCGTACTTGCGCGCGCCTGCGGATGCTTGCATGATCACCGGCGCATTGACTTCGTCGGCGGCCTGCATGATGGCCTGAACCTGTTCCAGGTTGTTCACGTTGAAGGCGGGCAGCGCGTAGCCGTTTTCGGCGGCGTGGTCGAGCAGCTGGCGCATCGATACGAGTGGCATGTCAAACTCCTAAAGAAAGAATGGGGTGTCTCGTTTAATGATTTAATGATCTGGTCGAGCTGGTCGATCTGGTCGTTCTTTGCTGTTCGCGCAAGACACCGTCTCAACGCGATTTATCCTGGGTGATCCTGTGCGCTCAGGCGCCGGCTGTCTGTCCGGCGCGGCACATATCAGGCGCCAACCCGGACAATCTTCAGCGTATTCGTGCCACCCGGCTGGCCCATCGGCTCGCCAATGGTCAGCACGATAAAGTCGCCGCGCTGCACAACGCCGCGCGACAGCAGCAGTTCCTCGGCCTGTTCCAGCGCGGTGTCGCGGTCGGCGCTGGCTTCCAGCGGCAGCGGCACCACATTGCGATAGAGCTGCATCTTGCGCTGCGAGGCCAGGTTGGGCGTCATCGCGTAGATCGGCACATGGATGCGATGCCGGCTCATCCACAGCGCGGTGGCGCCGGAATCGGTCAGCGCGGCAATGGCCTTTACCTGCAAATGATAGGCGGTGAACAGTGCGCCCATGGCGATCGACTGGTCGATGCGGCCAAAGGTCTGGTTGAGGAAATCGGTGTCGAGCTGGACCACCTCGGACTTCTCCGCCTCGACGCAGACCGCGGCCATGGCTTCCACGGTTTCCACCGGATAGCGGCCGGCGGCGGTCTCGGCCGACAGCATCACGGCATCGGTGCCATCCAGCACGGCGTTGGCCACGTCCGACACCTCGGCGCGCGTGGGCACCGGGTTGACGATCATGCTCTCCATCATCTGGGTGGCGGTGATGGTCAGCTTGTTGGCCTCGCGCGCCAGCCGGATCATGCGCTTTTGCAGCGCGGGCACGGCCGCGTTGCCCACTTCCACGGCCAGGTCGCCGCGGGCCACCATGATGCCGTCGGAGGCCTGCAGGATCTCTTCCAGCACGCCCGGGCGGATCGCCTCGGCGCGCTCGATCTTGGCGATCATGCGGGCCTTGTGCTGGTGCGGCTGACCGGCCACCGCGGCAAGCTGGCGCGCCATTTCCATATCGGTGGCGTTCTTGGGAAAGCTCACCGCGACATAGTCCGCGCCCAGCGCCATGGCGGTCTTGATGTCTTCCATGTCCTTGGCGGTCAGCGCCGGCGCCGACAGGCCGCCGCCCTGGCGGTTGATGCCCTTGTTGTTGGACAGCTCGCCGCCGATCCGGACCGTGGTGAAAATCTCGTGACCTAGCACGCGGTCCACCACCAGCACGATCAGGCCATCGTTGAGCAGCAGCAGGTCGCCCGGGCCCACGTCGCGCGGCAGGTCCTCGTAATCGAGGCCGGCGCGTTCCTGGTTGCCCAGGGTGCAGGTAGCGTCGAGGATGAAGGGCTCACCCACGTTCAGCGTGATCTTGCCGTGCTCGAACTTGCCGACGCGGATCTTCGGCCCTTGCAGGTCAGCCATGATGGCGACTTCCCTGCCGCAGGCCTTGGCGGCCTCGCGCACCAGGCGGGCGCGCTCGATATGGTCCGCGGCTACGCCGTGGGAGAAATTCAGGCGCACCACGTCGACCCCTGCCGCGATCATGCGCGTGAGCATTTCCAGCGTGCTGGAAGCGGGGCCGATGGTAGCGACGATCTTGGTGGAACGGGTCATGAACTGATTTTCCTTATCGAGGGCCAGCGCCGTCCGGCGACGCCGGCACGGCTTGCTTCCTGCGCGCCGCGCGGCGCCGGCGCCAGGCCAGCGCAAACCACAACAGCGGCACACCAACCAGCAGCCACGGCAGCGCGCCGGCGGCCACGCGGATCAGCATGGCCAGGCTGCCGAGGAACAACTCGGCGATATCGTTAAAAGCGTCGCGCAGCGGCGATACCTTTCGTTGGCTGACAAAGCTCTCGCGCGCAACGAAATCGATACGGACTTCGTTGCGGTCTGTTTGCGCCGCCAGCATCTTGCGCAGGCCGTGGATGGTATCCAGCTCGCCCTGCACGCGCGCCAGTTCGCGCTCCAGCTCGATCACGTCGCGCAGCGGGCCGCGCGCATTCTGCAGCATGGCACGCAGGCGGTCGCGCAGCTCGGTGGTGTTCTTGATGCGGGCCTCGGCATCGATCACCTGGTCTGTCTTGTCTTCGCTCGACACGGCGTTGGATACCACCGTGCCGCCTTGCTCCGCCGCTTTCAGCAGATCCGGCAAGGCCTTGGGCGCGATGCGCGCGCGCAGCTCGCCGCGCGGCGGCGCACCATCGCGGCTGCGGGTGAAGGCCGCCTCCAGCAACTCGCAGCCGAGCGCCTGGCAGCGTTGCACCACGCTCTTCCAGCCAGTCTCCAGCGCGTCGGCGGAATTCTCCACCGTCAACGCGTACTTCAGCGCCAGGTAGCGGCGCTCCGCCTCCTGCTGCTCGCTCTGGCCGCCTCGCGCCAACTCGCCGGCGGCCATCCCGCCGGCCGCGGCGGCGGCCAGGGGACGCCCCTCTGGCGCGCCGCCGCCCGGGCGGCCGCACGCGCTCAGGGCCAGAAGCGAGGCGGCCAGCAGCAACGCCGCCAGTCCACGCTTGCTGGCCATGCCAGTGCCAAACCCTCGCAAACCCGCCACCCTCAGCCCGCGGCGCGCTGTTCCAGCACCTCGAACGCGGGCAGCTTCTTGCCTTCCAGGAATTCCAGGAAGGCGCCGCCGCCGGTGGAGATGTAGCCCACCTGGTCAGCGATGCCGTATTTGGCGATGGCCGCCAGCGTGTCGCCGCCGCCGGCGATCGAGAACGCCTTGGACTCGGCGATGGCTTGGGCCAGCACCTTGGTGCCGTTGCTGAACTGGTCGAACTCGAACACGCCGACCGGGCCGTTCCACACGATGGTGCCGGCCAGCTTGAGCTGGTCCGCCAGCATCTGCGCGGTCTTGGGGCCGATGTCGAGGATCATGTCGTCGTCGGCCACGTCCTTCGCGTCCTTGACGGTGGCAACAGCGGTGGCGCTGAACTCCTTGGCGCACACCACGTCCACGGGGATGGGCACCGAGGCGCCGCGCGCGGCCATGAGATCGATGATGGTGCGCGCATCGGCCACCAGGTCAGCCTCGGCCAGCGACTTGCCGATCTTCAGGCCGGCAGCCAGCATGAAGGTATTGGCGATGCCGCCGCCGACGATCAGGTTGTCGACCTTGCCGGCCAGCGTCTTGAGGATGGTCAGCTTGGTGGACACCTTGGAGCCGGCGACGATTGCCACCAGCGGACGCGCCGGCTGGCCCAGGGCCTTGCCCAGCGCATCGATCTCGGCAGCCAGCAGCGGGCCGGCGCAGGCGATGGGGGCGTATTTGGCGATGCCGTGGGTGGTGGCTTCGGCGCGGTGCGCGGTGCCGAAGGCATCGTTCACGTAGACGTCGCACAGCTTGGCCATCTTCTGGGCCAGTTCGTCGCTGTTCTTCTTTTCGCCCTTGTTGACGCGGCAGTTTTCCAGCAGCACCACTTCGCCGGGCTTGACCGTGCTCACTTCGCCGTTGCCGTCGACCCAGTTCTGCACCAGCTTGACCGGCTTGCCGAGCAACTCGGCCAGGCGCGTGGCCACAGGCGCCAGCGAATCCTCGGGCTTGAACTCGCCTTCGGTCGGGCGGCCCAGATGCGACGTCACCATCACGGCGGCGCCTGCCTGCAGGCAGGCTTCGATAGCGGGCACGGAGGCGCGGATGCGGGTATCTTCGGTGATTTGGCCGGCGTCATCCTGCGGCACGTTCAGGTCGGCGCGGATAAAAACCCGCTTGCCGGCAATTTTGCCTTGGGAGATGAGATCGGAAAGACGCAGGACAGAGGTCATGGCGGTGGCTGGAGAGCGAAAATCGGGGAAAATCGGCATTTTACCTGATCGCAAGGGCCATTTTGCGGGATTGCGCCCCGGATGCATCCGCCAGTGGGTGCCCCGTTCGCCACATGCGGCGAGTAGCGTGCCGCATCCTTGCAACGCACCCCCTGAATGAGGGGTGCGACAATTGCACTGCGTCTCGTACGCTGATGCCAAAGCGCGCAATGTATGCACAAGTCGGCACAAGATAAGCACGCAAAAACATAGCCAGAGGCCCGCCTCAGACGGGACCCAAGGCACTGGCGCCGGACGCGCTTACAGGAAGCGGCGTCGGCGCCACGCGGCTAGCGCCGTTGTCGCGAAGGCAGGGGTAACCATGAACGAAGACATGCACGGGGCAATCCGTGGCTTGTACGAAGGGATTCTTGACGCGCAGGCCTGGCAGCGAAGCCTGCACACCTTGAGCAACATCGTAGGCAGCGCGCACGCATCGATGATCGTGCGCGACACCGATCGCGACCTGATGACGGTCAACGAGGTCGTGCGCCCGGTGCAGGAGCTGTTCAGCGCCTACGAGAAGGAGTTCCACACGCTGGATCCGGGCAAGCTGTTTGCCCACAACCTCTCCCCCGGCGAGTGGTACATCGACGCGCGCGATTTCGGCGAAGGCGCGATGCAGCGCAGCCCCTTCTATCGGGAGTTCTTCCACCGCTTCGACCTATGCTCCTACGCAGCCTGCCTGGTCGAGCGAAAGCCCCACTACGAGGTGTATTTCGCGCTGCAGCGCTCGTTCTCGCAAGGCAATTTCACGCCAGCGGATGTCAGCGCGCTGGACTGGGCGCTGCCTCACATGCGCAGCGCCATGGCCATGCGCGACCGCACCATCGGGCTGTCGACGCTGGCGCAACTGTCAGGGCAGATCCTGGAGCGCCTGTCGTTCGGCGTGATCGCCTTCTCGCCCGAGCGGCGCGTGCTGCTGAGCAATGGCATCGGCGAGCGCTGGGTGCGGCGGCTGGCCCCCGCCGGCAAGACTGGCGAGTGGCAGTTGTCGCGCTCGCTGGCCGACATGGTGACGGCCGCCTGCGCGCCGCGCAGCACGGTACCGGCGCAGGCGGCAATCGCCCGCCATGGCAACGGCGCCTGCGCGCAGCTGATCGTGCTGCCGCTGCCGCCCTCCCACATCTTTGCGCTGCCTTGGCAGCAACCCGCCGCGCTGGTGGTGATCCATGAAGACGCGCAGGCACCGGCGGAACTGCCGCAACTGCTGCGCGAAGTCTATGGACTGACGCCCGCCGAGACCCGCCTGGCGAGCCTGCTGGCCACCGGCATGGGCCTGCCCGAAGCCAGCGAGCGCCTGCACGTGCGCCACGAAACCGCGCGCAGCCAGCTCAAGGCGGTATTCCTCAAGACCGGCGCCAGCACGCAGGCCCGCCTGACGCGGCTGCTGACCCAGTTGGGCACGGCGCTCGGCCCCGGGCCGCAAGGGCCGAGCGACGCCAGCGATGCGGCCTAGCGGATCGCGCCTTCTCGCGCCTTCTCGCGCCTTCGGGGCCCGGCGTTCGCCCGGCCCCGGCTCAGCCGAGCAGCCGCATGGCGGTATAGACCGCCATGCCCGCCACGATCATGCCCACCATGCGCCGCGTCACCAGGTAGAACACCAGCGCCACCGCGCCGGCCACCAGCTTGTAGTTGCTGGGAGCCAGCGTGAAATGCCCCTGCCAGGTCATCAGGTCGGGCAGGATGATGGCCGCCAGCGCCGCCGCCGGCGCGTAGCGCAGCGCGCGCTGGATGCGGTCTGGCACCGTCACGCGCTCGCCCGCCATCAGGAACAGCGCACGCGTGACGATGGTCACCAGCGCCATGCCGACCAGCGCGATCCAGATCTCGAGATGGCTCATGCCCGGTCCTCTGCCGCCGCAGCCGCTGACTGGGCCGCTGACTGGGCCGCTGACCGGGCCGCCGCCTGCGCGGGCGCATGCTCGGCCTTGCGGCGGCGGATGCCCCGCAAGGTCGCGCGCGCCGCCAGTTCGTCGCTGGCCATGCCGGCCGCGATCGCCCCCACCACCGCCGCCACCAGGCCGAGCCGGTAAGGCAGGTCGAAGCACAGCAGCGCCAGCGCGGAAGCCACCGCCACCGCCAGCAGCGTCGAGCGCGAGCGGATGGTCGTGACCATCACGGGAATCAGCGCCAGCGTGCCTGCCAGCCCCAGGCCCCAGCTGTCCGGGAACGCGCTGGCCAGCACGATGCCGATGATCGACGAGACCTGCCACATGGCGAAATTGGTCAGCGCCATGCCCCAGAAGTACCCTTCCTTGCCCGGCTCATGGCCTGGCGTGGCATAGCGCTGCATGAAGTAGACGAAATGCAGGTCGCCGTTGAACGACCCCAGCAGCGTGCGGCGCCACAGCGGCAGGTAGCTGAAATGCGGCTGCAGCCCCGCGCTGAAGATCACGAAGCGCAGGTTGACGATGGCGGCGGTCAGCCACACCGTCCACAACGGCAGGCCCGCCGCGAACAGCGGCAGCACGGACAACTGAGCCGAGCCCGCATAGACCAGCAACGACATGCCGATCGCCTCGGGCACGTTCATCACCGACTTGCTCATGGCCACGCCCGTCACCAGTCCCCAGGAGAACACGGCAGGCAGGGAAGGCGCGAAATAACGCGCCCCCTCGATAAAGCCAGCCCGCTCGGCCGGGGCAAAACGATGCCAGGGACGCAGCAGGGCCTGGGGCGGTCGGAAGGTCATAGCTGAAGGATTGGGGGGATGGCAGCCGCCGGGGGCGGGGCTAGCCCTTGGGCTTAGGGGGAATTGGGCATTATAGGGGGAGTGGGAGGAGGTGGTAAGTGGTTGCTTAATTTGCGGGGTTGGTCGCTTTTTTTTTGAGCGGCGTTGGTTTTTGGACCCAAAAACCAACGCCGTATCAGATCAAAGCCAAATCAAACAGCAAGATCCAACGGTTCTGCCCTTGCCCCCAACAACCAACGCCATATCAATCAATCGACGCCCCAACACTCCTAACCACCCCCGCCCACTTCTGCCGATCCGCCTTCACCGTAGTCCGAAACTGCTCAACCGTCTCGATCCGCGGCGAATTCCCCGCCTCGATCAGCTTCTGCCGGATCGCCGGCGTTTCCAGCGCGACCTTGACCGCATCGTTGATCTTCTTGCTGATCTTGGGATCCAGCCCCTTGGGGCCGAAGAAGCCAAACCAGATGGTGCTGTTGAAGCCGGGCAACCCGCTCTCGGCGATCGTCGGCACTTCGGGAATCACCGCCACGCGGTTCTTGGTGGTCACGCCAAGCAGCCGCACCTTACCGGCGCGATATTGCGGCAACACGCTCTGCACCTGATTAAAAATGCAGCAGACCTCGCCCTTGAGCACGGCTTGCAGCGCATCGGGGCCACCCTTGTATGGCACATGGACCATATCCAGGCCGGCGCGCGCGTTGAATTCGGCGAAGGCCAGGTGCGTGCCGGTGCCGTTGCCGGTCGACGCGTAGTTGTACTTGCCGGGATTGGCCTTGACCTTCTCGATAAACTCCTTGACCGACTTCACGTCGATCACGGCGGGGTTCACGGTCAGCACGTTGGAGACTTCCACCAGCGGCGCGACGGGCGTGAAATCGGCTTCGGCGTCGAACGGCAGGCTCTTGTACAGGGCGGGGTTGATGCCGTGGGTGGCGGCGGTGCCGAGCAGCAGCGTGTAGCCGTCGGGCTTGGCATGGGCCACCACTTCGGAGGCGACATTGCCACCGGCGCCGGGGCGGTAGTCATAGATGATGGTGGCCTTGAGCGACTTCTGCAGCGATTCCTGCAGCGTGCGTCCCACCATGTCCACGCCGGAACCGGCGGTAAAGCCCATCAGGATGGTGATCGGCTGGGTCGGCCAGGCCGGGTCCTGCGCGCGGGCCGGAGCGGCCACCGTGCCTAGCGCGGCCAGCAGGCCAAGGCCGGCGGCCAGGCGGGAAGCACGGAACGAACGGGACTGGAAAGCGGACGAGATGCGGCGGGTAGCAGTGCGGAACATGGGGGTACCGTCGAAAAAAGGAATGCGGGTCGGGGCTGCCGGCCGGGGTCTGGCGCCCCGGGCCAAAACAGCAAGATACCAACGATCCGCCGCATTACCAACGATGGAGTTCGCTTGAGGGTATGCCATGTTGGTATAAGCAGACATGGACCGGGGTCCCGCCGCCGCCCGCACAGGCGAAAGGCGAAAGCGCCCCTGCACCCCTAGCTGCGCAACAGCCCCACCAGTTCGTCGATGTCCGGCAGCGCCGCCGCCGTGCCGATGAAGCCGGCCCCGCCGTCCTCGCCCGCCTCCAGGATGCCATCGGCCAGCGCGCGCTTGCCGTGATGCAGCGTGAGGATACGTTCCTCGATGGTGCCCGCGCTGATCAGCCGGTAGACGGTCACCGGGCGCTGCTGCCCGATGCGGTGGGCGCGGCCCATGGCCTGGTCCTCTGCCGCCGGGTTCCACCAGGGGTCGGCGATGATCACGTAGTCGGCTGCCGTCAGGTTGAGGCCGAAGCCGCCGGCCTTCAGGCTGATCAGGAAGACATCGCCCTCGCCGGCCTGGAACGCCGCCACGCGCCGCGTGCGCTCGGCCGCCGGCGTGGCGCCGTCGAGGTACTGCCAGGCCAGGCCGGCCTCGTCCAGCCCCCCGCGCAGCAGTTGCAGGAAGTCGACGAACTGGCTGAAGACCAGCGTCTTGTGCCCGTTGGCGGCCAGCTCGCCCGCCAGTTGCACGAAGGCGCGCACCTTGGCGCCCGCCTGCCCGCGTTCCAGTTGCAGCTCGGGCGTGACCAGGCGCGCGTCGCAGGCGGCGCGCCGCATCCGCATGAGTTGCGCCAGCACATGGATGCGCGCCTCGGCGGCGGGCTGGCCGGTGGCGGTCTTGCGGGCCTTCGGGCCTTTGACCACGGCCTCGGCTTCGGCGAGCGCCTGGCGGCGCAGCGCCTCATAGTGGGCCGCCTCGATCGGGTCCTGCTCGATGCGCAACACCAGCTCGGTGCGCGGCGGCAGTTCGTCCAGCACCTGGGCCTTGGTCCGGCGCAGCACGAACGGCGCGATCATGCGGCGCAGCCGCTGGGCCGCCTCGCGCACGCCATTGCGCTCGATCGGCACGGCGAAGTGCTCGTTGAAGCGGACCAGCGAGCCGAGCAGGCCGGGGTTGCAAAAGCGCATGATCGACCACAGCTCGGCCAGCCGGTTTTCCACCGGCGTGCCCGACAGCGCCATGCGGAAATCGGCCCGCAGCTCGAACACCGCTTGCGAGCGTTTGGTGGCGGCGTTCTTGAACGCCTGCGCTTCGTCGGCCACCACCGTGTGCCACTCGCGCTGGCAGAAGGCATCGCGCGCCTGCAGCAGCAGCGTGTACGAGACGATCACCACGTCATGCGGGCCGGCCTGTGCCAGCAAGGCCGCGCGCTCGCCCTCGGCATAGATGTGCACGCGCAGCGTCGGCGCGAAGCGCCTTGCCTCTGCGGCCCAGTTGCCGCACACGGAGGTCGGCGCGATCACCAGCGCGGCGCCGCCATCGGCGCGCCCCAGCATCACGGCGAGCGCCTGCAGCGTCTTGCCCAGCCCCATGTCATCGGCCAGACAGGCGCCGAAGCCGGCCTCGGCGAGCGACATGGCCCAGCGGTAGCCGTCTTCCTGGTAGGGCCGCAGTTGCGCGGCCAGGTTGGCCGGCAGCACGGCGTCACTGTTGCGCGCCCGGCGCAGCCGCGCCACGCGCTGGCGGAAATGCTGGTCGGGGTCGATGCCGGCGCCGGCCAGCACATCGTCCAGCCAGGGCGCCGCCATCAGCGGCACCTTGATGCCGTCGGGCACGTTGTGCGCCACGCTGGCCAGGTCGCGCAGCCTGGCGCGCAGGCTGCGCGTAAGCGCCACATACACGCCCTGCCCCATCGGCATGAAGCGTCCGGCATGGCTGCCGGCCCAGGCCAGCAACTGGCCGAGCTGCAGCACCAGCCCCTCGGCCACGCCCAGTTCGCCGACCAGCTTGAACCATTCGCTTTCGGTTTCGATATGCACCGCCAGTTGCGGGATGTCGGCGCCCACCACGCGGATTTCCTTGCCCCGGGGCCATTCCACCGCCAGCACGGCGGGTAGCCCGGGCAACTGCTCGACCACCGACAACGCTTCCTCCGGGTCGGCCAGGGTCCAGTCGTATTCGCCACTTTCCGGCGAGCGCGGCACCAGGAAGGGCAGCGCGTCGAACACTTCAGCCACGCTCGCCAACTCGGCCTTGAGGTCGCGCACCGTGGCCAGGCTCTCCCCCTTGACCGCCGCCATCAGCCGCTCGCGCCCGCTACCCGGGGCCAGCCGTGGCCCGAGGGGGCCCAGCGGCGTCACCACCAGGCGCAGCGAAAGGCCTTCACCCAGCGGGGACAACTCGGCGCGCAGCCGGCTCTCGGTCTCGAGTTCGCGGGCGCTGCCGTCGTGGTCGGAGTGCACCTGGAAATGACCGGACAGCGCGCGCAGCGTGGCGTCAAGCTGCGCATGGGCCTCGGCCGGCACCGCCAGCCCGTCGGCGATCAGTTGCGCCGCGCCCTGCTGCGCCGGCGTGAGGCGGATCACACGCAGGCGCTGCGAGCCTTCGCGCAGCACGGTGATCTGGCGCAAGGCGTCGGCGTCCGCGCGGCTGCCGGCGGGCAGGAAGCTGTCCATCGCCGGGGCCTCGCGCACCGGGGGCGAGACCCGCAAGGTGTAGCGGCCGCCCTGGCGCACCACTTCCAGCGTGGGGGCGCCCTCCACCACTTCCAGCGTCTGCTCGGGCGCCTGCGCCAGCACCACGCCCGGATGCCCGACCAGCGCCAGCATGGCGGCGGCGCGATCGAGCACGTAGCGGCGGTGATAGGACTGGTCGCGGCGCACCGCCCGGGCGACACGGGCGTCCCACGGCTCCAGCCGGTCGTCTTCGGCAAGGCGGGCCAGCGGCACGGGACGCGGCTTGTTCCAGCCGCGCGCTCCGCGCTGCTGCTCCAGCGGCTCGATGGTGCCGACCGCGCCGTCGGCGTCGATGGTCAACGCCCACAACAGGCGGCTGGCGCTGGCGCCGTCGGGCGCGCGCGTCTCGCCCGCCAGGGCCTGCAACGCTTCGAGCGCGAGCCGCCAGCTTTCCTGGCGCTGGCCGGCGAAGAAAGTCTGCGGCACCGGCTCGCCCGCCTCCAGCGCCAGCGCGGCGTCCAGTTGCTGCGCGAACCAGTACAGGCCACAGCCTTGCAGGCGCGCGCGCAGCGCCGCAACGGCCTCGGCGCGGGCGGCCGCCGGCTGGCGCCGTCCGCTGGCTTGCTTCACGTCGCCGAGCCAGGCGCGCAGCAGCACGCGCCAGAACTGCGCGAGCGGCGGCACCTCGGGGCGCAATTCAAACGCGGACTCGTCCAGCCGCGCATCCCCCTTGTGGACGGCCAGGACGTGGCACCACAGCCCCCAGCGCTCGGTCGGCACCGGGCTGCGCGTGCCCGCTTCCGCCTGGCAGAACTTGCGGGCTTGTTCGAGGTGGGCCGGCGTGCGCTGGGCCAGCAAGGACAGCGGGTAGCAAGGCGCCAGCGAGGGCGGCAACAAGCCGGTACGCTGGCGGCTTTCGGCCCGTAGCCGCTTGAGCGCGGCCTCGAAGCCCGCCTGGGCGGCTGGCCAGTCGCCTTCCTGCAAGTGGGCAAAAGCACGCAGGGCGTCGCCATCGCCGCCGCTGGCGTTGCCCGTCGTAGCTAGCAAGGCCAGGGCCGCCGGGCGCTCGCCGGCGTACAGCCGGCCCTCGGCCAGCGCGGTGCGAATGGGGACCGGCAGCGCCTGCGGATCATCGGCGTGGCGGGCCAGTCCGTAATCCAGGTAGGGCTGCAAGCGGGGATCCCAGTCGAAATAGAGACAGTCCAGGATCGCCAGCAAGATGCGCCAGCGCCAGGGTGGCACCACCCGGTCCAGCAACGCGGCGTCGCCGCTGGCCAGCGCCGCTTCCACCAGCATTTCGGCGCGCTCGGCTCCCTGCCCCCAAGGCGCCAGCATTTCGCCGATCGCCGCCTCCGGGGCGCCTGAGAACAGCATCTCGCGCAGCCGCCTGGTGTGCATGCGGCCTGGTGATTCACGATGGGAGGCGGAGGGTCCAAACGGCGGCGGCAGGGTCACGGGCGGCAGTGGCGGCATACACAATGTGATGATTTTAGACCCCGGCGGGCCCGCGCCCGCGTTGGCACAGGGGGTCCCGGGGTTTACAATGTCTCTTTTGCATGGCTGGCGGCGCGCAGGGAGTGAACCATGTCGATGGCGGATCGCGACGGAAAAATCTGGATGGACGGCAAGTTGATCGAATGGCGCGATGCCAAGGTCCATGTGCTGACCCATACCCTGCATTACGGCATGGGCGTGTTTGAAGGCGTACGCGCCTACAAGACGCCGGCCGGCACCGCGATCTTCCGCCTAAAGGAGCACACCCGCCGCCTGTTCAACTCGGCCAAGATCTTCCAGATGCAGATGCCGTTCGACGCGGCCACGCTGGAGGCCGCGCAACGCGAGGTGGTCAAAGCCAACCAGCTCGAGTCCTGCTACATCCGCCCGCTGGTCTGGATCGGCTCGGAAAAAATGGGCGTCTCGGCCAAGGGCAACACCATCCACGTGGCGATTGCCGCGTGGCCGTGGGGCGCCTACCTGGGCGAGGAAGGCCTGGAGCGCGGCATCCGCGTCAAGACGTCTTCCTTCACCCGCCACCATGTCAATGTATCGCTGGTGCGGGCCAAGGCCAGCGGCTATTACATCAACTCGATCCTCGCCAACCAGGAAGCCACCAGCATGGGCTACGACGAAGCCCTGCTGCTGGATACCGAAGGCTACGTCAGCGAAGGCTCGGGCGAAAACGTGTTCGTGGTGCGCGACGGTGTGATCTATACGCCTGACCTGGCCTCGTGCCTGGACGGCATCACCCGCGACGCCATCCTCACCATCGCCCGCGACCTGGGCATCGAGGTGCGCGAGAAACGCATCACGCGCGACGAGGTGTACTGCTCGGACGAAGCCTTCTTCACCGGCACCGCGGCCGAGGTCACGCCGATCCGCGAGCTCGACGACCGCGTGATCGGCGAAGGCCGCCGCGGCCCGGTGACGAGGCGCGTGCAGGACGCCTTCTTCTGCGCGGTCGGCGGCACCAATGAACAATACAGGCACTGGCTGACCGTGGTCTGACGCCACCCCGGGACCCGAAAAGCCGCCAGGCAACCACGAACCGTTTAACCAGTTAACCAGTCATACTTCAGTCCATCCAACAGACTAAAGATTAAAAACGAAAGCCATCCCCGCAACACCATGACGCAAACCGCCTCCCTGATCGAAATCGGCGCGGAAGACCTTCCGCTGCACTGCCCCACCGGCAACACGCCGACCTGGAACTACCATCCGCGCGTCTTCCTCGACGTGACCGACACCGGCGAAGTGAAGTGCCCGTACTGCGGTACCGTCTACAAGCTCAAGCCCGGCACCGTGATCAAGGGTCACCACTGACACGGCCCACGCTTGACCGCACCACCCCGATGCTCCGGCCCGCCCTGCGGCGCGCTGGAGTGTCGGCGTGCGTGGCGCGCGCAGCTTGCGCCACGCCCACCCTTCCGGCAGCGCCCCATTCATGAAAAAAGCCCTCGTCATCGCCCCCAACTGGATCGGCGACGCCCTGATGGCGCAGCCGCTCTTCACCCTCATGAAAGCGCGCCATCCGCGCCTGCAGATCGACGCCCTCGC
Organism: Cupriavidus sp. GW822-FHT02D05; assembly: GCF_058802485.1. Lineage (NCBI taxonomy): Bacteria > Pseudomonadati > Pseudomonadota > Betaproteobacteria > Burkholderiales > Burkholderiaceae > Cupriavidus > Cupriavidus sp. GW822-FHT02D05. The sequence continues at coordinate 17,828 of NZ_JBXAOE010000042.1, read as the reverse complement.
CCCTAAATGGGTGGCGCCGGTGCTGGCCCGCATGCCCGAGATCCACCAGGTCTTCCCCAGCGAGCTGGCGCACGGCAAGCTGCAGCTCTCGGCCCGCCTGATGTTCGCCCAGCAGCTCAAGAACGAAGGCTACGATGCAGCCTATGTGCTGCCGAATTCGCTCAAGTCCGCGCTGATCCCCTGGCTGGCCGCTATCCCGCTGCGCGTCGGCTATCGCGGCGAAGCCCGCTTCGGCCTGCTAAATATCCGCCACGGCAATCCGCCCCGCGACCAGCGCCCGCCCATGGTGGAGCACTACGCGCGGCTGGCGCTCAAGCCCGGCGCCCGCCTGCCGGAAAACCTGCCCGAGCCGCGCCTGCGGACCGATCCGGTGCGCATGGCCAAGACCGCCGAGCGATTCGGCATTGCGCCGCAGACGCGCCTGATCGCGTTCTGCCCGGGCGCGGAGTTCGGCCCGGCCAAGCGTTGGCCGGCCGCACATTTCGCCGAGCTGGCGCAGATGCTCAAGCGCTCGTTCCCGTATGCGCAAATGGTCACGCTGGGCTCGCCCAAGGACGCCGAGATCGCCGACGAGATCGTCAAGGCCGCGCCCTTCGTGCGCAACCTGTGCGGCCAGACCTCGCTGGACGATGCCGTCGACCTGCTAGCGATGTCGGAAGCCGCCGTGTGCAACGACTCCGGCCTGATGCACGTCACCGCGGCGCTGAACCGGCCACAGGTGGCGGTGTTCGGCTCCAGTGACCCGCGCCATACACCCCCGCTGTCGCAGGCTGCGAGTATCATGTGGCTGCAGCTCGAATGCAGTCCGTGCTTCAAGCGCGAGTGCCCGCTTGGCCACCTGCGCTGCCTGAAGGACATCGAGCCCGAAATGGTGTTTGTGGAGCTGCGCAAGCTCCTGCACCGGGCCTGAAGCGCTGACCCGCCGTTCGTGTTTATCCGGCCAACGAATCCCTGAGCCCAGTCCACCATGCCTCGTTTTGCCCGCCTGTTCGATTCCGCCGAAGACATCGTAGAAGCCTTTCGCGAGGCCATGAAGCTACGCGATGCCGACGGCGCGCTGCGCCTGTGGCTGGATGAGGACTCGGTTACCTGCGTGATGCCGGACGGCCAGCGCCTGATCGGCCATGAGCACCTGCGCCAGGCCTTTGCGCAGTTGCTGGACGTACAGCCAGTGCTGATCGACGTGATCGAGACCAGCAGCCATACCTCGATGGGCGTCGCCATCTTCGACGTGACCGAAGCCCTGCGCTTTGGCGACGACCGCGTCGAAGCCGACCTCTATGTGCACACCACCTATGTGCTGATGCAAAACCACGAGGGCTGGCGCCTGGCGCACATCCATTGCAGCCCGGCCAACGCCGCCCAGGTCGCGACCGTGAGCACGGCGCCAGGCCAGGCCCTCCACTAGGATTGGACGCGCGCGTGACGGGCCGGCCAGCCCGTCACGCCGCGCCGCTTGACCGCCTATCGCCTTGCAGGCATGAGCCAGCTTCCGCCTTCGCACCACCGGCCCGCGCCGGACGACCTCCGCGCCACCGACCCGTTCGGCGGCGGCCGCCGCATGCCCTGGTGGCTCGCCGGCGGCCACGCGCAAACTATCATTCCGGCGCGCTTCACGCAGCGCCCGCCGCGCGTGGCCTTCAAGCGCGAGCGCTGGACCGCCCCGGACGATGACTTCGTCGACCTGGACTGGACCACGCACCCGGTCACGCCCGATACCCCGCTGCTGGTGATGTTCCATGGCCTGGAGGGCGACTCCGGCAGCCACTACGCGCAGGCCATGATGCATGCGCTGGCGGCGCGCGGCTGGCAGGGCGTGATCCCGCACTTTCGTGGCTGCTCGGGCGAGCTGAACCTGGCGCCGCGCTTCTATCACTCGGGCGATGCCGAGGAACTCCACTGGATCCTGGAGCGGCTGCACCGGCAGTATTGCGGCCACGGGCGCAAGCTGCTGGTGGTGGGCATTTCGCTCGGCGGCAATGCCCTGCTGCGCTTGCTGGGCGAACAAGGCAGCGCCGCGGGGCATATCAGCGCGGCAGCATCGGTCTCGGCGCCACTGGACCTGGCCGGTGGCGGCGCGGCGCTGTCGCAAGGCTTCAACATGCTGTACACGCGCATGTTCCTGCAAACCCTGAAACGCAAGTCGCTGGCCAAGCTGAGCCAATATCCCCGGCTGTTCGACCGCGAGGCCATGCTCGCCAGCCGTGACCTGTACGCCTTCGACAATATCGTGACGGCGCCGCTGCATGGCTTTCGCGATACCGATGACTACTGGGCGCGCGCGTCCAGCAAGCCGGTGCTCGGCGAAATCAAAGTGCCCACGCTGGTGCTCAACGCGCGCAACGATCCCTTCCTGCCGGCGCGCCACCTGCCGGGTCCCGCTGATGTCAGCCCGCAGGTCTGGCTGGAGCAGCCCGAGCACGGTGGTCACGTCGGTTTCATGACACCGCGCGAAGATGGGCTGCGCGCGCTGCCGGTGCTGCCCTTTGCGGGGCATATCGAGTGGCTGCCAGCGCGCATCCTGCGGTTTTTCGACGCCGTGGCTTAGCGCTGTGGATTGGCGCCGAGGATTAGCGCCGTGGAATTGTTTCGGGCCGCACCCGCGGCTCAGCGTCACCAGAACGAATGCGAGCAGGATGCCCGGACACGGGGGGTCCCGCAAGGAGGCACCGAAAATGGATGAGACAGTCAAGCAAGCCATGGCCCGCTGGCCCAACGTCCCCAACTGCTACGGCTGGCTGGCGCTGGACCGGCGCGGGCAATGGCGCCTGCGCAACGAGTACGCCCAGCAACACGGCCTGTCCGGCGACCCGATCCGCCACGAGGCGCTGATCGCCTTTATCGAGCGCAACTACCAGCGCGACGAGCGCGGTGGCTGGTATTTCCAGAACGGCCCGCAGCGCGTGTTCGTGTCGCTGGCCTATGCGCCGTGGATCGTGCGGCTGCACCAGGGCAAGCTGCGCACCACCTCGCAGCGCGCCTTCACGCTGCACGGCTGCCATGCGGACGAGCACGGCAATGTAGTGCTGGTGGGCACGGTGGAGGGTGAAAGCGCTGGCGGCCCGCAAGCCGCGCTGCTGCACGACCACGACCTGGATGGCTTTAGCAGCGCCTGCACCTGGCACGGCGAGGCCTGCGGCGGCAATCTCGGCGTGTTTCATTTCAACGGCGCCGACGTGCAGATCGAGCCGATCGCCGAGGACGAAGTGCCGGCGCGCTACGCCTTTGTGCGCCAGCCGCAACCGCCTGCGGGAGAACAGGCGGCCTGAGCAGACGGCCTGAGCAGGCGGCCTGAGCCTGGGCGTCAGTTAGGCATGCCCTTGTTGTCCTGCTTTTCCTCGCGGTACTGGCGCTCCAGCTGGTGCAGCCGCGCATCGACTTCCGACAGCGTGTAGAAATCGCCGTCGCCCGCCTTGCGTGCGATCTGCAACTGCTCGATGGCGGCCTGGTAGGCACCATCCACGGCGTATTTCTCCGCCAGCGCCTGGTGCTGCTGCACGCGCCGGCCCTGCGCGGCATAGGCCCGCGCCAGCATGTCCCACCACTCGGAGCGGGCGATTTCCTCGCGCGTGCGCTCGCGCAGGAAGGTCACCGCCTGGTCCGTGCGGCCTGCGCCAAGCAAGGTCGCGGCATAGCTCAACGCCACCGCGTGCGACAACGGGAACGCTCTCATCGACGCCACCACCTGGTTCAGCGCGTCCTGCTGCCGGCCCTGGGCACGCGCCAGCTCGATCGCCATCACATCCAGCATGGGGCTGCCCGAGGTAGCGCCCGGGATCGTGCCGTACAAGCGGCGGGCTTCGGCCAGCGACTGCTCAGCCGCGGCATTGCGGCCCAGCCGCTGCTCGGCAAACGCGATGCCGTAGTGGAGCGCAGGCAGGCGCGCCGGCGAGGCCGACGCCAGTTGCGTCTGCAGCGCCGCGCGCGCGTTCTGCAGATCGCCAGGCGAGGTTTCCTGCAGGATGCGGGCGCGCATCCGCGCGAACTCATACTCCGGCGTGCTCGCCACGTGGCGCACCGCCACATGGCTCACGCGGTCCTGCATGTCGGCGATGCGCTCCGAGGTGAGCGGGTGGGTGCGCACGTACGACGGCACCGAGCTTTCCGAAATCCCCATCACGCGCTGCAGCCGCTTGAAGAAGTCGGGCATGCCCTGCGGGTCAAACCCGGCAGCGGTCATGATCTGGAAGCCGACCCGGTCGGCCTCGCGCTCGGCGCCGCGCGAGAAGGACAGCTGGTTGGACACCGCCGCCGCCTGCCCGCCCATGGCCAGCGCCGCAGCCGCGTCCCCGCTCTTGGTGGCGGCCAGCCCGGCCAGCACCATCGAGGCCAGCGCGATCCACATCGACTGGTCCTGCGTGGTGATGCCGCGCGCGATATGCCGCTGCATCACGTGGCCGATTTCGTGGCCCAGCACCGAGGCCAGCTCGGACTCGGTGTCGGACTGCACCAGCAGGCCGGTGTGCACGCCGATATACCCGCCGGGCAGCGCAAAGGCGTTGATGGTGCGGTCGCGCACCGCGAACAGCTCGAACCCCGTGGCAAAGGTGCCAGCGCCGGTGGAGCCGGAGATGTTCTGCCGGCGCGCCGCCTGCACCAGGCGATAGCCAAGCGCGTTCAGGTAATCGGCCAGCAGCGGATCGGACACGTAGTCCGGGTCGCGCCGGATGTCGCGCATGATGCGGTCGCCCAGGCGCCGCTCCATGTCGGGCGTGAGCGACGCGGTGGACGGATCGCCCAGGTCGGGCAGCTGCACGCCGGAGGTCTCCACCACGGTGTTGTTGCTGCGCAGGCCAAAATCGGACTTCTGCCCCGCCTTCACGCTGCGGTTCAGGTTGTCGTAGACCTGGTCGCTGCCGTCGCGGTTATCGCTCCCCGCTGCGGCGGCGGCCGCTGCGGTACGCGTGGAGTCGTTGAGCAACGGGCGCTGCTGGGGCCAGGCGGGCAGCGCGATGGTCAGCGCCACCAGCGCCACCAGCGAGCGGCGGGCAAGGCCCACGGGCGTCCTGGAAGGCATGAGGCGCGCCTGGCGGGCAGGCGAGGAGAGCGCTCCGGCGAGCGTTTGGTTCTTGCGCATGTTGCTATGATAGCGGCCTCCGGAAGCCATTCCCATCGGGCGTCGCCCGGTCTTGCCACGCCCTGCCCCGGCATGCGCGGCAAACGCATCCGTCACGCATTCATTGCCCCGCATCCGCCAGGTCCACGCCATGAGCCAGCTCACCCATTTCGATTCCGCCGGACAAGCCCATATGGTCGACGTCGGCGCCAAGGCGCACAGCCACCGCGTGGCCGTCGCCACCGGCACCATCACCATGCTGCCCGCCACCTTTGCGCTGGTGCGCGACGGCACGGCCAAGAAGGGCGACGTGCTAGGCATTGCGCGCGTGGCCGCCATCATGGCCACCAAGCGCACCGCTGACCTGATCCCGCTATGCCACCCGATCTCGCTCACCAAGGTGGCGGTGGACTACGCCATGGACGAGGCCAGCGCCACCATCCGCTGCACCGTGCGCACCGAGACCCACGGCCAGACCGGCGTGGAAATGGAAGCGCTGACCGGCGTGCAGGTGGCGCTGCTGACCATCTACGACATGTGCAAGGCGGTGGATCGCGGCATGGTGATGGGCGACGTGAAGCTGCTGGAGAAGCATGGCGGAAAGTCGGGGGATTGGGTGGCGGAAAAGACCTAAGTATTTGATTTCATTAAACCATCTCCAGGCGCAAGGATGGCGCTTCGTGCCCATTGAAGTGTTTTTTGGCGAAACGAAACAAGGACCATGACGCATGACTGAGTCTCATCGCCTCCTGCCGACAAATGCTCTGCATCAATGTTTGATGTTCGCAAAAACTCGGCCCGAACTGACACTTGAGAACGCTGACAGCATTGCGGGGTATGTGATCTATGAGCGCGGCTAACATCGTTCTTGCGCTGTCTGCATTCTTGTCGATGCAGTGCGCGCATGCGTGCATGCCGGGCAAGAACATCGACGTTTACTTCGCGTCCAACTCAAGTGTCGTGACCGCATCCGAGATGCTCCGCCTGGCGAACTGGATGGTCGATCAGCGCATCAAGTACCCGAGGCAAAAGGCCATCACGGTCGGGGGCTATGCCGAGGAAGGCGAGAGTAGCCCCAAATCTCTGGCGGCGGAACGTCTCCACGCGGTCGCGCGTACCTTGAAAGAGACGAGCTTCAATCAGGTGCCTGTGCAAGAACACTTTGGCGTGTACAGGCCGGGCGATGTGAGCAACGGGAGGCGTGTCGAAATCTCCCTGCTTCCGGCCTGCCCTAACGAATGTTGCGGGCCAAGCGGAAAGTAGAAGAATCCACAGCGATGAGCAATGCAGTTCGCGGCATCGCTTCCGAAGTCGACGTGCTGGGCATTGCCCGCGTGGCCGCCATCATGGCCACCAAGCGCACCGCTGACCTGATCCCGCTGCTATGCCACCCGATCTCGCTCACCAAGGTGGCGGTGGATTACGCCATGGACGAGGCCAGCGCCACCCGCCGCATGTGCCTGATCCGCATCGCCGATACGAACCACCTTTCTTGTCAATCCTGACACAGTCCCGCGCCAGCGCCGCTTCCGCTGTAACAAGCGTAACGCCGCATTTCGCCAGAGGGCGGCGCGTCGCGGCTTGCGGCAAATTGGTATTCAATGCAGTTTAGGGGGCGCAAGCTGCGCTGCCGGCGGAACCACGTTCCGCGTCGATCCAAGGTGGGCAACATGAACGGGCGTAGGGTTGGCCAGCTTTTGCTGGTGTTGGCGGCGCTGGGCGCGAGCGGTACCGCGCTGGCGGGAAGAGGTGGCGGTGGAGGCTGGCACGGTGGTGGCGGATGGCACGGCGGCGGTGGCTGGCATGGCGGCTGGCACGGCGGAGTAGGCGTCTATATCGGCCCCGGGTTCGGCTACGGCTATGGCTGGGGCTACCCATACCCGTACTATTACCCGCCCGGCTACGCCTATGGCCCCGCGGTCGTCGGGGTACCTGCATCGCCGCCGCAGTACATCGAGCAGGGCGAGGACGGCGCGATGGACATGGACAGCGGCGGTGTCGCGGCACCCGCGCCCCAGCAGCAGGCGTTTTGGTATCGCTGCGCCCGGCCGGATGGCTACTACCCGTACATCAAGGCTTGTCCCGGCGGCTGGCATAAGGTGCCGGCACAGCCACCCTCCTAGCGCCTGCTGCTTGCCTGATGCCCACCTGATGCCTGACAGGCAGGCAAGCTGAATGCCCGAAGCGCTCAAGGCGCGCTGCGCCGACGCGCGCGGACCATAATCGATGACCGAGGTACCGAGGTGCCGAGATGAAAGTCCTTAACCACTTCAACCGCCCCAGCCCGCCAATCCTGCTGAGCCTTCCGCTCGCGGCGATGGTGCTGGCCGGGTGCGCGGTGATGCCCAGCGGGCCAAGCGTGATGGTGCTGCCGGGCACCGGCAAGAACTTCGACCAGTTCCGGGCCGACGACAACAACTGCCGCCAGTTCGCCTTTGGACAGGTGGGTGGCGTCACCGCCAACCAGGCGGCCGCCAATAGCGCGGTAGGCAGCGCCGTGGTGGGCACCGCGCTGGGCGCGGCGGCCGGCGCGGCCTTCAATGGCGGCACGGGCGCGGCGGTGGGCGCGGGTGTCGGCCTGCTCACCGGCGCGGCGGTAGGGGCAGGCAACGCCCAATATGCCGGCTATGGCAGCCAGCGCCAGTACGACGCTGCGTATGTGCAATGCATGTACGCAAGCGGCAACCGGGTGCCGGTCTACGGGCGCATGGCCTCGGCCCCGCGTCCGGCTGCTGCGCCAACGTATTACTATCCGCCTCCGCCGCCCCCGGGCTACGCCCCGCAATAAGCTGGCGCGGCGCAGCTTAGGAAGGCTCACCCCGGTTTGCGTTTAGCGCGCAGCTGCACCCAGTCGCAGAAATCCCGCGGCCGCGCCGCCGCGTCGACTTCGGCGCAGGCGCGGGCAAGTTCCGCGAACTGGTTAGCCTCATCCCCCGCAAAGTAAAAGCGCAGGCGCTCCAGCCACGCCCGGGCCTGCACCGGGTCGCCGGTCAGCGCCATCAGCCAGGCGGTGCGCGAGATCAGCGTCGGGGTCGGCAACAGGTGCACCGCGGCGATATGGGCGCCAAGCAACTGCGCCGCGTTCTCCGGCGTGATCTTGGCCTCTTCGATCGCGTCCGACGCGGCAGCCTGCCGAAACCAGAAGTTCGGCATCGGCAATGCGGCCCGGCGCTCGGCACGGGCGTACTCGCGCGCCTCCGCACGGCGGTAGTCCTGCCACATTGTCGTCAGGATGGCCGCCGCCACGCCGGCGAATGCCAGGCCCGCCAGCACGGTAAACCCGCGCGGCATGCGCAAGCGGCCGAACCCCGATGGTTCCAGCCAGCCCAGCATGAAGCAGAACGGCAGCACGAAATACAAGTAGTGCAGCGGGTACTCCAGCATCGAATGCGCGCACAGCATCGCCAGCCAGGTCAGCACCAGCCCCGCCTGCGCGCGCTCGCGCGCATCCCCGCGCCACAAGCGCTGGCGCGCCACGCGCCATAGCCACGCCAGCAGGCTCAGGAACACGCCCGCCGCGCCGATCACGCCCATCTTGGCCAGCATATCCAGCACGGCATTGTGCGCATGCAGCGACATCTCGACTTTCACGCCCACCTGCGCGAGCTGCTGGAACTGCGCCCAGCCATACTCACCCCATCCCACCCCAAGCCATGGGTGGGCGCGGAACATCGCCCACGCGTGCGTCCACATCGCGGCGCGCCACGAGAGCTGGTCGCCCCCCCGCATCTGCGCCACGGTATCGAAGAGGCGCCAGTCCATCGCCTGTCCAGCGCTCTTGATCGCCGGCTGCAAGACCAGCAGCAAAACCACCATGGCCACCGCGGCAAACGCCAGCCCGGCGGGACGCCGCATGGGGTTGCGCCCGGCGTGGCCGGCGCGCTGCGTGGCGCCGGCGAACCCGCCCGGGTCGCCCGGACCGCCAAACGCCGCCCCGCCCCGCGCCATCCAGGCAGCCACCAGCGCATAAACCGCGGCCAGCCCCACATGCAACACACCCGTGCGCGAGCCGGACAGCACGATCCCGCTCACCAACAGCACCGCCGCCGCCAGCCAGGCCGGCACCCGCAACCACCCGCGCGCCGCCAGCCAGACAGCCGCCGCCAGCGCGATACCTTGCACCGTAGCCTGGTGGTTCGGCTGGTTCAGGTTGCCCCACAGACGGCGGTTATCGTCGTAAAAGTAAGTGGACACCATCCCCAGCGTGTCCGGCTCCAGGCCAAACACCTGCACCCATTGCGCCAGCGTGCCCAGCAGCCCGGCCACCAGCCAGGCGATGGCCAACACATCCACCATCGCCTGCCGCTCCACGGACGACGCGGCACGGCCCTGGCGCCACGCAGCCCACATCACCGCGGCGCCCAGCGCCAGCGAGAGCTCAGTCAGCAACCGGCTGCCCGACACATCAGCCATGCCGGTCAGCGTCTGCGTGATGCCGGTGGCGATCAGCCAGAGGGGAAAGAGGACGATCCAGGGGAACTGGGCGGGAGCGGCCTGGTAGGCCGTGCTCCTGCCTTGCCGCTGTGCCAAGGCGCCCAGCACGATGACGGCGAGCGCAAACAGCAATGCCGAAGTCCATTCGCCATAGAACGTGGCAAGCGGAAGCGTGTGCCGGGAGACCAGCAGCGGTAGCGTGACCGCTACGGCGAGGAAGCTGAGAGGGATGGCTGACCGGGAGGGCAGCATGCGGGGTGCCTTGTTATGCCTTGTGGGCAGAAGGCGGATGATAGCTTGGGGAGTGGGGAAAAAAAAAGCGCCCGAAGGCGCTTTTTCTGAATTTGCCGTTCGGTTAAATCCCGGTCTGTCCCTTAGTACAACCAGCGGCCGTAGCTGAAGCCCAGGTCACGGCGGAAGCAGTGATGGAAGGCGTAAACGTTACTACGCAGCCGCCAACTTGAGCCGAGCCAGTAAGCGTGATCACCCCCGCAGCGTATGCCACGGGAGTAGCTGCTGCCTCATACTTGGGAGCAGGCAGCGCAGTGAAGCCGACTCCAGTATTAGCAGCGCTCAGCGCAGCAAACGAGTCGCACGGTGCGCCGATCACCGCTGCGGGAGCCATTGCATTTTGCTGAACGCACTCTGCAATAGCCTGCTTCATCCCTGCAATTGACGTAACATTTTCAGTCCAGCGAGCACGAGTCACATAATCCTGATACTGCGGAATAGCAATCGCCGCCAAGATACCGATAATCGCAACCACGATCATCAGTTCGATCAGCGTGAAGCCCTTCTGGACTCGGCGGCCCAGTTTTTTCATTTGTTGCACCCGTTGTTGCATGATTGACCCCTCGAAGGAATTTTGGATACAAATCGAAACATCTTGTTTCATGTGATGCTGTACGTTCTTAGCACTTAGCGTGCCAGCGCCGCCAAGTCTTGATGTCTCGTCGGCGAGTGACAATTTTCGCCACTTCAGGCCCTTCCGGGTGTTGATCCCGCGCAAATTTTGTCACTAAGTATGACGCGGCGGGTCAGTAAGCCTACGTTTTGGCTTAAGTCAGTCTGAAACCACACTGAAATCACCGCCGAATCCGCTAAGTGGCCTGCGCTACGGCCCAAAAACAAAACGGGCGGCTCCCGGGCCACCCGTCTGTCCGGCAGTGCCCCAACGAACGGGGCACCACCTCATCTACAAACCCGTCCCAGGACGGGTCACAGCCCATCAGGCCGTCTGTGGCGCTCGCCTGCTCAGCAGCTTGCCAACCACCACCACCAGCGCGGCGCCGATCACGCCGAACACCAGGTGGGCATGCGGCACGTGCATCTCGAACCATGCTGCGTCCACCGGGTCGCTGACCAGCATTTCACCGGCCAGGTAGCCCAGCAGCGCGGCGCCCAGCACGATGATGATGGGGAAGCGGTCCATGACCTTGAGCAGGATGGTGCTGCCGAACACGATCAGGGGGATCGACAGGCCCAGGCCCAGGATCAGCAGCATCAGCTGGCTGCCTTCCGGCCCCTTCTGCGCTGCGGCGGCCACGGCCACCACGTTGTCGAGCGACATCACCAGGTCGGCGATCAGGATGGTGCGGATCGCGGCCCAGATGTTGTCCTTGGCCGAGTGGCCTTCTTCGTCGTCATCGCCGGTGAGCAGTTGCACGCCGATGTAGACCAGCAGGATGGCGCCGACGATCTTCAGGTACGGCAGGCTCAGCAGCTTGACCGCGGCAACCGTGAGCACCACCCGCATGATGATGGCGGCGGCGCTGCCCCAGAAGATGGCCTTCTTCTGCTGGGCGGGCGGGAGGTTGCGGGAGGCCAGCGCGATCACCACGGCGTTGTCGCCGGATAGCACGATGTTGGTCAGGATGATGGATCCCAACGCAATCCAGAAAGCGGTGGAGGACAGCAGTTCCACGGTAAAGCTCCTCGAGTTTCTTAAATTATGATTCGAACGCCACATTGCGTCACCAACAACTGTGCCGCATGCGGAATTTCGGATGTCTGAGTCTTCAGACATGAAGATTTACCGTATCAAGCTTTCGATTCGGTTTCAATCGGCATGTCGCGCACCTTGGGAGATACCCTAGGTAACGGTACTCCAGAATGACATGCCCCCGCACGGAGGCGGGGGCATGGAGAGCCGGTGTGCGGTCGCAGTCACGCGAGCGCTCCGGCTCCGGCAAGCTTTCCCGCCCGGAGGCGGGAGGCTGCAGACCGGTATTTACAGGATCGACTTGAGCAGGCGAGCCATTTCCGACGGGTTCTTGGTGACCTTGATACCGCAGGCTTCCATGATTTCCAGCTTGGCTTGCGCCGTGTCGGCACCGCCCGAGATCAGCGCGCCGGCGTGGCCCATGCGCTTGCCCGGAGGCGCGGTCACGCCAGCGATGAAGCCAACCACCGGCTTCTTCATGTTTTCCTTGATCCAGTAAGCCGCGTTGGCTTCGTCCGGACCACCGATTTCGCCGATCATGACCACGGCGTCCGTTTCGGGATCGTCGTTGAACATCTTCATGATGTCGATGTGCTTCAGGCCGTTGATGGGGTCGCCACCAATGCCGACTGCCGACGACTGGCCCATGCCCAGCGCGGTCAGCTGACCGACTGCTTCATAGGTCAGCGTGCCCGAGCGCGACACCACGCCGATGCGGCCCTTGCGGTGGATGTGGCCCGGCATGATGCCGATCTTGATTTCGTCAGGCGTGATCAGGCCCGGGCAGTTCGGTCCCAGCAACAGGGTCTTCTTGTTGCCCTTGGCCATCTTGTCCTTGAGCTCCATCATGTCGCGCACGGGGATGCCTTCGGTGATGCAGACCACCAGGTCCAGGTCAGCGTCAACGGCTTCCCAGATGGCGGCAGCGGCGCCTGCGGGCGGCACGTAGATCACGGACACGGTGGCGCCGGTCGATGCCTTGGCATCCTTGACGCTTGCGTAGATGGGAATGCCTTCGAAGTCTTCGCCCGCTTTCTTCGGGTTCACGCCGGCAACGAAGCAGTTCTTGCCGTTGGCATAGTCGCGGCAGCCACGGGTGTGGAACTGGCCGGTCTTGCCGGTGATGCCCTGGGTGATGACCTTGGTGTCTTTATTAATCAGAATCGACATGCTGTAATCCTTTGCTTGGCTCAAAGCAGCGCGCGAAGGCCTGGCCCCGGCGCGCTGCTGGCGTTCGTGTTCGCGTCTGGCTTACTTGCCCGCGGCAGCAGCCACGACCTTCTGGGCAGCTTCTTCCATGGTATCGGCGGCGATGATGGGCAGGCCCGAGTCGGCCAGCATCTTCTTGCCGATCTCTTCGTTGGTGCCCTTCATGCGCACGACCAGCGGCACGGACAGCGACACGGCCTTGGATGCAGCGATCACGCCTTCGGCGATCACGTCGCAACGCATGATGCCGCCGAAGATGTTGACCAGGATGGCCTTCAGGTTCGGGTTCTTCAGCATCAGCTTGAAGGCTTCGGTCACCTTCTCGGTGGTGGCACCGCCGCCCACGTCCAGGAAGTTGGCCGGCTCGCCGCCGAACAGCTTGATGGTGTCCATGGTGGCCATGGCCAGGCCAGCGCCGTTCACCAGGCAGCCGATGTTGCCGTCCAGCGAGATGTAGGCCAGGTCGAACTTCGACGCTTCGATTTCAGCCGGATCTTCTTCGTCCAGGTCGCGGTAAGCGACGATTTCCGGGTGGCGGAACAGGGCGTTGGAGTCGAAGTTGAACTTGGCGTCGAGCGCGATCACCTTGCCGTCGCCGGTCAGGATCAGCGGGTTGATTTCAGCCAGCGAGGCGTCGGTGTCCCAGAATGCCTTGTACAGGCCTTGCAGGGCCTGGCGGGCTTGCGCCACGCTTGCGTCGGGCACGCCGATCTTGCGAGCGATGTCGTCAGCGTCCGCGTCGAGCAGGCCGGCCGACGGATCGATGATCAGCGTGTGGATCTTTTCCGGACTGTGGGCAGCGACTTCTTCGATGTCCATGCCGCCTTCGCTGGAGGCCATCAGGGCGACCTTTTGCGAAACGCGGTCAACCACCAGGCTGACGTACAGTTCCTTCTTGATGTCAGCGCCTTCTTCGATCAGCAGGCGGTTGACCTTCTTGCCTTCCGGGCCGGTCTGGTGCGTGACCAGGGTCATGCCGAGGATGTTGGTGGCGTAGGTCTTGACCTCGTCGATGCTCTTGGCCACCTTCACGCCGCCGCCCTTGCCGCGGCCGCCCGCGTGGATCTGCGCCTTGACGACCCATACCGGGCCGCCCAGTTGTTCAGCAGCCTTCAGGGCCTCTTCGACCGAGAACGCGGGGATGCCGCGCGGAACCGGCACATTGTATTTGCGCAGGATTTCCTTGCCTTGGTACTCATGGATATTCATGCGTGTTTCCTTTCGGGTAGGCGTAAAAGTGTGGAGATGGAATCTCGGCGGACTGCAGGCCGGCCTGGCTTAGCCAGAAGTGCCGGTTGACCTGCGCGACATGGCGCCGCCGGCGGGGGCGGCGAGCGCCTCCGCTGGCTGCGCCGCCGGGGTCGATGACCCTTCGGTCTTGATCCTCGGTTTTGGCTGGTGACCATACCAGCGGGGGTAAAACTGGCGTACGACCTCGCCTTCGAAATGCAGGGCATGGCAGCCGTGCAACTGGTAAGGCGGTTCGGTACTGGTGTCTTCGGCACCGCCGTCGCGAATGTTGAACACATCGCCGGCGAATGCCTGGATCGCGGTGGTCGGCAACACGCCGGCCAGCTCGGTCAAATGCGTGCATCCGGCCACGCCCGACAGGCGCTCTTTCACCGACTTGCGGAAACCCTTCATCAGGTTCAGGCCGATCAGCTTGCGGTAGGCCGGGCCGATGGTGTCGCACTGGCCGGGATAAGGCACCCAGTCGGAACAGGCATCGGCGTCCACGACGTTCATGCGCAGGTCAATGGTGACGCGCAGCCACAAATCGTGCAGCGGCTCACCCACCGGGCGCACACCGCCGCCGGCCAGCGGAATCTCGCGCGGCTTGGTGTCAGTCAGGCGCGCTTCGATGTCCCATAGGCCGTCGTCCCTAAGATAAGCCTCCGCCGTGATGGCACGACGGTGACGCAGGGCGCGATTGACGGGCGGGGAAAGCGGCATAACACCAGGCAGGAGCGGGAGAAATGGACGGCTGGGCCGGAAAACCGCAGGATTTTAACATGCCGGACAACGTTGGCCGGGAACAAACTGCGCGCGGCGCTGTTGTCGGGGATTGTCGAGCGACGGGCAAGCCCCGCGCATGCGGAAAAATCACGGCATTGCGGCGGAAACGGCCTAAGGCACAAGGCATGAGCAAGGCGTGAGCAAGGCGCGAAGATTCGGAATACGCCTACTCGCAAAGCAGGTATGCGCCCGAAACCGGTGCAGGACATGGCAGTAACATCACCGCGACATCACTGCGGCATCACTTGAACTTGAGGCTGCCACGTCGGCGGACGTCAATCACTGCCATCCAGCCACTCATCCGCCCCTTTTATCACCTGGCTCACCACCGAGCGGGAAAAGCCGCGGGCGACCATAAAGCGGATCTGCTTGGCCCTGTCTTCGGGCGTGGCGGGCGGCGTGCCAAAACGCTTTTGCCAGACCGCGCGGCCGCGCTCCAGCTCCGACCCGCGCAGGCGATCCTGCAGGTCGGCGAGTTGATCTCCGCCGAGCTGATGGGTGCGGGCTTCCTGCATCACGCGGGCGGCGCCATAGCGGGCCGCGCGCCGGTGCACCAGGCTGTCGACAAAGCGCGCGTTGGATAGCCAGTTCTCGCGCTCCAGCGCATCCAGCAATTGCTCGAGTGCCTCGGGAGACTCGGCATGCGGGGCCAGCTTGCGCGCCAGCTCCGCCCGGCTGTGCTCGCGCCGCGACAGGTAGCCGACAGCGCGGGCTTTCAGGGAGAGAGGAGGACGGGTAGCCATGGGGAAGGCGCGCTTGAACACCGCGCATTATCAATGCGTACTATCAATGCGCTTTATCAATGCGTTATATGGATGCGCTTTGAAAATGCAAACCGGGGCGGCGCGCGTCGCTGCGCGTGCCGCCCCGGGATGGGGATCGCGGCCGGGAATGCCCCGGCCAGCGAAGCTCAGTCTTCGGCGGTGGCCACGGCGCCTGCGGTGGCCGGCGTGCCGTTCATCAGGACCACGCCCAGCGACTCGCGCACCTTGTTCTCGATCTCGTCGGCGATGTCCGGATTTTCGCGCAGGTATTCACGCGCGTTGTCCTTGCCCTGGCCGATCTTCTCGCCCTTGTAGCTGTACCACGCGCCCGACTTCTCGACGACCTTGGCGTCCACGCCGAGGTCGATGATTTCGCCCTGGCGCGAGATGCCCTGGCCGTAGAGAATGTCGAAGAAGGCTTCGCGGAACGGCGGCGATACCTTGTTCTTGACCACCTTGACCTTGGTTTCGTTGCCGATCACCTCATCGCCCTTCTTGATCGAGCCGATGCGGCGGATGTCCAGGCGCACCGAGGCGTAGAACTTCAGCGCATTGCCGCCGGTGGTGGTTTCGGGCGAGCCGAACATCACGCCGATCTTCATGCGGATCTGGTTGATGAAGATCACCAGGCAGTTGGTGCGCTTGATGGTGCCGGTCAGCTTGCGCAGTGCCTGGCTCATCAGGCGGGCCTGCAGGCCCGGCAGCGAATCGCCCATCTCGCCTTCGATTTCGGCCTTGGGTACCAGGGCCGCCACCGAGTCGATCACGATCAGGTCGACCGAGCCCGAGCGCACCAGCGCGTCGGTGATTTCCAGTGCCTGCTCGCCGGTATCGGGCTGGGAGATCAGCAGGTCGCCGACAGACACGCCGAGCTTGCCGGCATAGTTGACGTCGAGCGCGTGCTCGGCATCGATAAAGGCGCAGGTGCCGCCCAGTTTTTGCATCTCGGCCACGACCTGCAGCGTCAGCGTGGTCTTGCCCGAGGATTCCGGACCGTAGATTTCCACCACGCGGCCGCGCGGCAGCCCGCCGACGCCCAGCGCGATGTCCAGGCCCAGCGAGCCGGTGGACACGACCTGGATATCCTGGTCGATGTCGGCTTCGCCCAGTTTCATGATCGAGCCCTTGCCGAACTGCTTCTCGATCTGGGCCAGCGCGGCCGCCAGCGCCTTCTGCTTTTCGGCGCTTACGCCAGCACCCGCCTTCTTGCCGTCATCCATGGTCGTCCTTCCGTCAATGGTGTATAAATAGGCCGCATATGGCGCGCTGCCTGCTTTTGCGGGTAACCGCCCGACCCGCGCCGCGCTGCGAACTCCTGATGACAATGAACCTGGCAGCAGGGGCAAACATTGGGCAAACGCCGGTAATACGTTCGTTACTAAATTCAGTACGATCCGGCCCGCTCACCGCGCGACCGGATCAAGCGAGTACTGTATAAAAAAACAGTATGCTTGGCAAGTCCCGCACGCGTCATTTGATGTAAAGCGACGACTAAGCCGGGCCAGGGTGGAGACAACCATGCGTATTCTGATCGCCGAAGATGACGATGTGCTGGCAGACGGCCTGACGCGCTCATTACGTCACTCCGGCTATGCCGTCGACCATGTCGCCAGTGGGATTGAAGCCGACTCGGCGCTCTCGACCCAGACCTTCGACCTCCTGATCCTCGATCTCGGCCTGCCCCGCATGCCCGGGCTGGAAGTGCTCAAGCGCCTGCGCACGCGCGGCGCCATGCTGCCGGTACTGATCCTGACCGCGGCCGACGGCGTCGATGAGCGCGTCAAGGGCCTGGACCTGGGCGCCGATGACTACATGGCCAAGCCCTTCGCCCTGTCCGAGCTGGAAGCCCGCGTGCGCGCGCTGGTGCGACGCGGCGCCGGCGGCGGCGCCACGCTCACGCACCACGGCCCGCTGGCCTTCGACCAGGTTGGCCGCATCGCTTACCTGAACGAGCAGATGCTGGATCTCTCCGCGCGCGAAGTCGGGCTGTTGGAGATCCTGCTCACCCGCACCGGGCGGCTGGTATCGAAGGAGCAGTTGGTCGACCACCTGTGCGAATGGGGCGAAGAGGTCAGCAACAATGCCATCGAAGTCTACGTGCACCGGCTGCGCAAGAAGATCGAGGTGGGCGGGATCCGCATTGCCACGGTACGCGGGCTGGGCTACTGCCTGGAGAAATTCCAGGCAGCCGTGGCGCACGACTAGAAAGCGCCATTAAAATCAAAATCAGGATCGGCATCAGCGCCGTTTCCCTTTGACGGCATGCCGGCGACACCGCCAAGACCTGCCCGACCACCTCCTCCCCATGAGCCTGCTGCGACTGCCCCGGCGGCGGGGGGGGGGGGGGGGGGGGGGGGGGGGGGGGGGGGGGGGGGGGGGGGGGGGGGGGGGGGGGGGGGGGGGGGGG